>NZ_JBBCUM010000002.1:0-463778 GCF_037147855.1 Allobosea sp. MMO-172 | reverse complement strand
ACGGCTTATGGAATTCCATCAGCCATATCGTCACGCTGTTCGAACCACAAGAATGCGCAAACTACTTCAGATCGTGCGGATATGAACCCGAGTAAAGCGGACACGCTCTAGGCAAATTGCGCCTAATGGAGTTTGCCCTAATACCAGACGGTCCGGCTCCGGATGGTTATCTGGTCGGACCGGGCGACGAACTGGTGCGTAGCCAGGAGTATGGATGCGGCTGCTATTGGTTCAGGAAGTTGTAGCACGAGAGTCTGAGCCGCCTTGGATTTGCCGGAGACACCGGCTCCTGAGAAGGTGAAGGCGCCATGAAGCGACCGGTCGACATTGGCTCATTTGTGTTGAGACGCACGACGTCAAAACTCTAGAATATTTTCTCAGAGATGTATCGGCGATATGCTGATACGTAAATCAATACGATTTTCGTTAGCAACGAAGCATGGACACCGCGCAAGTGAAGCTCGCAAATGTAAAATTGTCCGTTGCCGAGAGCCTCGGCTCGGCAATCGGTTCGGTTCTCCGCCGTGTCGTTGCCAGCGAGCTCGGCCGGAAGACCGTGTTGTCGTCGATGCGTCAGGCGATGTTTCAGGGGCGGGACGCTCAGCCTTCTCGGCGCGACTTGCTCGACCCGGCGGCTTTGGCCGAGTTCGGGAGGGATTTGGAGCGTAACAGGCCGATCGAGCAGATCGTGGGGGCAGCGGCCCTGCAGAGAGGTGAGTGGCTCGCAAAGGTAGCCGGAACCATTCCGGCAGGTGCGAAGGTGCTGGATGCCGGAGCTGGCGAATGTCAGTACAAGCCCCTGTTCGCACACACAAAGTACATGGCGCAGGACTTTGTGCAGTACGACGGCACAGCCGAGGGGCCCCAGCGTGAGGAGTGGCGCTACGGGCATATCGACTATGTTTGCGATATTACGAGCATTCCTGTTCAGGAGGGCGAGTTTGACGCCGTCGTGTGCACCGAAGTTCTCGAACATGTGCCTGATCCCGTAGGCGCCTTGCGGGAGCTGGTGCGCGTTCTGAAGCCCGGTGGCCTGCTTGTCGTCAGCGCACCGCTCGGCTGTGGCTTGCACCAGGAGCCACATCACTACTACAGCGGCTTCACGCCCTGGTTCTATCGCCGCGTCTTTGAGGAATTCGGTGTGGATGCGGTGGAGATAACGCCGCTGGGCGGGCTTTTCCAGCATGTGGCGCAGGAATGCAACCGCATCGGCAATGTTTTGAGCAAAGCAGACCCTCGATCGCTCGAAGCTAGCCTCGTCGGGCCCATGACCGAGGACCTGCCCAGAATTCTGGCGAGCCTCGATGAGCGCTACATGGTCGAACAGTTCACGGCCGGCTACGTTGTTCTGGGCCGGAAACGTAGCTAGCTCTCGTTGGTCTTTGCAGGAACCGCGCCGGCATGCGCCTACTTTTCTGTTGCGAGTTCTATCATCCGAGCGTCGGCGGCGTGCAGGAGGTGATGCGCCAGGTTGCGGAGCGCCTCATCAAGCGGGGACATGAGGTCACCGTCGCCACCACCGGCCTTCCGAATAGGACGGCCCTTGTCCATAACGGGGTTAGGATCGAAGAATTCGCGGTTGCCGGCAACCTCGTCTCGGGGCTTGAAGGCGAGGTCGAGCGTTACCAGCGCTTCGTCGCAAACTTCGGTGCCGATGCGGTGCTCGTCAAGGCGGCGCAGCAATGGACCTTTGACGCGCTCTGGCCAACCCTTCCCACGCTCACGAGCCGCAAGGTCTTCATTCCCTGTGGCTTTTCAGGTCTCTACGATCAGAATTTCGCGGCCTACTACGAACAGATGCGGGACCTCTTGCCACTGCTCGACCATTTCATCTTCTATTCGGAGGACTATCGGGATATCGCCTTCGTTCGTCAGGCGGGCATGCGGAATTTGAGCCTCGTCCCCAACGGCGCCTGCGAGCAGGAGTTCATGAACCAAGAGCCGCGTTCCGATCTGCGGGAGCGCCTCGGCATCGATGCGAATGCGTTCGTCTTCCTGTCGGTGGGGAGCCTCACCAGCATCAAGGGCCATACGGAGACCGCCGAGGCCTTTGCCAGAATGGACACCGGCGGAGCTGCATCGACGCTCATTCTCAACGCCAACAGGCCTCGATCGCCCGCAGCGCAGCCGCCCGGGCGACGCCAACTTGCCGGCCAGTTGGGGCGACATCTGGTGCGGACATTGCGCGACGAGGGGCTCTGGGCCACGGTTCAGCGGGTACGGGCGAAGTTGGAGGGCCGCGGCGCGAGCGACGTCGAGGGGCAGATTCGACACTGGACACAGGTCGCAGCTTCCCAGCCGGGCAAACAGATTCTCCTCACCGACCTTCCGCGCGACGAACTCGTCGATGCCTACAAGACGGCCGACCTCTTTGTCTTTGCGTCCAATATCGAGTACTCCCCGCTCGTGCTGTACGAGGCCGCTGCCGCCGGCACGCCCTTTCTCTCGGTTCCGGTCGGCAACGCGGAGGAAATTGCTCGCCGCACAGGGGCTGGGCTGATATGCCCGGCGCCTGTCGATGCCCGGGGCTTCACACGCGTCGTGCCTGCCGATCTTGCCGAGGCGATGCGACGCGCCATGGAGGATCGCGAGAGACTGAGAGAGATGGGGCGCCGTGGGCGTGAAGCTTGGCGTACACACTTCACGTGGCAGCGCATATCCGAACAGTACGAAGAAATTCTCTGCGGGCCTGTGGCCGCGCAAAACACCTGATTCTGAGTGATCGGGTGGCCTCCTCTGGGTCTGCGAGCATGTTAAGAGTCAAATTCCTCTCGCGGCACGACGATCCCTGGCTGCGCCAGTTCCCCAATCGGGACGGCCTGTTCGATGGCGTGCAGTTCCTGTTCGATGCGGCGACGCAGGACTACGACTTTCTCGTCGTCCTCGACGTCATGCCAAGCTGGTGCCCCTATCAGACTCAGGTGCCGCGACAGCGCCGTATGCTCGTCGCGACTGAACCGGCCACCGTCAAACACTATGGCCCGGCGCCTTATCTCGACCAGTTCGGCGCCATCCTGACGACGGATGCGCAGACCTCCCATCCACACGTGATCCTGTCGCAGGTGGGGCTGCCGTGGCACGTCGGGTCCTTTGAGGAAACCGGCCGGCGAACCGATCACGCCTATGACCTGCGCTTCTTCGAGCAGTTCGAACCGCAGAAGACCAAGCTCGTCTCGGTCGTTTCGTCCAATAAGAGCTTCACGGCCGACCATCGCGAGCGCTTGGATTTTTTCCACCGGCTCAAGACTTATTTCGGATCGGAGATGGATTATTACGGGCGTGGGATAAACACCTTTGTCGACAAGATGGAGGTTCTGGCGCCGTATCGGTATCACATCGCCATCGAGAATTTTTCCGGCCCGTATTATTGGACCGAGAAACTGTCCGATCCATTTCTGACCATGACATTTCCGATCTACCACGGCTGCACCAACGTCAGCGACTATTTCCCGGCCGAGGCGCTGGTGTCGATCGATATCCGCGACCCCGAAGCTGCCGTCAGGACAATTAAACGGGTGATCGAATCGGATCTCGCAGAACGTTCCCGAGCAGCGCTCGCCGAAGCGCGCCGGCGCGTCCTGTACGAGCATAACCTGTTCGCCATGCTGGCCCGTCTCGCGCGGCAAATCGCCGGCGCCGGGCCCATAGTCATGTTGGATCAGAAGGAGGAAATTCACGCGGCCGAGCGTTTCGGGGCACTGAAGCAGCGCCTGTGGCTCGATGCCCAGGTTATCGCCGAGCAGCATCCCGCGCTTCACCGGTTGGAGCAACGAGCCAAGCGTTTCCTCCGGCGGTCTTCCGGTCCGTGAGCTGAACGATGAGCGACCCGCGTATCGACGTCATCATCCCCGTCTATAATGGCGCGCGGTTCCTGGAAGAGGCCGTGCTCTCGGCCGTTCGCCAGACACTGGCGCCGGCCCGCATTCTCATTTGCGATGACGGTTCAACGGACGCAACTCCCGAGATCGCCCAGCTGCTCTCCCAGAATTTCCCCATGGTCGAGCATTTGTGCCTGGCCCACGGCGGCGAAGCGTCGGCGCGCAACGGCGGCCTCAGGGCAGCGACGGGAGAGTACCTTGCGTTCCTCGATGCCGACGATGTGTGGATGCCATCCAAGCTGCGCACCCAGATGGATGTCTTTGCCTATGCTGATGCCCGCGTCGGTGTCGTCCATTGCGGGTATAAACTGATCGATGAGGCCGGGACTGCCATCGAGGACGGCTACGTGGCGAAGCCGAGCAAGAAGGGCAACATATTCTGGGACATTCTTGTCAATGACTATGCTGTATCCGGCTCCGCATCGGCGATCGTCGTGCGGCGCGCTGTCCTTCACCAGATCGGCTTGTTCGACGAGCGTCTGTTCCACGGAGCGGATGCGGACATGTGGCTGCGGCTGGCATATGCAACGCATTTCGACTATGCGCTGGAGCCCCTGGTGGCGCTCCGGATTCACGGCAGCAGTGTGCAGCGGCGCAATGCCCAGGGCCGGGCAGCCGATTTCTTCCTTCAGCAACTGATCTATTATGAGAAGTGGCAGGAAGTGGCTGGCTCGGATCCAGCCTTTCGTGCGAACCTGCGTAAGCGCGCCCTGTTGTTCATGCTGCCCAGTTTCACCACCCCCAGCCGCGCGGAAGCTTTTTATAAGGTGCTGCAGAACCATAGTAGCCCCCTGGCTCGATCTCTCTTCACGAGCCGGGCCGACCTCTGGGGAGCGCTTGCTGGTATGCTGGGGCGCTACGGCCTGTGGCGCTTGCGTCGCGTCTTTTTGAATGATCGGAGCCGTTTCGTTGGCTAGTCGGACTGTCGTTGCTCGCCTCGTTGGTGGTCTGGGCAACCAGATGTTTCAGTACGCCGCGGCCTGCGGTCTGGCGCATGAACGGGAAGCACATGTGCTGATGGATGTGTCGGCCTTCGAAAGCTATGCTTTACGTGCTTACGAACTTAGCCGGCTCTGTTTACCGCAGGATATCCATACCGACAGCTCGGAGCATCTGCGCAATGGATGGGCCCTGAATGCTCCCTTCATCCGACGCCTGATGCGGCGAGGTACGCAGCGCGAGGGCGCCTATCGCGAGCCGCACTTTCATTTCGACAAGAACTTCTTCGCCCTTTCAGGGGACGAAATCACGCTCGACGGCTATTTTCAGAGCCCGCTCTACTTCACGGGCTGCGAAGGCGTGCTTCGTGAGCGTTTCCGGCCTGCCGAGCCCCTTGGGACCGCAGCCCAAGGCTGGTCCGATCATATCGGCGCGTCGCGGCGCAGCGTGTCGCTTCACGTGCGCCGTGGCGATTATGTGAGCAACCCGGATACCGCCGCCGTCCATACGACCCTCGGCGATGGTTATTACCGTCGCGCCACCGAACTCATGCGGCGCATCCTCGGCGAAGAGGTCGACTTTTTCCTGTTTTCGGACGCGCCCGACTTCGTGGAGCAGGCCTTTGCCGACCTGCCGCGCTCCCGTGTCGTGCGAACGGACCCCGCACGCAGCTGGGAGGATATGTTCCTCATGGCCCGTTGCCACCACCATATCATCGCGAACAGTTCCTATTCGTGGTGGGGGGCTTGGCTCAATCCGTCGCCCGACAAGATCGTCATTGCGCCGGGGCAGTGGTTCACGAGCGAGAAACTGGCGACGACCAATGTGATGGACCTCTACCCCGAAGGCTGGATCATCCTCAAATGAGCACACCGGCCCTCAGTGTTGTTTTGCCGGTTTACAACGGCGAGCGTTTCCTTGCCGAAGCCATTGAGAGCATTCTCGCCCAGACCTTCACGGATTTCGAGTTCATCATCATCAATGACGGCTCCCGCGACGGCAGCGGTGCGATCGTCGACGATTATGCGGCGCGGGATGCGCGTATCCGCTCCGTTCATCAGGAGAATCGCGGGCTGGTCGACACCCTCAACCGCGGGATTGCGCTGGCTCGGGCGCCGCTGATCGCCCGCATGGACGCGGACGACATTTCCCTGCCACGGCGTTTCGAGCTTCAAGTCACCCGCTTCGAGAACCGGCCGGACCTCGCAGTGGTTGGCGGCTTCATCGTTCTCATTGACGACGCCGGCGCGCCGATCCGCAGGGGCGACTATCCCACCGGTGGCGCCGAGCTGGTCCGTCTTCTGAAGCTGGATTCCCCCCTGGCACATCCAGCGGTGATCATGCGGCGCGAGGTCGTCAGTAACCTGGGAGGCTACCGCCGACAGTACAAGCATGCCGAAGACTACGATCTTTGGTTGAGGGTCTACGACGCGGGCTACGCCATCGAGAATATCGCCGTCCCCGTGCTGCACTACCGACAGCATGCCGAGAAAGTGTCATTCCAGCACAGCCAGCAGCAAAAGTTGACAGCGCTCGTCGCTCGGCTTGCGCATCGCGCACGGGCCGAAGGACTGGCAGATTCCACCGATAATATCGACACGATCAACGAAAGCACGGTCGAGCTTTTCCCCCCTGCCCTCCGATACGATATCGACGCCGACCTCTTCGTCCGAAAACACAACATGCTCTCCCTCGCCGACCTCGCGACGATCGAGCAGGCCCTGCGTGACTATGCGCAACTGTCCACCAAAACGCGGCGGGATCCGCGCCTGGCGCACTTCCTGATGCGTGCTGCGCGCGGCTTGTGGGCGCAGCGGCAGTGGCGCGCGTCGTGCGGGCAGCTCACGCTTGCGCTCGTGCGGCACCCAGCCGTCGCCCTGCAGCTCCTTTCTGGAAAACTGCGGCGCGCCCGGGCAAGTGCAAGTTCCAAGGGTAGCCGCTAGGTCGTGGCGACGATTTAGTCCGTGCACTGCGCCCCCAGCTTTACTGGGGGTCTGCTACGTCGGAAACTGGATGAAGGCAGTGCGAGAGAGGCCGGCGTATCGGGACAGGTAATCAGCCCGCCCAATCCCTCCAGCGAGCGACACGCCACCCCGACGATCTGCACATCCCGAGAACTGTGACGGATCATCCGCCTCCTTGAATGGCGGCCTCTACCCAAGTCCGGAGAACGATCAGGCGCGCTCGAGCATCTCGCTCTGCGACAGGAACCAGCGATACGTCATCTCGATGCCCGTCCGCAGGTCGAAACGCGGGCGCCAGCCCAAGGCCGTCAGGCGCGAGACGTCCGTGCATTTCCGCGGCGTGCCGTCGGGCTTGGTCGGATCGAACACGAAACCGCCTTCATAGCCGACGACCTCGGCAATCTGCTCCGCGAGCTGGCGAATGGTGACATCGACGCCCGTGCCGACATTGAGATGCAGGGTGTCGGAATAGTGCTCGACGATATGGAGACTCGCCTCGGCGAGGTCGTCCACATGCAGGAATTCCCGGCGCGGCGTGCCGCTGCCCCAGATCTCGACCGAAGCGATGCCTTGCGTCTTGGCGTCGTGGATCTTTCGCAGCAAGGCGGGCAGGACGTGGCTCGACTTCAGGTCGAAATTGTCGTTCGGGCCATAGAGATTCGTCGGCATCGCCGAAATGAAATCGCAACCCTGCTGCCGGCGATAGGCTTCGGCGAGCTTCAGGCCGGCGATCTTCGCGATGGCATACCACTCGTTGGTAGGCTCCAGCGCCCCGGTCAGAAGCGCTTCCTCGCGGATCGGCTGCTCGGCGAATTTCGGATAGATGCAGGTCGAGCCGAGAAACAGGAGCTTCTCGACGCCAAACGATGCCGCCGCATGGATGACGTTCGTCGCGATCGCGAGGTTGTCGAACAGGAAGTCGGACGGGTAAGTCTGGTTGGCGAGGATGCCGCCAACCTTCGCCGCGGCCAGAAGGACAACTTCGGGGCGTTCGCGGCTCATCCAGGCCTCGACCTCAGCCTGCCGCCGCAGATCCACATCGGCGCGGCTCGCCGTCACCGGCACGATACCCCGTGCTTCCAGCGCGCGGACGAATGCCGACCCCACCATTCCCCGGTGGCCGGCGACCCAGACCTTCTTCCCTGCTAAGTCGTAGAGTCTGTTCGGCATGAGCGAGGCGCCTTTTCGCGACAACGATCCGTGGCAAATATCGTTTCGCAGGGTGGACTACAAGGAAGGCGTACTCCGCCCGAGCCCCATTTCACATAGACAAGCAGCGGCTGCAGGAAAAACCGGATCACGCTTGCTTCGCGGGCGGCCAGACTGCGCGCCAGGAAGGTCACAGGCTCACGTATGCCGGCCTGAATTCCGCTCATGTGACCGGCGCAGTGGATGATCACATCCAGCGCGCTGGCGCGAAATCAATTCAGCTGAGCCACCTGATTCAGTGGATCGACGCTGGCGCTGGAAAGCGTCAGCGCGTGCTGGTAAGGCGGTCAAGCGGGTTGCTACCAATTGTGCCAGAGCCGCCCGTAACAAATGTCCGCGCCGTCGTTCAAGCTCCAGCCAGCTGGCTCCCCGCGTGGCGGCGAGCCTCTTCCAGATCGCTCGTCACCATTTCCTTCACCAGCTCACGGAACGGCGTTGTGTGCTGCCAACCAAGTTTCGCCTTCGCCTTGGACGGGTCGCCCAGCAGCAGGTCCACCTCGGTCGGACGGAAGTAACGCGGATCGATCTTCACCAGCTCGGCGCCGGTTTTGCCGTCGGTGCCAACCTCGTCCACGCCTTCACCCTTCCAGATGATGGTGCGGCCGAGCTCGCCGAAGGCGAGTTCCACGAACTCGCGCACGGAATGCGTTTCACCCGTGGCTAGCACGTAGTCGTCTGGCTGGTCCTGCTGCATCATCCGCCACATGCCTTCGACATAATCGCGGGCATGGCCCCAGTCGCGCTTGGCATCGAGATTGCCGAGATAGAGGCTCTTCTGCTGGCCCAGCTCGATGGCCGCGACGGCGCGCGTGATCTTGCGGGTCACGAAGGTTTCGCCGCGGATCGGGCTCTCATGGTTGAACAGAATGCCATTCGACGCATGCATGCCGTAGGCTTCGCGATAGTTCACCGTGATCCAGTAGGCATAGAGCTTGGCGGCGGCATAGGGGCTGCGCGGATAGAAGGGGGTGGTTTCCTTCTGCGGCGTCTCCTGCACCTTGCCATAAAGCTCGGAGGTCGAGGCCTGATAGAAGCGGGTCTTGCCTTCCAGCTTCAAGAGCCGGATCGCTTCGAGAATGCGGAGGGTGCCAATTCCGTCGGCATTCGCAGTATATTCCGGCGTCTCGAAGCTGACCTGCACGTGGCTCTGCGCGGCAAGGTTGTAAATTTCGTCCGGCTGAATTTCCTGAATGATCCGGATCAGATTCGTCGAGTCGGTCATGTCGCCATAGACTAGCCGAAACTGGGTATCCTCTTCATGCTCATCCTTGAATAGATGATCAATACGCCCCGTATTGAAAGAAGACGAACGCCGCTTAACCCCCCAGACGGCGTATCCCTTCGATAGCAGCAGTTCAGCGAGATAGGCGCCGTCCTGTCCCGTCACGCCGGTGATAAGTGCTCGTTTCTGCAAGATTGTCATCCGTCCGTTTGGAAGCGCACCGGCTCTCCGGAGGCCGTTCTGTTTGGTTCAGGCTGCGATGACCTGAGGCAAGAATTTATATGTCGCTTTGCTCGTCATGGCCCCATCCTCTCAAGGGTTGAGGTCTCCGACAGACCTGAGGCTGTTCAAGCCCTGCGGCGGCGACCGATTTCCTTGGGACCTATAGCGGCAAGACCATCTTCAAGTCACGCCCGCAAGTGAAGTTGATCCGGCTTTGTGAAGGCCTGACACGCCCCGAACGCGCCATCCCGCGATGCCCCCGTCAAAAATAGTCAGCCTGCCGCGGCATCCGGGAGGTTGCCGTAGCGTCTTGCCCCCCGCAAAGACAAAGCTTGCACGGGCTGGGGGAGAAGTCCTTTGCAGAGGTCGAAGAACCGGAGCGCCTCGATCGAAAGCAGGCGCGAGGCGCCGCTCGTTTCGCGTCTGCTGGCAGGCACTGCGCTGACCCTGCTGGCCGCGGTCCTGATCGTGCCCGCTTCGTCCTTCGCCCAGTCCGTGACCGGGACAGGCGGCATCAACCCCGGCATTCCTGCGCCGCCACTCGCCACCTGGAATGTCGGAGCCGATCTCGAGGTGGGCCGCGACGCCGATGGAACGCTGACCATTGCCGATGGCGGCACCGTGACCAGTCAGGCTGGCCGGATCGGATATTCGCTGAACGCAAACGGCGCCGTAACGGTCTCCGGCGCCGGCTCGACCTGGAGCAACGACAACGCGCTTCATGTCGGCAATTTCGGTACCGGCACTCTCGCCATCACAGCGGGCGGCAATGTCAGCTCGGTCATAACGTTCTTCGCCAGCAATGCCGGATCAACCGGAACGCTCGATCTTCTCGGCAGCGCTGCCGGCGGGCGCGGCGTGCTGGAAACCGGTCAGCTCTTTGCCGGCCCGGGCAGCGCCACGCTCAATCTGAATGGCGGCGTGTTGCGGGCGACGCGCGACGAGGCGAGCTATCTCGACGGCTTCACCGCGCTGACGATCGGGAGCAACGGCGCGTTCATCGACAGCAACGGCTACAATATCGGCATCGCCACCGATTTTTCCGGCCCCGGCGGCCTGACCAAGCTCGGCGCCGGCACGCTGACCCTGTCCGGCGCCAACAGCCATACCGGAGACACGGTGATCGCGGCTGGCCGGCTGGTCGGCGACAGCGTCGGAAGCTTCTCACTGGATTCCAATGTCGCGATCGCGGCCGGAGCCACGCTCGAAATCTCCAGCTTCGCCGTCGTCGCAGCAGTCGGCTCGCTCTCCGGCGCGGGCGCCGTCGAGATCGGTGCCGGCGCGACGCTGATCACCGGATGGAGCGACGCCAGCCGGACCTTCTCGGGCAGCTTCTCCGGCGATGGCTCTCTGGGCTTCACCGGCGCGGGAACGCAGATTTATACGGGGACCGGCGCGCTGGGCGGCGGCTTCATCACCTGCGCCTGCATCGGCGGGGCATTCATCATCCGCGGCGGCTCGCTGACCTTCGGCGGCGATATCCAGCTCATGGGGGGCGCACTCCGCGTCGATCAGGGCGGCCGGCTCGACAATAGCGGAGGAGCCCTCGTCGTCGCCTCCAGCCTCACGGTCGACGGCGCCGGCTCGTCCATCACCGCGGGCATCACGCTGGTCGACAGCATGGCCGGAACGACCTTCCTCACCGTTTCGGGTGGCGGCGCCCTCACCGGCACCGGTGGCGCCAGCCTGATCGGCGGCACGGGCACGGTGGAAGCCCTCGTGACGGGAGCCGGTTCGCGATGGAGCGTCGGCGGCAGCGGCCTTGCGATCAGCCCCGGCGCAAGCGGCCCGACATCGCTGACGGTCGCCGAGGGCGGCATGCTGCAGATCACCTCAGGCGATCTCCAGATCGCCAGGCTTGGCCAGCTGAACATCGGCAATGGCGGCCGCGTCGGCATCGTCGACATCGTAGCAGGCGCGATCATCAACGAGGGGGCCATCGTCGCCAATTTCACCGACCGCTACACCCAGCCCGGAGAAATCGCCGGCAGCGGCACCCTGACGAAGGCCGGCACCGGCACGCTCATCCTGAGTGGCATCAGCAGCTATACCGGCGCGACCGCTGTCGATGGCGGCACCCTGCTGGTCAACGGTTCGATCGCCACGTCTTCCGAGGTGACCGTGGCGGCCGGCGCAACGCTCGGCGGCTCGGGCAACCTGCCTGCGACGGTGATCAACGGCGGCACGCTCTCGCCCGGCAACTCACCGGGCACGCTGACCGTCAACGGCAATCTGACCCTCAATCCCGGCTCGACCTATCTGGCCGAGATTCAGGGGGCGGTAGCGGACCGCGTGAACGTGACCGGCACGGCCGCGCTGGCGGGGACGCTCCGGATCGTGCCGCTCGGCGGCCATTACAGCTTCAACAACCCCTATACGCTGCTCTCGGCCACGGGCGGCCGGGCCGGCACGTTCGACACGGCCACCGGCTTCGGCGCCGGCGTCACCACGACGGTGAGCTACACCGCAACCGACGTGCTGCTGACGCTCAGCCCGAACGCGCTGACATCGCCGAACCTGGGAATGAATGCGCCACGCAACGCCTATGCTGTCGCCACCGCGATCGATGCGGCCGTGGCGAATGGAGCAGACCCGTCCTCGCTGTTCGGCATCTACAACCTGCCGGCAGCCGCGATCCCGGCGGCGGTGAACAGCCTCTCGGGCGAGATCCATGCAGCGGCGCCGGCAATGGCGCATGTCGTCTCGGGCCAGTTCCTGCGGACGATGCTGGATCCGGGTGCAGCCGGACGTTCCGCAGCCGGCATAGCCGGACCTGGTCCTGCAGGCTATTCCAGCCTCGTCCGCAAGGGAGCGGACCAGCCGGCGGGCGCTTCGCGGCTGGACATGCCGTTCTACTCGGTCTGGGCTGCGGCCTATGGCTCGCATGGCCGCACCGATGGCAACGCCGCCATCGGTGCGGCCATGCGCGTGATCGACGATGCGCATCTGGCGACGGGCATCGATATCCGGCTCATGCCGGGCACCGTGGCGGGCCTCGCAGTCTCGGGCGGCAAGGCGCAGGCCTCGCTGCCCGGCGTGATCGGCAAGGTCGACGCCGATGTCTTGCAGCTGGGCCTCTACGGTTCGGCGCAATTCGGGCCGGCACGTTTCGGCGCCGCGCTCAGCCATGCGCGTCTCGACAATGAAGTCAGCCGCAGCATCCCGGCGCTCGGCTCAGCCCTATCGTCCTCTTATACGACCACGGCCTGGAGCGGCCGCTTGCAGGCAAGCGCGATGGTGCTGAACTGGGGAGGGCTGTCGATCTCCCCGCTCGCGGCGGTCCAGGGGACACGGGCGCGCAGCCCGGCCGTGATCGAAGCGAACTGGGCCGGCGCCAATGCCGGAGCGCTGGCGCTGGCCAAACGCAACGGCGTGACGGCGCGCGGCGAGCTCGGCCTGCAGCTCGATGCCGATACCGTGTTCGCCGGTATCGCCGTGGCCGGCCATGTCCGAGTCGCCTGGGCGCATTACCTCCAGCGTGATGCCGCCCTGACCGCCAGTCTGGTCGGGCTGCCTGGCGCGAGCTTCAAAGCAACCGGGGCCAGACGCGGCAGCGACAGCGCGCTCGTCAGTGCCGGCATCATGGCCAGGCTGAGCGGAAACGTCTCGTTCGGCCTCAATCTCGACGGCGAGCTCTCGGCCAGCGACAAGCGCCTCGGCGGAGCAGCGCAGCTCAGGGTCAGCTTCTGAGCGGACCGGCATCGGGGCAAGGGTGGCGGCACCGGCTGGCTTCCGGGGCCTAGCAAGCGACAACCCACAGAGTGATTGCGCTGCGGAGGCAGCCGAGCGAGAACGAGGAACCGGATACGGGAATCGTTTTGCAGGGCCGCCGCGCGCCGCCTGGAAGGTCAGATGGTTACACGCGCCGAATTGGCATCGGGGGTGGAACGCGCGTTCCTCGACCACGGCTACCAGCATCTGACCATGTCAGCGCTGGCCGAAGCCATCGATGTGACGCGGCGCACGGTCTATAACTATTTCGGCTCCAAGGAGGAGGCCTTCCGGTTCCTGATCGAGGAGGCCAATGCCTATGCGGTGACCGCCGGGCTGGCGGCGGGGCGATCCGTTCTCGAGCAGGGAGCGGATCTCGTCGAGGTCCTCGCGACGGTGCTGGACGTCCGCTATGGCGATAATCGTCGCCGTCTCGCGAAATCGCCGCATGCGGTCGAGATCAACGATCAGGCCTTCCGCCGCTGCCGTGATCTGATGATCGCCTCCGCGACGTCCTTCCAGGTGGAGCTGGCGAGCTTCATCACGGAATTGCAAGCCCGCCGGACATTCCGGCTCCGAGCGGATATGGACGCCGATACCCTGGCGCAATTGCTCGCGGACGGCGCGCGCGGCACCAATCAGAGCCTGCCCCCGACCGACCCAGAGACGTTGAAGCTGCGCTACCGCGCCATGGTCGGCGCGATCCTGTACGGCACGACCGATCGACCCTGACCGTCGCCGGGACCGGCAAAAATCCGGATAGGCACATCCGGATCAAGGACAGGTGGCAAAATTCTCAAATTGCGCTAAAATGTGCAACCTGCTCTTGATCATTCAAGCGCCGGAACGGCTGCGGATCGTCGGGGGGCAGGATGAGGACGATGGAAGACCGGGCAGCGGAGTTGCTGAGCATACCCGGATTCGATCGTGTCGCCCACGGCCTTGCCAATGGATTCCTGGCCGTCCACGAAGCCGCACCGCGGCTGGCCTCACTCTTTTCCACGCAGCAGCGCTGGCTGATGTCGCATGTCGCTCTGGCGCGCCATTTCTGGGGCGTTCGGGCCGGGAGGCCGGGCCTGTCCCGGCGTGAGCTTCTCGAAGATCTGCAGCCTCTCGGCCTGGCGAGCCGGAATACGGCAGCCGCGTTCTTCTCCGAGGTCCTGCATTACGGCATTATCCAGCCCGCTCCGGCCGCCGGCCGCGCAACCGACCTGTTCGTCCCTGCCCCGGCGACGCTCTCGGCGCTGACCGAATGGTTTGCCCTGCATCTGGGAGCGCTCGATCGGCTCGATGACGGTGACCGCGTCGCGCATCTGCGCCAGCGCGAAGAAGCCCTGCTGATCGAGATGCAGCCGCGGGTCGCCGCCGCACTGCTCGGCAACCGCACGATCCGGACGCCCCCGCCGACCTATGCGATCTTCGCCTCGATCGACGATGGCGGGAGCCTGATGGACCGCCTGATCTGCGGGCTGGATGCCGAGGCGGCCCCGCATCAGGAACAGGCGCTCACCAATGTCACCTCGGTCTCGGCGCTGGCCCGAAAGCTCAATCTCTCGCGCACTCATGCCGGCCGAACGCTCGCCGCCGCGGTCGCGGTCGGCGCGCTGGGCTGGAGCGGGGCCCCCGGCCATTCCAGGCTCTGGCTGTCCCGGGCTTTCCGCGCCGAATACGCGCAGATGCAGGCGATGAAGCTGGCCATCCTCGACGACGCCTTCGAGGCGACCGTCAGCAGAAGCGCCTCGGCGCTCGCCGCCGAGATGCTCGGCCCGAAAGCCGAAGAGACCCGGGCGAACCCGCCTCATTGATTGGAGGCGGGCGTTTTCACTCCGCCTTCTAGAGGCGATCGCCGAGCAGGGCAAAATTCGCCAGGCTGATCAGATGCGCGTGGATCGGCACGAGATAGCCCTTGCGCCGCAGATCGAGCCAGACCTCGTCGGACAGCGCGTTGAGCCGGTCTTCGGCGATCGCCGAGAAGCCGCTATAGCTCGATGTCGTGCCGTCGCCGGCGCGAATGTCGATATTGATCGTCTGGAACAGGTCGAGCTCTTTCATCGCAGCTGTGAAAGCCCCCGTCGCCTTGGCCGCCTCGGCATATTCGGCGACGAAGCCGATGACGCGCTGCAAAGCCTCCGCCGGCTCGCCATCCTCGCCGAACAGCCGCTCGCCCGCCTCGTTCTGCAGCCCGGCATAGCCGCCATCGACGCAGATGATCTGCTGCTCGGCCGAGACGTCGCCGCCGATGAAGGGGTAGCGCCGCAGATAGGCCGGCGCATGCAGGCCGCGCCAGCGCCCGTCGCCATCGACGAAGCGGCTTTCGCCTGGGCGCATCCCGACCATGAAGAGCGGCGAGACGGTGCCGCCTTCGTCCAGAAACAGGATCGGCATGTCACGGCAGCCGGGCACGAATTCCGCCATCAGTGCGGGCAGGACATGGGCCTGGGCCGCGAAGGCATAGGGCTTGTCGACGGGCGCCAGGCGAGCCTCGCGATGCGTGTTTCGGTCGAGCGCGGCGATGCTGGTGTAGAAAAGCGGCAGAGCGGCCATGGTCCTGTCCTGATGGCGGTCGATCGATATCAGATGGTCTTGCGCAGCGTCAGGCGGAAATACAGTTCCGCGTCGCGCTGGGCGGCCGAGACACGTTCGAGCGGCCGCCCGATGCCGCCTTCCAGCGTGGCCCATTCCAGCGGGCGCCAGATCAGCCCGGCGCCGACGGACGTGGCGCGCATCATGAAATTGGGGTTGGCATAGGTCCGGCCATGATCGAGGAAGGCGAAGACCTCGAACGACTTCAGAATATCCGGCAGCGTGTAGTGCAGCTCCGCCTGGCCATAGAAGCCCGAATTGCCGAAGGCGGAGCCGATCGGATACCCACGCACCGTCGTCGGCCCGCCGATCTGGAAGATCTGGTCGCCCGGCAGCTGCGTCTCGCCGGTATATTGCCAGGCACCGATGAGCGTGCCGTAGAAATCGTCGCTGATGCGCCAGACCGAAGCGGTGTTGCCGGTCAGGATCGTGTAGTTGCGCTTTCTCTCGGCCAGCTTGTCGTGATGGGCGATCTGCGACCAGTTGACCGTCGATGAGTGGTTCAGATTCGTGAGGTTCACGCTCAGCGCGGCGCCGGCGCTCGCGCGGGTATAGCGGGTATCGACGGTCGTGAAGTCGAGCTGCTTGCTCCGCCCGGTGCCCAGGCCGGCCGCGCCTGTCGCCTGCAGAAGCATGGACTCGGTCGCGAAGATCGGTTGGGACAGGGTGAGCGAGCCGGTCTCCGAAACGCCTTTCGGACGCAATTCGCGGATCGCGCCATTGACGATGTGATAGCCCGAGCGCGTGAAGCTGACGCCGAGCCGCGTTCCCCAGGGCGAGACCGGCAAGGTGTAGCTGCCGGTACCGACGACGCTGCCGCGGGTCCGCGAGCCGTAGAAGACCAGCCGGTCGTCGATGCCGAGCAGGTTGCTATGCTTCAGGAACAGCGTGCCCTGATAGCGGCCCGTCGACAGGACGCCCTGGTTGTCGAAGGAGATCTGGGCAAGGTTGCGCGGCGCCTCGGTCAGCCCGAGATCGAGATCGGTGAGACCGAAGCTGGCACCGGCATTGAGCTGCGCCCTGATCTGCGCCTCGTTGAGGCGATTGAAGATCGAGACCGCGCGATTGAGCTCCGGCGTGTCGACCACCTCCCCCTCGGCGATCGGCACCTGCGAACGGATGTACCAGGGCCAGCTCTGGGCCGCTCCCGAAACCGAAACCTTGCCGACGCGGCCCTCGACGAGGTTGATCTTGAGGGCGCCGCCGGTGAGCTTCTGCGGCGGCAGCACCGCGCTCGCGGTGATCTGCCCCTTCCCGGCATAGAGATCGTTGACCGCCTGCAGGATCTTGCCGATCTCGGCGAGATCGACGCTGCGGCCGACATAGCGCGCCCGGATGGCATCGAGCTCGGCTGCATCGAGAAAGCGCGAGGCATCGAAGTCGATGCGCGTCAGCACCACGCTGGCGCCGCCAGCGGGAAACTCGAGTCGCGGCCCGGCTGGCGCCGCGACCACGCCGGGGCCGCTCTGGCGCTGCGGCGCGATGCGGCGCTCGATCTCCAGCCGCTGCCGCTCGGCCTCGTTCTCGATCGTGCGCGAGACGACCTGTGCCGAAGCGGACCCGGACGCACAACCCAACAGAAGAACGCAACTAAGGCGCGAAACAGCGCGCCGAGCCATTCTCAAGGCCTGTCCTCCGTCTCATCCAGGTTGACGGGCGGCTGGCCGGGTTTGGCCGAGGCGACGAAGTCGAGCGGCTGCCCGGCGGGCAGGCCGCGCCAGCTTCCGGAGCCGGCCCAGAAGCCGCGCCAGTTTCCGCCGGTGCCGAAGCTCAAACCGCTGCCCGCGACCTCTCCCGCCGTATCGGTCAACAAGGCGCCTAGCCGGGCCACATCGCGCGTCAGCGAGCCGCCGGACGAGAACGGGACATCGACCACATCGGAATCGACGCGAAGGATATAGGCGTTCGTCATCAGCTTCGAACCGTTCAGGTCGAGATAGAACGGGCGCCCGATCACGAAGAGCTGCGCGTCATAGGCATAGTCTGGCGCCAGCGTGCGGTTGTTGGTGAGCACCGTCATGGACGGCGTCGTCACCACGAACGCTCCGGGGATGAAGGCTTCCGCGATCCCCACCTTGCTCGCCGTCGTGGTCAGCCTGCCGTCGGTCGCCGCGATCCGGCTGGCAAGGATGCTGTTGGCCGCGATATTCAGATCGACACGATCGGCGCTGCGGCTGCGGAACCCCGTAACGTCGAGCGCCAGAGGCAGTTCGCCGCCGGGCAGCTGAACGATATCGGCCGCGATCTGGGTCCCCGTGATGACGATGCTCTCGCCGGCGCTGAAACGACCGAGCCGGACCATGTCCGGGGCACCGGCGACAAGCCGGCGCGCCGCGCCATCGACGATCCTGATCGAGCCCTGGCCGCTGCTTCCCGCAAGGAACGCCAGCGTGTCTCGCGCCGCGATCGTTCCACCATCGATATCGCCGGCAGCCATCAGAACCGCAGAGCCGCCGGAGGTGACGGTCGAGACGGCAATCCCGGCTTGGCTCGACGACAGGCGGATATCGCCATCGGCCAGAAGCGTCGCGATCGAGACGAGGCCCGCCCCCTCGACAGCGGCGCTTCCGCCGCTGGTCAGGCTGGTCGCGGAAATCGTCCCCGCCATGGACCGGATGGAAAGGTCGCCCCCCGCATCGGCCGTTCCGAGCAGAACAGCGCCCGAGGCACGCAGCCCGAGCGCGCCACCGGCCCGTACATCAGCGATACCGATCGTGCCGGCCGTCGCGGAGACCTCCGCCGCGCCGCCTGCCGTCAGGCTGGTGGCGACCGAGACCGGCCCGGCTGCGGTCAGTGTCGCCGCGCCCGCCGCGTCGATCGTCCCGGCCGTGATACCGGCCGCGCTCGATACGGCCGAGAGGGCGCCCGCCGTGGTCGTCGCGCTGGTCAGGCTGATCAGGCCGCTCGCTTCGAGGGCAGTCGCGCCGCCGGCCCGCAGGCTGGTGAGGGTCAGCGTGCCATTCTGCGCCGTGATATCGGCCGTGCCGCCCGCGACGATCGCGCCGGTCGCTGCGATCGAGGTCGCCGCCGTCAGAGTCAGGGTGCCGACCACGTCGAGCCCGGCCAGCGACAGGTTCGCGCCGGTCGAGATGACCGTGAGATCGCCCGCGGTCGTCCCGGCATCGCCCAGTGCCACCGCGCCCGAGGCCGAGAGCGCCGAGTTCGCACCGGCCGTCAGGCCCGCGATGTCGAGCGTGCCGGCCGTCGTGGTGACTTCCGCCGCGCCGCCTGCCGTCAGGCTGGTCGTGACCGAGACCGGTCCGGCTGCGGTCAGCGTCGCCGCACCCGCCGCATCGATCGTTCCAGCCGTGATACCGGCCGCGCTCGACACGGCCGAGAAGCCGCCCGCCGTGGTCGTCACGCTGGTCAGGCTGATCGCGCCGGTCGCTTCGAGGGCAGTCGTGCCACCCGCCCGCAGGCTGGTGAGGGTCAGCGTGCCATTCTGCGCCGTGATATCGGCCGTGCCGCCAGCGACGATAGCGCCGGTCGCTGCAATCGAGGTCGCCGCCGTCAGGGTCAGGTTACCCGCCGCCTCGATCACCCCAGCCGCGATGCCGGCCGCGCTCGACACGGCCGAGAAGGCGCCCGCCGTGGTCGTCGCGGTGGTCAGGCTGATCAGGCCAGTCGCTTCGAGGGCAGTCGCGTCGCCCGCCCGCAGGCTGGTGAGGGTCAGCGTGCCATTCTGCGCCGTGACGTCGGCCGTGCCGCCAGCGACGATAGCGCCGGTGGCTGCAATCGAGGTCGCCGCCGTCAGGGTCAGCTTACCGGCCACGTCGAGACCGGCCAGCGACAGGTTAGCGCCGGTCGAGATGACCGTGAGATCGCCCGCCGTCGTCCCGGCATCGCCCAGCGTCACCGCGCCGGAAGCCGAAAGCGTCGAGTTCGCACCGGCCGTCAGGCCGGCGATATCGAGCGTGCCGGCCGTCGTCGAAATATCGGCACGGCCGGCAATCGTCGCCGTATCGATCCTCAGGTTGCCGCCGGCAGTCAGGGTCGCGGCTCCGGCATCGGCCAAGAGGCTCGTGACATGCGTCGCTCCCGACGCGGCGAGATGGATATCGCCGGCAAGGCTGCGAACGGACAGGCGCGGCGCCGCGACAGTCAGGGCGTCGGTCGCGCTGCCGAGACTGACACCCGCCTGCAATGCAATCGCCCCGCCCGCAACGCCGGCGTCCAGCAGCGTGCCCGCATCACCGTTGGAGAGAATGGAGCCTGCCGCCGTGATCACGATCGAAGCCGCTCCCGCCGGTGCGGCGAGCGCGCTCGCGACATGGCCGAGCCTGATGTCGCCGCTCGAGGCGAGGCTCGCCCGGCCCGCCGCCTGAATATCGGCGCCACCATTCATGACGATCCCCGCGCCAGTCAGCGCGATCGCGCCGGCCGACGAACGCAAGGCGCCGAGGACATCGATCTCGCCATCGGCCGTGACGGTGAGGCCGTTCACGGCGCTGACCGCACCGAGCCGCAGGGCGCTGGGCGACTGGCCGGAAACGGCCGGGCCGGAGAGCCAGGCCTGCCCGCCGGCCTGGCCCGAGACGCTGCCGCTCGCGCCGACCTGCAGGCCGAGCGCCGCGGAAGCCGAGCCGATATTCCCGGTGGCATTGAGCTGCACGGAGCCAGCCGAGATCGCGATGCCCGGCAGATAGCCCTGGATGCCACCGCTGCGCGCCGTCAGCGACGCCGTGCCCGAGGCGAAGATGCGCCCGATCTCGGCGTTGCCGGCATTGGCGATGAGATAGGCGTCGCCGGCCGCGGCCGAGGCCGAAACCAGCCGGCCGCCGATCTGATAGGTCAGCGGCACCGCCGCAGAGCCGATGCCGCCGCCGCCCGCGGCCAGCACGAGATCGCCCCCGGTCTGGATCTGGACCGGATTGCGCGGCGTCGTCCCATCCGCTTGCGTGCCGACGACGATGCCCTGTGGCGCCTGCAGGTTGATCGCCCCCGTCGCGGTGACGCGGCCAATTATCAGCGTTCCGCCGGCCGAGCGCGGCGTGGCGGAGGACTGCACGTTCGTGGTCGCCTGGACATAGGCATCGCCCTGGGCCGAGGCCGAGAAGGTGCCGGTCGCGTTGACGAAGAGCGGCGCGGTCTGCTTCACGTCCACGCGGATGAGCGTGACGCCTGCTGGCACATTGCCGAGATCGGTCACCTCGACGAGGCTGCCATCCTGCCTCTGGCCCATGATCTTGACGCTGCCGGCCGTGGTCGCGACCGAGAGCGCCGCGAGCTGCGCATCGGTGACCGTGCCGTTGCGGATCGCATCCAGCGCGACCTGCATGTCCGGCGCAAGTGACCCGATGCTGCCGGCGATATTGAGCGTCACGTCGCGGCCGACGACCAGTGCGGTGCCATTGCCGACAACGCCGGAGGCTGGTTGCAGCGCGGATTTGTTGATCGCCGAGATCAGCTGCCGATCGGTCCAGACGGCGTCCCCGGCGATACGGGTCGCAAGGCCCTGGGCGGCATCGGGCGCGGCGGCGCTGAAGCTGAAATTGCTGTCGGCCGTGGCGGGGTTGAACCGGGCCTTGCTGGCCCAGCCGCTGCCATAGGCCATCTCGAAGACGCCGGAATAGGCGGCGTAGCGCGCGGCCGCGTAGTCCTTGACCTCCTGCGCGCTCGCCGCGTGCCCGAGCGCCGCATCGGCGAAGGCCTGATAAAGCGCAAGCGCATTGTCGTTCAGCGTGAAGACCTTCTGGCTGACGCCGTTGACGGTCCGGGTGCCGACGCTGCCATTGCGCATCAGGGCGATGTAGAGCCCGTAGCTCTGGGTCACCTGCTTTTCGAAGCTGGCGACGCTGGCCTGGGCCGCCACCTCGGCGCCATCCGCCGAGGTCAGCTTCAGCGAGCGCGAGACCTCGGACAACTGGTCGGCGCTGAGCGCCTGCGCCGCGGTTTGCCCGGTCGCCGAGACCAGCCGGCCGGCATTGACGTCGATGCGGACATTGCCGGCCTCGCTCGCGATCTCGCCGACGCGCAGGTCGCCCGAGACCTGCGCGATGCCGATATCGCCGAGGGCGCTGACATTGACGACGCCGTCGACATAGCTGCCGTTCGGCAGCAGCGTCGCGACCGCGCGCATCTTCAGGGGATTGGCGATCGAGCCGACGCTGCCGGTCTCGCTGGAGAGGGTGATGTTGCGGCCGACGACATTGGCCGAGCCCGAGACCACCGAGTCCAGGCTGCCGGTGGCGCGGACCCGGATATCGCCATAGGCGCCGGACGTGCCGTCGGCCCGCAGCGCGGCGATGCGCGCACTGCCGGTGATGTCGAGATTGATGCCGCCGCGGCCGGTGACCGCGCTGAGCTGCGCGCCCGAGGTCAGGGTCGTCTGGATCGCCGTCGCTTGGGTGCCGATCGAGTCGCGCGCATTCAGGTTCAGGCTGTTGCTGAGGATCGAGGCGTTGTTCGTCTGGGTGAAGCTGCCGCCGGAAGCGGTGATCGTCGTCGTGCCGCTAGGATTGACGATGGTACCGTTCTGCAGGATCGAGCTGTTCGAGGTGACGTTGACGGCGCCGGCGGCATTGCCGGCGAAGCTGATGCCGAAGCGGTTGTCGGCCTTGACCGAGGCGGTGACCTGCACGAAGGCGCGGGTCACCATCTGATAATTCCAGATCGCCTGCCCTGCCCCGGGCTGCGCGACGAAGTCGCGGTCGCAGTGATTGATCGCCTGCAGGTTGCACCCGCTGTAATGCGCTTCGTTGTTGATGAAGTCGAGCTGGCCGCCGGTGATCTCCTGCGTCAGTCCGACGCCGGTCAGACCAGGCTTGTTCGTGATCCGGCCCGACACGCCCCCGCTGGGAGCCTGCGCATTGCGTGACCACCAGTACATCCAGTCCGCGCCGGGATTGGTGCTCGGCGACTGGGCGTCGACATAGACCCACGGGTTGCCGGACGAGCCGGAATCATAGCGCCAATAGGAGACGAGGTCGCGCACCTGGGTGGTCTGCGGGGTCAGGCCCTCCTTCTGGAGCAGGGCTTGCTGCGTCCACTCGTAGCGCGTGCCGGCAACGGGATCGTAGCTCGCCGTATCGCCCGCGATGAACTCGACCGGGCCGGAGGTCGGCTGGGCGCCGTTCATCGTCTTGTAGATGGCGATGCCGGACCCCGGCGTATAGGCGTAGATCTTCGTGTTCAGGCCGGAGGTGATGAGCCGGTCGATGATCGTGATCGTACTGACGCTGGCATTCACGCCGGCGGCCGTGCCGGTGTTGATGCGATTGGTGATCAGGTCGAGCCCGGACTGATTGTTCAGGCTGACATTGCCGAAGCCGCCATTGACCTTGATCTTGCCGAGCGTGTTCGTGCTGATGATCTGGCCGTCGAGCAACACCGAGCCGCCGCCCGAGGAAGCGTTGACGTCCCAGAGGACCAGCTTGTCGGTGGTGAGGTCGTAGTAGAGCGGCGCCGCGCCCTCGTTCGCCCAGGCGCCGCCCAGGGCTTCCTTGAGACCGACCTGGACATAGCCGCGATCGAGATAATACTGGCGGTCGTTCCGAAGGCGCGTTGCCATGGCGGCATCGACCGTTCCCGACCAGTTGGTGATCCGCCCCGCCTCGATCGAGGCGTTGATATTAATCGTCGTCGCCTTGATCGCGACCTGTGCGCCGTAGATCTTGGTGCCGCCGCCTGCCGCTGCCGGGTTGCTCTCCCGGTAGACCTGCCGGTCCGGGATGACCATGAAGCGGATGTCGTTGCCCATGTCGTAGCCGCCGGTGCAGGCATAGCCGGCATTGCCGATATAGCCGATGCAGTTGCCGTAGAACTGCATCGAGAAGTTGCGCCGCGTGCCCTCGTCCTGCTTGCCGTAGAGGAAATAGTTCAGGTTGGTCGCGCCCTGGCCGTAGGCGAGCGCATTGGCCGCGGCGAAGACCGCCTCGTCGACATTGAGCGCATCGCCCGGGCCGCCGCCGGGATAGTAGATGGCGCCCGCATATTCCGACTGCGGTGTCGCGCCGGCATTGTACATGCCGTTCGGGCCGTTCGAGGAGACCACGACCGCGCCGTTCGGAACGGTCGTGTTGAACTGCAGCGCATCGATGCGCTGCCCGGAGAAACCGAAGGAGCCCTGCGTGTTGTTGAGCGAGACCACGCCGGCGAGGTTGGTGATATCGCCGGCGATCAGCAGACCCGGGCCCTTGCCACTGGCATCGAGCGCGCCGGTATAGCTGTTGTCGATGGTGATGATCGGCGTCGCGTCGGGATTGCTGCGGCGCGTCAGCGAGCCGCTGGAGCCGATGATCTGGCCGCCCGTCGTCTCGGGGATATAGGCGCCGCCATCGAGGATGAGATAGGCGTTGCTGCGGTTGATCACGGTGATCGAGGGGCCGCCATTCGCGGTCAGCGTACCGCTACCCTCGACCCGGCTGCCGCTGACGCGGACATTGCCGCCTGCGGCATAGAGCTGGCTGAGGCGCACCGCCTTGACCGGCGATGAGCTGACGCCGGAAAGCAGCGTGCCCGCAACCGTTGGGTCGTAGTTCGCGTTGACATAGGCGACCACGTTGAAGGCCGGGTCGTAACCGGCGGTGATCGGCGCGCCGCTGATGAAACGGATCGTCGGCGCGTCGTTGGGGCCGCATTGCACGGAGGCCGTAGGTCCGCAGCCGATCTCGATGCGCTGGGTGTTGTAGATGCCCGCCGTCGCCGTACCGTTCATCACCAGCGTCGAGCTCGACGAGAAGCCGGGGCTGCTCGTCCCGGACGTCACCGGGATGAAGTAGAGCTGGTAACCGTGCCCGGTGCCGTCTGCATCCGCGTTGAGCAGCCCGTCATAGGCGCCGAGGCCAACATTCTGGGCGCTGGAGATGGTGGCGCCGGAATCCACCTGGACCTTGGCGTGGTTCTGCAGATTGGTCGAGGCGGCGGCGACGGGCACGGCGATAATGCCGCGGACATAGCCGAGCGCGGTCGCCTTGCCCGTGAGACTGTTGAGGCGCAGGCCGGAGCCTTCGCGGCCAGCCACCACATTGACGTCGGCGAGCCCGATCAGGGACGAATTCGCACCGATCTTGACGTTGTTGTTGGTGATGACGGTGACGTCGGCATCCGCGACGCCGACACCGGCCAGGCCATAGGTGTTCACATAGGCGTTGGCCTGCACCATCGCGGTCGTATAGGTGCCGATGTTGATCGCGCCGAACGAGGTCAGCGCATTGTTGCGGCCGAGCGTGACCTCGTTATCGACACGGGCGCTGTAATGCGCGGTGACGCCGGCTCCCTGCAGCAGGCCGCCCGTGGTCAGCGAGGCCGTGTCGTCGGCGCTGAGCTCGGTCCAGGCCTGGATCAGCATCGGTCCCGGTGCGGCCGTCGGGCTCCTGCCCGAAGCGATCCCGACATTGTCGCCGAGGATGACCTTCGAGGTGCCGATGATCTCGGTGGTCGAGGTCGCGCCGGCGCCGTTGATGCCGCCGCCCGCCGCCGCCTGCACGCTGTCGCCGAGGTCGAGCTGCGTGAAGGCGTTGCGGCTGGTGATCGAGACCGCCTGCAGGCAGCTCGACAGATAGCAGCCGGCGGTATTCGGGCCTGCCGCGGTGATGCTGCTGCCGGCGCCGAGCGAGGTCAGCACGTCCACATCGGCGTCATGGCGCCCGAGCGCGGCGCTGGCGCCCACGGCCGAGGCCTGCAGGCTGTCGATCAGCGACGCATAGCGATCGTCATGGCTCGCCGCGACCGTGACGAAGCCGGTATTGATCACGGCGTTCTCGCCAAGCGAAGCCGTGACGGTAGCGGTATTGCCGGTCACGCCCTCGGCGCCGGAACCGGCATAGAGGCCGCCGCTGCCCGCCTTGGCATGGGCGATCTGCGTGTCGCTGCCGGTCGCGGTCAGCGAGAAGCTGCCCACCCCGCTCGCCGCCATGGTGGCGCCGTTGCCGAGCGACGCCAGGGTCGTGGTGTCGCTGTCGGCCAGCGCCTTGACCGAGCCGATGGCGGCGCTGCCGCCAGTGGTGATGCCGGTCGAGGTCGCAGCCTGGGTCGTGGTGTTGCTGGCGGTGATCGTGACGACGCCCGTCGGCAGGCGGACATGGTCGCCGACAAAGGCCATCACCGAGGCGGTGTTACGGGCCTGCGCATCGGTGCCGACCGCGCTGACGTAATAGGCGCCGGAGCCGGCGATCGCCGAGGCGGCGGCGGAGGTGCCGCCGCGGCCGAAGCTGCCCGTGCTACCCGGCAATTGCGAGGCATCGCCGGCCGGCGTGCCGAAGACCGAGCCCGTCGCCAGCACGGACAGCGTGCCCGCCGTGAACTGGTCCGCGGGCAGGCTGGCATTGCTCTCGATGGCGGCGCGCACCGTCGGAGCGGCGTTGGCCTTGGCAACCGCTGCGCCGACAGCGAGACCACCCGCCACCGCGATGCCCCTAGCCGAGGCCTTGGCGTCCGGCGAGGCCGTGGCCGCGACGGTGATGGTGCCCGTCCCGACACGGGCTCGGGCGCCGGCCCCGATCGTGGCGGACACGTTGGTGCTGTCGTCGGCATCGGCTTCGGCGCCGGAGCCGGCTGCGAGCAGGCCGCCCACGCCGGCAACGGCCGCAGCATGGGCCGCGCCCGTGCTGGTCGCATTGATCGACAGGCCCGTGCCGCTGAAATTCGACCCCGCGAGATAATTCGCGGCAACCCGGCTCTCGGCCGCGCTCTTCGCCAGCGAAACGCCGAGCGCGAGCCCACCGGCCACCGTGGCGCCGAACGCATCCGAACGACCGGTCTGGCTGTTGACGGCATTGACGGTGGTCGCACCGGTCGTGGTCAGCGCGCCGCCGAGCGTCGCGGTCACCTGATTGGACAACGTGCCCTTGGCGACGGCGGCGCCAGCCGCCGCAGCGAGGGCGCCCGCCCCGGCCGTGGCCTCGACGCGCGCAGCCGAACCCGTGCCGTCGGTCGAGCTCGCCGTTACGCTGAGCGCACCGGTCATGGCGGTCGTTGGGGTCAGGCTCGCGGAAACATTATCGCCGATATCGGTATAGGCCGTCGCCGCGCCGCCTCCGGCCGCGCCACCCGCACCGACGCCGCTGGCGATGTTGCTGGTTGTCGTGCGTGACAGCGCCGAGACGGCAATCGAACCGCTGGTGAGGCTGCCGCCGGACACGGTCGCCGCCGTCCGGGAGCCGTCGCTGTCAAGCAGCGCGGAAGCGCTCTGCGCGGCGGGGGCGATGATGCGGCTGCGATTGGCGTTGAAGAAGCTGTATTGCGCAGCCGCATAGGCCCGCACCTCGGCATCGCTCGCGGCATGGCCGAGACTGGCGGTGGCATCAGCGCGATACGCGGCAAGGCCGGCGCCGCTCAGCGTCAGCACGCCGTTGCTGACCGTGCCATTGGCGAGGAGGCGGCCATAGGCGTCGTTGGCGGCGCTGCGGATCTGGTCGGCGCTGGCATCCGGCGTGGCTGCCGTCACCGTCGCGCGATACGCGCTGACGCCGGCATCGCTCATCAGATAGGACACCGCGCCGCCGCTCAGGGCCGCGTAGCGCTGCGCTGCCCAATCCCGCACCTGCGTGTCGGTCGGGCTGGCGATGCCGAGCGCCGTCGCGGCGGCACTGCGCAGGGCGGTGACGCCCGAGCTGCTCAGGGTCAGGGCGCCATTCGCGACGCTGCCGTTGGCGAGCAACTGGTTGTAGTCCGCCTGCGCCGCATCGCGCGCCGCAGCATCGCTCATCGCGGCGCCGGCCGCGCCGCGATAGCTGCGATAGGCGGCAAGCCCGCCCGCGCTCAGCACGAGAGAGCCGTTGCCCGCGGTGAGCTGGTCGACACGCGCGAGCGTGCCGTTGCCGTTGGCATTGAGCTCGGCGCCGGCGCCGGAGGGTGTGCCGGTGCCGACCGAGATCACCGCGACCGCCGCGCCGATGCCGGCCGAGCTGCCGACGCCATAGGTCATGGTGTTCGCGTCGACGATGCGCTCGGAGGTCGCCGAAGCCGAAACACCGCCCGGCGCCGAGAGCTTCGAGCCCGTGATGTCGGCGAGCACGCGGCTGTCGAGATTGGCGATGTTGGCGGCAGCACCCGCGCCGAAGCCGCCATTGGCGCCGGCAGCGGTCGTCGCGGCGATGGTGCTGGTCTCGTCGGCGGTGACGCTGATGCTGGCGCCGCTGGCGGGGCGCAGCGTCGCGACCGCGCCATAGAGCCCGGCGCGGGTCTCGTTCTCGACATCGACGAACGAAACCATGCCGGCGACGCCGGCGAAGCCGCCCGCCGCGCCACCGGCCGAGAGCGTGGTGAAGGCGTTGGCGCTTCGCGCAGCGACGGCGAGCGCGCCGTTGAGATTGAGGACGGTCTGGCCGGCGCCGCCGCCGATGGTCGCGAGCGTGGTGTTGCGGCTGGTGCCCACGACGAAGGACGAACCCATGCCGACGCCGCCGGCCGCCCCGGAGATCGCTCGGGCATAGAAGCCGTTGCGGCTCTCGGCGTTGACGGCGGCCCGGCCGGCCGTGACGAGGCCCTGATCGAGGGTCGCGGTCGTCGTCGCCGCGAAGCTGTTGACCACCCCGGAGGCCGCCGCGCCGCCGATGCCGACCGCGAAGCCGAGCACGTTGCTCGCGGCCGCCTGTGAGGCGCTGGCCGCGATATCGAGCGCGGTGACGCCTGCGCCGGTGAAGCCCGGCGTGGTGGTTCCGAGCGTGGAGTTCGTCAGCCCGGCATGCGTGACGCGCCGCATGATCGTATTGGCATCGGCACCGGCCGCCGCAGCGCCGCCGATCGAGCCGACGGTGATGAAGGTCGCGGCATAGGAATGGCTCGCGGCCTCGATCGCGACCGCGGTCGAATCCGTGCCGGTGAGGCGCGTGTTGATCAGGCTGTCGTCGATCGTCGCGCTGGTGGTGCCGGCCAGCACGTTGCGGATCGGCACGACCGCGATCGCGGCGGAGATCGGGAAGATCGCGACGCCGCCGGTGACGGCATTGGCCAGCACCGATTGCTGCGAGGTCGCGACGACGCCGAGCCCGTGGATGCTGCGCGCGGCCATCGCGAGCGAAGGCTGGGCCGCGCTCGGACCATTGGCCGTCGAGAGATCGAAACTCGAGGCGAGTTGGCCGGCATTGTAGCTCAGCAGGCCGCTGCCGCCGGCGCGCGCATCGACGATGCTGTCCGCGCCAATCGCGGCAACCGTCGCACCGCCGATCGTGTTGTTGACGATGGAGAGCCCGCCCGCGACGCTGGGCGCGCCGGCAGTGACGCCGAGCGCGCCGGCCGAGACGGTGATCCGGTCGGCATTCGCGGCGAACACGCCGATATTGTTGCCGGCGACGATATCGGCGCCGGTGATCGTCGCGCCGACATCGGTCGCGATGCTGTTATTGGCAACCGAGCCGGCCAATCCGACATTGGGCGCCATGGCGATGCCGATGGCCAGCGTGTCGATGGTCGCGGTCGAGCCGGCGCGCAGCACGAGGTCGTTGGACGAGACCAGACGAGCTTCGTCGATCTCGGCCTTGATCTCGTTGGCGATATTGTTCTCGACGACGGAGAGCCCGAGCGCCGCCGCACCGAAGCCGAGCCCGAGCGAGCCGGCGCTGCCACGGATCGCGGAGCTTCCGGTGCTGGTGACCTCGATGATGCCGCCGTTGATGACGGTGCCGGCGCCGCCGATATGCGCGCGGGCGGCATTCTCGATCGACTGCAGCACGACAGAGGCCGTGCCGGCGAACTGGCCGGTTGCCGCACCGAGCCCGATGGCGACGCCGGTGAGCGTCGCGCCGTCCAGCGCGGCAACCCTGATCCGGCCGGAGGCCGTGACGGTGGCGAAGTCGATCGAGGCGAGATGCGACTGCGCGACCGTATTGTCGAGCAGCGCGACGCCGGCATTGTTGCGGCCGGCCTGGACCACGCCGGCGATGGCGACCACGGCGGCGCCTTCCGGGTTGGCCGTGCCGTTATTGGCAGCCCTGCCCGAGAAGTCGACCTGCGAGGCATTGGTCGACGAGACGGTCTGCCGACCGGCAATCAGGTCATCATATTCCGCGACCCGGCTGCCATCGGCGAGCACCGTGACCGTGCCGCCGAGAACCGAGACGGTCGCCAGCGCGCCGCTGACGCCCGTGATCGCCGCGCTCGTCGTCGGCGTGACGCGGTTGATGACGAAGGCGCCGCCGAGCCCATTGCCGCCGAGGCCGCCGGTCGCCGCCGAGGACACGATGCGGCTGGCATTGGTGGCGCGCACCTGCAGGGAGTCGATGCCCGTCAGGCGCGACCGCAGGATCTTGGCGCTGACCGCCTCCTTGCCATCGGGGTCGCGGATATCGGCGTAGGTCAGGGCCATGCCGACGCCGACCTGCCCGCCGCCATAGGCAGCGCCGCCGCCGATGCCGATATCCGTGGTCTGATAGGCATTGACCCGCACAGCCTGCGAAGCCGAGTGCCCCGCGGTGGCAGCCAGGCTCGAATCCGCGATGCTGGCCGCGACCCGGTTGGTCACGAGGCCGAGCGCCGCCGAGATCGCGATGGCGCCGCCGTTCGAGCTGGCGCCCGCGACGCCGAGCCCGACGACGGTCGCCCTGCCGCCGGAAACCGCCTGCACCGTCGTGTCGTAGATACCGGTCAATTGCGAGCCGGCGATGCGCGCATCGGTGCTGTTGTCGAAGTGGCCAATGGCGACGGCGCCAGCCAGCGCGCCACTGAGCGGGCTGTTGTTGCCGGCGAGATTGATCGCGGCCGAGCCTGCGCCGACCTCGGCGATGGTCGAGTTCAGGGCGGTGACGGTCGTCTTCAGACCGTCACTGCCCTTGGCGGCGAGCACCGCGTTGTCGATCCACGCCGAGGTGCCGAGCGCGGTCAGCGCCACGGAAGACGCGCCGGAGCCGGTCAGGCTGACCGAGGAGGAGGTCTTGCGGTTGGAGGCTGCGATCGCGTCCTTGACGAAATCGGGCGTGCCCGGCGGCAGGAAATTCTCAAGCCCGCCGCCGCCGACGCCGGCAGCCGCACCGGCTGCGGAGGCGACCGTGATGCGGCCCTCGGTCACCGCCGCGACATCGACCGTATTCGCGGTAATCAGGCCCTGCACGGCCGTGCCGGCAAGGCGGTCATCCGAAAGATCGTCGCTATTGTCGCCGATATAGGCGCGGGTGATCGTGGCTGCGTCGAGCACGGCGACCGCTGCACCGATCGCATTGGAGCCGCCCGCAACCAGCGCGCCGCTGAGCCCGAAGACCGAGACCAGCTGGTCCGCCTTCACCGCGACGGTCGGGGCCGTGATCGTCGCGAGATTGCTGATCGAGGCCAGCGTGCGGTTGTTCAGCCCCGAGAGCGAGACGATGCCGTTGAGCCCGATCGTGCCGGCGGATTCGCCCGAGGTCGTCGCGATGACGAACATCTTGTCGCTGGTCGTGGCGGTGACCGCGACACCGGTCGCCTCGATATTCACGCCGGCCGCGATCGCGGCGACGGTCTCGCTGTTGCGGCCGATGCTGAGCAGCGAGCCGCCCACCGCCGAGCCCCCGCCCGTCGTGCCGCCGAGGAAGGCGAAATTGCCGCCGACATCGATGCTGTGCGTCACCGTCTCGGCGGTGACATGGACCGCCTGGTCCCAGTTCTGCGTGTAGCTGTAGTCGAGCTGCGACGACCAGTCGCCGGAGGCGCCGCTCTGCGTCAGGCGGGCGCCGCTGGCGATATAGGCGGAGCTGTTGTTCTCGGCGCGGAAATAGTTGATCGCACCGGCCAGCCCGAGCTGGTCGGCCTGACTGGAGGCATTGGCATAGGTCGTCAGGATGTTGTTGACGACGCCCATATTGCCGTTGAGATGCGAGAAGGTCTCGCCCAGCCCGCCCCAGTTCTGCCAGGTGTTGGCGATCGGCATCTCGTTGAGCGCGGCGACGCCGATATGCCGGGCCTCGATGGAGACGCCCGCGCCGATCGAGGCGGTCGCGTCGTGCCTGAAATCGCCGACGCCGATGCCGAACGAGACCGACACCTGCGCCGACGGGTTGGCCGCGGTCGGGTCCTTGGAGTTCGAATTGGTCGAGCTGTCGGCGATCACGCGCACGCCGAAATCGCGCTGACGTGCGGCGACGACGACATCGCCAGCCGTGTAGATCGACGGCACCGCGGCAGCCGGATCGGCCGCGATGGCGGCGCTGGCGCTGAGGCTGCTGTTGGCGACCGCGATCGCGCTGCCGACCTTGGCGGGAACGCTGGAGCTGCCGGTCTTCAGCGTGCCGAAGATCTGGGTGAGGAGATCCGAGACGGTGGAGCCGGTGGGGCCGGCGTTGAAGAGCGCGTTGTTGCCGACCGTGGTCGCGGCGCTGGTGGCGTTCTTGTCGGTGTCGGACGTCGCCTGGACGGTCAGGCTGCCGATCTTGGCTCCGCTGGAACCGAGATCGGCGCCGAACCGCGCGTCGGCGCTCGCCTTGTAGTCGGAATAGGCGAAGGCGATACCGCCGACGCTGCCGGCAGACGCCATGGCGGTCGCCGAGGTCGAAAGGGTGTTCGAGTTGCCGGCGGAGACGTTGATCCGGCTCGCATAGGCGCCCGTGATGATCGCGCCCGAATGGACCTGGGCCGAGGTCGTGATGTCGAGCGCGCCATAGGCGACCGTCGCCGCGACGACGCTCGAACCCGTGGTCACGGTCAGCGCCGTCGCCATCAGGTTGACGTCGTTGAAGGCATTGACGTCGAGATTGCGGCCGACAGTGATCCTGGCGCCGGAGGCGACGTCCGCCTTCACCTCGCCGGTGATCTCGGCGATCGAGACCGCCGCGCCCCAGGGGAAATTCCCGGAGAGCGTGATGGCCGGCAGCGTGGCTTCCTGCACGCCATTGGCCAGGATTTTCACGTCGCGCGCGGCCGTGATCCGGGCGCCGTCCTCGATCTCGACCTTGGCGCTGACGGTGCTGCCGACATAGCCGCCGTTCAGCCCGAACATCATTCCGCCGACGGTCTGGGCGGCAAGCGCGGCAAGCGGGCCGGCGCTCGCATCGGCATAGGAAGCTTTCGCCCGCGCATCGGCCGTCATGGTGATGTCGCGGCCGGTGATCGTGCCGGAGACCTTGATGCCGGCGGTCGCGCTGGCGGGCCCGGCGATCAGCGTCTGCGACTGGGTCGCATTGAGCGTGACATCGCCGGCCGCGTAGATCGAGCCCGCGCTGACATCCGCCAGCAGCTTGCCGCGGACCGTGATGGTCGGCGCGGCGAGCGTGATGTTGCCGGAGTTGCCGAGCGAGGGATTGCCCGCAGAGAGCACGCCGCCATTGGCCGAGCGGTCGAAATTCCGGGTATCGATGATACCGTCATTGGCGATGGTGATGCTGTTCGTCGCCTCCAGCACCACATTGGTGCCGTTGGTGATCATGTTGGCGCTGCCGCCTGTGCCGATGACGATATTGGCGGGGTCGATATAGAGCAGGCCGGCCTTGCCGTTGCGGGCCGAAAGATCGACGTCGATGGCGCCGAGCGTAACGGTGTCCCTCGCGCTGAGCTCCAGGAAACCGCCATCGCCGATGCTGCCGGCGGCGGCGCGGAAGAGGGCTCCATCGGCGACGTCGAGATTGGTCCCTGCGAAGACGATCGCCGAGCCTCCCTTCGCTGCGGTGCCCGCGGCACCGCTGACATCGATCAGGGCACCTCGCGCAATCGCAATACCGGCATCCGAAACGATCGAGACCGTGCCGCCATCGCCGGTGTTCACGCTCGGCCGGTTGATCGCGGCGGATGGCGTCGGCGCAGCCTGGACACCGGTCGCCGTGATCCGCGCCGTCGCGGCAACGGTCGTGCCCTTGCCCGAGCGGATGGCGATGGACCCGGCCGGGCGACGCGCCGTCGCCTTGGCCGTCAGCGAGCCGGAGATCGAGGCGGTGCCGGCCGCGACGATCTCGATGCCGCCGCCGCGGCGGGTCACCATCGTCGCGCCCTGGCGCAGACCGTTGGTGTTGACGCTCTGGGCGAAGGCGGCGCCGTGCCGACGGCGCCGCTCGCCGAGATCGACGGACGCGGCATTCGCGGTGATCTGGCCGGCGACGCTGACCGAATGGCCGTTGAGCGTGACGCCGCCGCGGGCATTGATCCGTCCGTCGATGGCGATCGTACCATCAGGCGAAATCGGCACGTCATTGGCGCGCAGGCGCGCGGCAAGCGCCTCGTTGACGACGCCGTTCGGCCCGATGACCTGATCGAGGAACTCGCGCGTGGGCGTGTTGACCGTCAATCTGCCGGTATTGATCACGCCGCTCGGCCCGACGGTGAAGCCGGCCGAATCTGAGAAATAGATATGGCCGCCGATCTGCCCGTTCCGGTAGGAATTCAGGATGCCGTTGATGACGACGGGGCCGTCGCGGACGATGTTGACGAGCACGCCGGTATTCTGCGGCAGGTGCATGTTGACGGTCGTGCCCGCCGCCTGCTCGAAGCGCGAGAACGAATTGTAGCCGGCGCCGCCGGACACGGTCTGCGTCGTGATCGTCGTCGTCGTGCCGTTGACCGAGACGCTGGTCTGGGTGCGGCCATCGGGCGTGATGATGTTCTGCGCGAAGGCCGGGGCGTTCCACAGGGCCAGCGCCATCGCCTGGCCGACGAGGCAGTGCTGCCGCCGGAATGCCAGGACCGAGCGCGGCCTCGCTGCGAATGCGTCGTTCTGCCGGATGCCGGTCATGTCAGGCACGAAGGCCTTGGCCGGGCGGGACGAACGACGCTTGGCCATGTCAGAGGCGCTCCTTCGCGAGCGCGTCGAGCGCCTGGTCGAGGCCACGGGCGGAGAGCGGCAGGGCGAGGTCCCGGCCGGCCGCATCCTTGAACAGGATCCGACCCGGCTCGCTCGCCTTGCGCCATTGCTTCAGCACGTCATCTCCGGGAGCCGCCTCGGCGAAGCAGCCCGTCGGCAAGCAGCGCCGCCACGGCAACTCGACCGGCCTGGCATCCTTCTCGCCCATCGTGATCTGCACGCTGCTCGGGAACGAGACGCTGACCGGCATGACGGCGGTGACGCGCACCGGCTCGCCATTCGCAATCCGTCCGAGCGCGACCTGGGCGATCGGAGCCTGCTGGCCCTGGGCCTGCAGGACCTGCGCGACCTCGCAGATTCTGACGGTCTTGCCGGCATCGGCCAGCCGCTGGCAGCGCAGGGTCCAGTCCCCGAAGCTCGCCGTCGTGCTGCTGGGTTCGGCCGGGATCGGCGCGGCCGGGGCCGGCGCAGCAGCCGGCGGCGTCGCAGGCTTGGGCGAAGCGGGTTGGGCCGCGGCGTGGCCGCTCATGGCTGCGATGCCGGCGGCGAACGCCGCCCAGGCCAAGATCGTTCTCGTCGTCGTCACGTCCCCACCCCGATTCAAGCCCCGCCGCGCGAGCACAGGCGGCGCGGGAAGCGCTTCGTCGCCAGCCGGGCGCACGGCCGGACACCGGCCATGCGGGCTCACAGCGCAACGAGGCTTGCCCGATGAACAGGAGAAGATTTCCCAGATTGCTCGATATTGTGCAATACGCGTTTCAAAAATGGTCACATCGCGCGACCATCGCGATACCAGCTTTTTACCAATGAATTCAGGGTTCGAGGACGCCCCGCCCGCCGCTCGTCAAGCAACCGGCCGGCGCGTCCGCCCTTGCGGCCCGATGGTGACGATCAGCACCGCGCTCAGACCGATCGCGGCCGCGATCAGGCTGAACATCGCCCAGGGTCCGGACCTGTGGAGCAAGGCGAAGAAGACCAGCGGCACGAAGATCGACACGAAGCGGCCGATCCCCCAGGCCAGGGCCGTGCGTGACGAGCGCAGCGCCGTCGGGATGATCTCGGCGGCATAGACGCCGAGAACGCTGGCATAGATCGCGCTGCAGAAGGCGAAGGCGACGCCGATCGTCACCAGAGGCAGGAAGTCGGTGGCGGCGGCGAAGCCGAGCCCCAGCAGGGCCATGGCGACGGCGGTGGCGACAAGGCTCGCCTTGCGGTCGATACGATCGATCACGAGGGCCATGAGCAGGTTGCCGATCACGGGACCGAACATGATCAGCCCGGCCGCGATCACGGAATCGGCGACGCTGAACTGCTTCTTCAGCATCACCGCGCCGCTCATCAACAGGAAGCCGATCGTGGCCCAGGGCGAGAGGGCATAGAGCGTGCAGAGCAGCAGGAACCTGCGGCGCACGCTCGTCTGGTCGCCGCGATCGGGCGCCGCGGCCTGCGGCTGCGCCGTGATCGGGGCGGCGGGAGCGTTTGCGACCTTGAAGCGCCGCAAGGCCGCCTCCGCCTCGGCGATCCGCCCCGCGGCGGCCAGCCAGCGCGGCGATTCAGGCAGGAACCGCAACAATCCGGCGGCCAGGATCGCGAGCAAGGCCCCGGAGCCGAGCGCCCATCGCCAGCCTTCCAGCCCGAGGAAGCTCGGCGACGTCGCCCGCATCAGGAAGATGATGCCCGGCGCGCCGAGAAAGGCGAGGCCGGCGCAGATGCAGATGATGGCGCCACGCCAGCGCGGTGGCATGACATCGGCCAGATAGGCCGCGATCAGCGGCGGACAGGCACCGATGCCGAGCCCCGACAGGAAACGGAAGCCGATCAACCCGACGGGGCCATCGCTCGCCGCCGCGCCGAGCGACCCGGCTGCGATGACGAGAAGCGCCAGCTGCAGGGCCAAGCGCCGGCCCGTCCGGTCACCCAGCAGACCGAAGACCGGCGCGCCCGCTGCTCCGCCGGCAAAGATCGCCGCCAGGAAGAGCGACAGCTCGGTTTGCGTCATGCTCCGCGGCGGCACCTGGAACACCGCCCCGAGCGCATTGCCCAGGGCCACCTCGGCAATATCCGCGAAAAGCGCCAGCGTCAGGACCCAGAGGATCGCCAGACGCAGCCGGCAGAACGGCGCCGCATCGAGGCGCGCGGCGATCGTCGCCGCCGGTGGCTCGACGGAGCCAGGTCCCTCTTCGTCCAGCTTCCTCAGCATGCCGCGGCGCCCCGGCCCTGCCCGCAAGAGCCCGGAACAACAACCGCCCGCCCGGATGGATTTTCAGAACCTCGCCACGCTTCCAGCCCAAGCATCAGATGACCGCCCCTGCCCTAGGTTCGATGGCCGTTATCTCGCAATCAGCCTCTGTCCCGTCCTGCCAGGATTGGACGAGGAAACGCGCATCCGAACCCACGGCCATGATCGGGTGATGCCAGAGGCCACGGCGATAGATCACGCCCTGCGCCGCCGAGAACGAGAATGCGACCAGCGTCGCGAGATCGGGCCTGTCATCCGTGCCGTTCTGGGCGACGATGACGATATGGCCCGCGCCATCCAGGGGGACGATCCATTGGATCGAATTCACATGCCGTTCCAGCATGGTGATCGCGAGGTCCGGCTGCTGCCGCTTCGCTGCGAAGATCGAGGTCATCAGCCTGGTGCCGGCCCGGACCTCGGCCGCCGGATGCGCATGGATGTCGTGCCGGCGCGCGGTGCCGTTATTGGCGGCGCGGCCGGTCTCGCCGGTCTCCACGACCCAGCCGAAAGGCTCGAAAGCAGCCTGCGTAACCGGCCGTATCCGAAGCGGGGAGAGCGCCTGCAATCCGGTCACGCTGTCGTCCTGCATGCTGCGTTCCTTCCTTGCGCCTATCGGGACAGCGCTGTGGCGAAGACCGACGCGATCGCGTCCAGCCTGCGTGCGTAATCCGCGGCGCTGGGCGGCGTACCGAGCTTCGCGCCCGCGCTCGCAAACAGCAGGGAGGCGATCCAGTCGTCGGCGCTGGCCGGGAGGCGCGACAGATTGATCTCGCCATCGCGTTCGGCCTGCGTCAGCAATTCGCGGGCGAAGCTTGAGAATATCCGCTCGAAAGCCTGCAATTCGCGCGTCGCGATCGTGTTCATCACCGCCTTCAGTTCGACGAGATGCTCGCCGGTGCCGAAGCTGGCATAGGCCAGCCCGTGATGCGCCTGAAGCAGCGCCGCAAGCCGCTCGGGAAACGACCCCGGCCGCGTCACGACCTCACGGCAACGTGCTTCGACCCGCCGCCCGAGCAGGTCCAGCATGGCCCGGAAGACATCGTCCTTGCCCTTGAAGTGCAGGTAGAGCGTCGCTTTGGCGAGCCCTGCCTCCTTGGCGATGTCGTCCATTGAGCTGCGCTTGTAGCCGTAGCGGGCGAACAGACGCAGCGCCGCATCGGCGATCTGGTCGGTGCGGGCATTGGCATCCTCCGCAGGGAGAACGTTGGAACCTTCGTGTCCGTCCGGCATTGCAGCTTCTGCAGTCTTGACAAAATCCAAACTGCGCGCGACCATCCTAGGTAGACTCAAAACGTCTAATTAGTCCAGTCGCGCGACCCAGGGCTACGGATCCATCGCCCGCCATCTGATATGTCAGATCGGGCCATCGAGGGCGAGCCCTCGATCCGCACCATGGTGCCGCGCTGCGTCATGCCAGCATCGGAGGCAGCCATGGTCTCTCTCAAGGTCAACGGGACGACGCATACCGTCGACGTCGACGACGACACGCCCCTGCTCTGGGCGATCCGCGACAATATCGGCCTCACCGGCACCAAGTTCAGCTGCGGCGTCGCCCAATGCGGCGCCTGTACCGTCTTCATCGACGGCCAGCCGCTGCGCGCCTGCGTGACGCCCGTCTCGGCAGTCGGCACCAGCGAGATCACTACGATCGAGGGCCTCGCGGGCAAGGAGGCTGACGCCGTCCAGGCCGCCTGGATCGCCCGCGACGTGCCGCAATGCGGCTACTGCCAGTCCGGCCAGGTGATGAGCGCCATCGCCCTCCTCAAGGAGAACAAGAAGCCGAGCGACCGCGACATCGACCTCGCGATGAACGGCAACATCTGCCGCTGCGCCACTTACGTCCGCATCCGCGCCGCGATCCATGACGCGGCCCGCGCGCTGGAGATCTGAGCCATGACCGCGCATGATCCCAAGCTCTCCCGCCGCGCCCTGCTGGCCGGCGCCGGCGCCCTCGTCATCGGCATCCACCTGCCGCGCGGCGCCAAGGCGCAATCCGGCGCCGGCGCGGCCTATCGGCCCGGTGGCAACGCCACCTTCGCCCCCAACGCCTTCATCCGCGTCGCGCCCGACTCCACCGTCACCGTGCTGATCAAGCATATCGAGTTCGGCCAGGGGCCCTTCACCGGGCTGGCAACGCTCGCGGCCGAGGAGATGGATGCCGCCTGGAGCCAGATGCGCGCCGAGCACGCCCCGGCCGACGTCAAGCTCTACGCCAATCTCGCCTTCGGCGCGCAGGGCACCGGCGGCTCGACGGCCATCTCCAACAGCTGGGAGCAGATGCGCAAGGCCGGCGCCGCCGCCCGCATGATGCTGGTGCAGGCTGCAGCCGAGAGCTGGAAGGTGCCGGCCTCCGATATCAAGGTCGAGGACGGCGTGATCAGCCACGCCTCCGGCAAGCAGGGCCGTTTCGGTGAATTCGCCGAAGCCGCGGCCAAGCTGCCCGTGCCCGAAAACCCGCCGCTGAAGCCGGCCTCGGCCTACAAGCTGATCGGCAAGGAAGGCGCGGTGAAGCGCCTCGACAGCGCCGACAAGTCGCGCGGCAAGGCGCAGTTCACCATCGATATCCACGCCCCGAACATGCTGACGGTCGTGGTCGCCCGCTCGCCGCGCTTCGGCGGCAAGGTCGCGAGCTTCGATGCGGCCGCGGCGCTCAAGGTCAAGGGCGTCGTCGAGGTGAAGTCGATCGGCTACGGCGTCGCGGTCTATGCCAACGGCATGTGGCCGGCACTGAAGGGCCGCGAGGCGCTGAAGGTGACCTGGGACGACAGCGCCGCCGAGAAGCGCGGCAGCCCGGAGCTCATCGCCGAATATCGCAAGCTCACCCGCCAGCCCGGCACCGTCGCCGGCAGCCATGGCGATGCCGAGGCCGCTCTGGCCAAGGCGGAACGCGTGATCGAGGCCGAGTTCGTCTTCCCCTACCTGGCGCACGCGCCGATGGAGCCGTTGGACGGCTATCTCGAATGGGACGGTGAAAAGGCGCATGCCCGCTTCGGCAGCCAGTTCCAGACCACCGAGCACCAGACCATCGCCGCCGTCCTCGGCCTCCCGCCGGAGAAGGTGACGCTGGAGACGATGCTCGCCGGCGGCAGCTTCGGCCGGCGCGCGCAGGTCAGCCAGCATCTGGCGGCCGAGCTCGCCACGGTCGCCAAGACCATCGGCCCGAACCGCCCGGTCAAAGTGGTATGGACCCGCGAGGACGACCTGACCGGCGGCTACTATCGCCCGCTGTTCGTGCATCGCTTCCGCGGCGCGGTGAAGGACGGCAAGATCGCCGCATGGTCGAGCACGCTCGTCGGCCAGTCCTTCTTCCTCGGCACGCCCTTCGAGGCGATGGTCGTCAAGAACGGCATCGACGCGACCTCGGTCGAGGGCGCCAACGAGATCTTCTACGAGGTGCCGGATTTCCGCTGCGAGGTGCACAACCCCAAGGTCGGCGTGCCGACCCTGTGGTGGCGCTCGGTCGGCCACACCCATACCGGCTATGCCGTCGAGTGCTTCGTCGATGAGCTGTTGCAAGCGGCCGGGCAGGATGCGGTCCGCGGCCGGCTCGCCCTGATGGGCGACAAGCACCCGCGCGCAGCCGGCGTGCTCAAGGCCGTCGCGGAACTCGCGAACTGGAAGGGCCCGGGGCCGGTCGATGGGCGGGCCCGCGGTGTCGCGGTGGTCGAGAGCTTCGGGTCCTTCGTGGCTCAGATCGCCGAGGTCTCGATGGGGCCGGAAGGCGAGCCCAAGGTGCACAAGGTCTGGTGCGCGGTCGATTGCGGCGTCGCCGTCAATCCCGACATCATCCGCGCGCAGGTCGAGGGCGGCATCGGCTTCGGCCTCGGCCACGCTCTCTATGGCCAGATCACGCTCGATGGCGGCCGGCCCGTCCAGACCAATTTCCATGAATACCGCTCGCTGCGCATCCACGAGATGCCGGAGGTCGAGGTCAGGATCATCGCCTCCACGGAGAAGCCGAGCGGCATCGGCGAACCCGGCGTGCCACCGATCGGGCCTGCCGTCGCCAATGCGCTAGCCGCCCTCGGCCATGGCCGGCCGCGCCAGTTGCCGATGCAGGAAGGCACCGTCTGATGAGCAGGAACCTGATCCTCGCCGCGGGCGCAGCCCTCGCGGTCTGCATCGGCGGCAGCGCGCTCACGCTGGCGCAGAATGCCGGGCAGGCCCAGCCCGGCAGCGCAAGCTTGCGCCCCGTAGCGAGCTTCACCTCGATCGCCAACCAGCGCGACCGCTCGGTCGCGCTCTTCACCGAGATGGGCAAGGTGCTGACCCATCCGCGCTGTATGAACTGCCATCCGGCGACGGAGCGCCCACGACAGGGCGACCTGCGCAAGCTGCACGAGCCCGTCGTGGTGCGCGGCAAGGACGGGCATGGCGCGGCCGGCCTGCCTTGCGCCACCTGCCACGGCAAGCAGAACTTCGATCCCGCCGGCGTTCCCGGCGACGGTCACTGGGCGCTGGCCCCGGCCTCGATGGCCTGGGAAGGCAAGACGGTCGCCCAGATCTGCGAGCAGTTGAAGGACCAGAATCGCAATGGCAGCCGCGATCTTGCCGCACTGGTCAAGCATGTCACGACGGACACGCTGGTGCTCTGGGGCTGGAACCCCGGCAAGGGCCGCACGCCCGCGCCGGGTACGGCGGCCGAGTTCGGCGCGCTGATGCAGGCCTGGGCCGACACGGGCGCAGCCTGCCCAGCATCGTAGCAGGCAGGCAGGAAGCCGGCCTGAACGCAGACAGGCCTGCTTCCCGCGTACATTCAGTCGTTCACGCAGCGCCCGTCATGGCGGGAGCCTCGCACCGGCCAGCGCCGCATCCTTCCGCTTCCGCCGAGCCGGAGCGAAGCTCCGTCGCGGGCGCGGACAAGGCCATGGCGATCCGGGCGCCCAGGGCAAGGTCCTCCTCCACCCCGAAGGCATGGTGCAGGATCGCGCCATCGCGTCCGATCAGTACCGAGGACGGCGTTCCCCGCAGGCCGAAGCGCCGCATCGTGACGGGGATGTCCGATCCCTCTTCGGAGAGGTCCACGCCGACCGGCGATCTCAATCGGTATTCGTGCAGGAAGGCGCGCAGCGTGACGGGAGACATTGCCGCATGGTGCTCGAACACCGTGTGGACGCCGATGATCTGCAGGTCGCTCCCGGCAAAGACGCGCTCGATGCGCTGCACCTGCGGAATCGCCTGCGCGATGCAGCCGGGGCAGAGCAGCTGGAACGTATGCAGGAAGACGGGCCGCCCGCGCAGCCCGGCGAGCGTCAGGGGCTGGGAGGTGTTGAACCACTCGCTCACGGCCAGTTCCGGTGCGAGCACGGCTTGATTGCCGGACATCATGGCGATCCTTCCGTCAGGCGGCTGCATGGCTGGAGAAGCCGGCGCGCTTGCGGGGCGTGCCCGTTGCGCTCGGCCGGGCGGCAAGGGTAATCCTCGTCATGTTCTGTCCTTTCATTTGCCTGGAGGGGGAGAACAGGCCGGTTCGTCGATGGCAGTCGGCGAACCGGCGCAACGCCCGTCACTTGGCGGGCACGACCTTGCCGGGCAGGCTGAGTTTGCCGGATGCGACCTTGAACACGTTGCTGACGCAGAGCAGCGGCGCATGCAGGTTGCCGTTGACCTTCAGACCCGCGGTGACGCCGTCGAAGGACGCTCCCTTGATGCCGCCGATCAGCGATACCGGGATCGAGACATCGACCGTGTCGCCCTTGAAGCTGGTCGGATAATCCGGGCTGTCGATCAGCAGCGGGACGTTCGGCCAGGTCGGCGGCACCTTCGGCTTGCTGCCTTCGGGAATGTCGATGACCTTGAGCCCGGCGCCACAGGCCTTGTCCTGCGCCAGCACGACCCAGTGCGGGTGCCAGACATGCCGGTTCTTGCCGCCATAGGCCGCATCGTCGAAATCGGGATGGAAGGTGACGGCGAGCGCCACGATGCCCTGGTCCTTCTCGAAGCCGATCTCGCCGCTGTTGAGCGTGGTCGGCCAGACATAGGCATAGACGCTGGAACCCTCGAACTTGCCGGTGGCGTCGGGCTTGTCCTTGCCGGCTTCGCCGCGTACCCGCGTCGTGAACACGGCGGTATCGCCCCTGGTCACGATCGTGGTCTCGATGATGTCGAAGGAGGCCTGGACCGCCTCGGCCGGAGGCGACTTGACCGGGTGAGCCCCGGCTGCCGCCAGCCATAGCGAAGCCGTCCCGGCGACGAGCGCGCCGGCTATCTTTCTGGCAATCATGATCTTGTTCCCTTCTGTCTTGGCCTGGAGGGGTGGTTATCCCGCTTGGAATGCTTCCCAGGTGGCAGCCCGGGAAGCGGGATCGGCTGTCTGATGGTCGCGGCAATTGATGCGCAGCTCGCGCTGGCCGAAGGCGGCGTCCACGAAACGACAATGATGTGGCCGCGCCGCGCCCGGATGGGCGAAGGGCGCGAAATACTGGCAGCTCGTGCACATGCGCTGGATCGGGATCGCGCCGGCTTCCTGAAATTCCCGGACCATCCTGATCAGGCTGAGGAGCAGCCTTTCCTGTTCGTCCGATCCGAGCGCATCGACGGCGTGGCCGGTGGCTCCGTCGAGCGTCGCGTCAGTGGCGAGCAGCGCCTTGCCCTCGCTCGTCGACACGATCGCCACTGCCCGCCCGTCGCCAGGCACCGCGCGCTTCTCGACCGCCCCCTTGCGCACGAGGGCATTGATCGAATCCGTTGCCGTGGGTTGCGAAACGCCCAGATGCGCCGCGATCTCCTTGACCCCCAGCCCACCGTCACGGCCTTCCAGCAATTCGAGGATCGCCAGCTGCGTCGGGTTGATGCCGGCCCGCTTCGCCCGCTCCCAGTCGTCGATGCGCATCACCGTCGCGACGCGGGCAAAGGCCTCGCGCAGGCGATGACTGATCAGCGTCGGGTTTCCGGGCGTTTCCATGAGGCCCAATATATAGGATTCCTATATATTTACAAGAGCCGCCGACCTGAGTTCATCCGAGAGCCTGTCGGAGAGGCTGCCGGCGCCCTTCAGGCAAAGGGCGCCGGCAGCCGGTGACTCGCGCCCTCAGGGCCCGACGAGCTGCCCGCCATCGACCACGATGCTCTGGCCGGTGACCCAGCTCGCCTTGCTAGAGGCGAGGAAGAGCACGACCTCGGCGACCTCCTCGGGCTTGCCCATCCGCCCGAAGGGGATGGATGCCAGCGTCGCATTGTAGAGCTCGGGGTTGGAGGTCTTGCGGTTCTCCCAGGAGCCGCCGGGAAACTCGATCGAACCCGGCGCGACGCAGTTCACCCGGATGCCCTTGCGCGCCAGCATCTTCGCCTGGCTGCCGGTATAGTGCATCACCGCGGCCTTGATCGCCCCATAAGGCGCCGAACGCGAGGACGCGCGCAGCGCCGAGATCGACGAGATGTTGACGATCGACGAACCCGGCTGGAGATGCGGGATCGCCGCATGGCTGCCGCGCACCACGGCCATCATGTCGACGCTGAGCGAGGCCGCCCAGCCCTCCTCATCATCGGTCTGGCCGAAGCCCGAGGCGTTGTTGACGAGGATATCGAGCCCGCCGAGCGCCTTCACCGCCTCCGGCACATAGGCCGCGATCTGGCCGGCATCGGCGAGATCGACGGTTCCCGCATGGGCCGTGACGCCCTGCGCCTCGATCTCCATGCGTGTCGCCTCCAGCGGCCCGGCGCCGCGCGCGCAGATCGAGACGGACGCCCCGCCCGCGGCGAAGCCGAGCGCGATCGAGCGGCCGATGCCACGGCTGCCGCCCATGACGATGACGCGCTTGCCGGTGAATTCCTTGGCCATGTGGCCTCCCCTTCCTGATTGATTCCCGCTTCCTATTGGCGGCGGGATGGGTCGCGCTTCAAGGCGGGCGGCGCGCATGCCGCCCCTGCGGCCCGCGGAGGACGAGCTTGCGCCCTATGAAGTACGGGGTGCCTGATTGATCCGCGGCCGCGTCAACAGTATTCCTCTTGTCGACAAGAGGATTCCCCATGAAAGCCACCAAGACCAAGGCAATGCCCGCCCCGGAGCGCAAGCGCGGCTCGGGCGTGAAATTCGTCTATGACCTGCTGCGCAATGAAATCCTCGATCTCGTCCTGCCGCCCGGCAGCCCGATCGACGAGGTGCAGCTTGCCGAGCGCTTCAGCATGTCGCGGACGCCGATCCGCGAGGCGCTGGTGCGGCTGGCCGGCGAAGGGCTGATCGACACGCTGCCGAACCGCTCGACCATGGTGGCGAATCTCGACTTCCTGAACATGTCGCCCTTCTTCGACGCGCTGACGCTGATGTACCGCGTGACGACGCAGCTCGCCGCGCAGAACCGCCGTCCGGCCGATCTGGAGGCGATCCGGGCCCGGCAGGCGGAATTCGCCGCCGCGGTGAAGGCGCAGGATGCCCTGGCGATGATCGCCACCAACGCTGCCTTCCATGCCGCCATCGCCGAGGCCGGCCGCAATCCTTATTTCAACAGCCTGTTCAGCCGCCTTCTCGACGAAGGCCGGCGTTTCCTGCGGCTCTACTACCAGTCCTATGACGACCGCCTGCCGCAGCAGTTCGTCGACGAGCATGAGGCCATGATCGCCGCGATCGTGGCCCGCGACACCGCGTTGGCCGATCGCCTCGGCAAGGCTCACGCCGAGCAGATCGTCCAGCAAATTCAGAAACTTATGATCGGCGAAGACAGGCTCGACGTCACGCTTTGAGGTTTTTGCGTAATTCTTGTCGACAAAGAATATGCAAAGAACTATAAAGCGCTCGGGAGGGGCGCGCCGCTAGAGCACGCGCCGATCGGATGGCGAAGCGATCTGATCGGTTCCGGCTCTAGCGGCGGGGTCTCCGCAGGAACGACAGCCAGAAGGAGACCGAGATGAAGGCCCAGATTTTCTCCGGCGTGATCCCCGCGCTGATGACCCCGTGCAAGGCGGACCGCACCCCCGATTTCGACGCGCTGGTGCGCAAGGGCAAGGAGCTGATCGCCACCGGCATGTCCGCCGTCGTGTATTGCGGCTCGATGGGTGACTGGCCGCTCCTGACCGATGCCCAGCGCATGGAAGGCGTCGAGCGCCTGGTAAAGGCCGGCATCCCGGTCATCGTCGGCACCGGCGCGGTCAACACCGCTTCCGCCGTCGCCCATGCCGCCCATGCCCAGAAGGTCGGCGCCCAGGGCCTGATGGTGATCCCGCGCGTCCTGTCGCGTGGTTCGGTCATCGCCGCCCAGAAGGCCCATTTCAAGGCCATCCTCACCGCTGCGCCCGGCCTGCCCGCCGTGATCTACAACAGCCCCTATTACGGCTTCGCCACCCGCGCCGACCTGTTCTTTGCGCTCCGCGCCGAGCATCCCAATCTCGTCGGCTTCAAGGAGTTCGGCGGCGCCGACGACATGCGCTACGCGGCCGAGAACATCACCAGCCGCGATGACGACGTCTCGCTTATGATCGGCATCGACACCACCGTCGTCCATGGCTACGTCAATTGCGGCGCGACCGGCGCGATCACCGGCATCGGCAACGTGCTGCCGAAGGAAGTGCTCCATCTCTGCAAGCTCTCGGTCGCGGCCGCTGCCGGCGATGCCGAGGCGCGCCGCCGCGCCATGGAGTTGGAGCAGGCGCTCGGCGTGCTCTCCTCCTTCGATGCGGGCCCGGACCTCGTCCTGTTCTTCAAGCACATGATGGTGATGAAGGGCGACGCGGAATACACGCTGCACTTCAACGAGACCGATGCGCTGAGCGACAGCCAGCGCGGCTATTGCGAAGCCCAGCTCAAGCTGTTCGACGCCTGGTATGCCGACTGGTCGAAGCAGGACGCCGTGCGGAAATACGCGGCCTGATCCTGCAACCCCGCGCGGCGGATTCCCTTCCGCCGCGCGTCGAAAAGCTCCATGCCGGGCGGGCCCGGGCCGCTGTCCGGCCGGGGCTACTCTTCGGCCCGCATTCGTGAAACGCACCCGCAGATGGCCCATCCCGATGTCATCGTCATAGGCGCCGGCGTGGTCGGCCTCTCGGCCGCGATCGCGGCGCAGGGGCGCGGCCTCTCGGTCGTCGTGCTGGACAAGACCGGGCCGGCCGCGGGCGCCTCCGCCGGCAATGCCGGTGCCTTCGCCTTCACCGATATCCTGCCGCTGGCCTCGCCCGGCATCCTGCGCAAGGCGCCGAAATGGCTGCTCGACCCGCTCGGGCCGCTTTCGGTGCCGCCGGCCTATGCGCTCAGGATCGCGCCGTGGATGTTCCGCTTCTGGCGGGCCTGCTCGCCGGCCCGCGTCGCGCATTCCACGGCGGCGCAGACCGCCCTGATGGATCTGTCCAAGGCGGAGCTGGAGCCCTTCCTGCAGCAGACCGGCACCTTCGGCATGCTGCGCAAGGACGGCAATCTCCAGGTCTACGAGAGCAAGGCCGAGCTTGAGGCTTCGCTACCCGGCTGGCAGGCCCGCGAGGAACACGGCATCGCCTTCCGGCATCTCGACGCCGACGGCATGGCGGCGATCCAGCCCGGACTCGCCACGCGCTTCACCCACGGCACCTTCACGCCGGGCTGGTACTCGATCGCCGATCCGCAGGGCTATACGCTGGCGCTGGCCGATCATTTCCGCACCCGCGGCGGCATCATCGAACGGCTCGAGGTCGAAAGCCTGCAGCCGTTTGGCGACGGCATCGCGGTCCATGTCCGCGATGGCCGCTCGCGCCAGGCCGCGCAAGTGGTCCTTGCGGCCGGCGCCTTCTCGCATCGCATTGCGAAGAGCCTCGGCGAGCGCATCCCGCTCGAGACCGAGCGCGGCTACAACACCACCTTGCCGCCCGATGCTTTCGACCTGAGGACGCAGGTCACCTTCGGCGGCCACGGCTTCGTCGTCAGCCGGCTCTCGATCGGCATCCGCGTCGGCGGCGCCGTCGAACTGGGCGGGCTCGACCTGCCCCCGAATTTCCGCCGCTCGGAGGCGATGCTGGCCAAGGCCCGCGCCTTCCTGCCCGGCCTCAGGCCCGATGACGGCGTGCAGTGGATGGGCTTCCGCCCCTCGCTGCCGGACAGCCTGCCGGCGATCGGCCGCGCCCGCGCCACGCCGCGCGTGGTCTACGCCTTCGGCCACGGCCATCTCGGCCTGACGCAATCGGCTGGCACCGCCCGGCTGGTCGCCGATCTCTTGACCGATCGGCCGCCGGCCATCGATATCGCTTCGTTCTCGCCGCAGCGCTTCTGAGGGACGCCAACCATGGCCAGCCACACCTTCTCCTGCATCGACGGCCATACCTGCGGCAATCCGGTGCGCCTCGTCTCCGGCGGCGGCCCACGGCTCGAAGGCAACACCATGCTGGAGAAGCGCGCGCATTTCCTGCGCGAGTTCGACTGGATCCGCACCGGACTGATGTTCGAGCCGCGCGGCCATGACATGATGTCGGGCTCGATCCTCTACCCGCCGACCCGCCCCGACTGCGACGTCGCCGTGCTCTTCATCGAGACCTCCGGCTGCCTGCCGATGTGCGGCCACGGCACCATCGGCACCATCACCATGGGGATCGAAAACGGGCTGATCACCCCGCGCGAGCCGGGCAAGCTCTCGATCGACGCGCCCGCCGGCAAGGTCGATATCAGCTACCGCCAGGAGGGCCGCTTCGTCGAGGAGGTCCGCCTGACCAATGTGCCCGGCTTCCTCTATGCCGAGGGCCTGACGGCCGAGGTCGAGGGCCTCGGCGAGATCGTCGTCGACGTCGCCTATGGCGGCAATTTCTACGCCATCGTCGAGCCGCAGAAAAACTTCCGGGACATGGCCGACCATACCGCCGGCGAGCTGATCGGCTGGTCGCCGAAGCTGCGCGCGGCGCTGAACGCCAAGTACGAGTTCGTTCATCCCGAGCACCCCGAGATCAAGGGGCTCAGCCACATCCAGTGGACCGGCAAGGCGACGAAGCCGGAGGCTCATGCCCGCAACGCCGTGTTCTACGGCGACAAGGCGATCGACCGCTCGCCCTGCGGCACCGGCACCTCGGCCCGCATGGCCCAGCTCGCCGCCAAGGGGAAGCTCGCCGTCGGCGACGAGTTCGTGCATGAATCGATCATCGGTTCGCTGTTCAAGGGCCGCGTCGAGGCTGCCGTGACCGTCGCCAATCGCCCGGCGATCATCCCCTCGATCGCCGGCTGGGCCCGGATGACCGGCTACAACACCATCTTCATCGACGACCGCGACCCCTTCGCCCACGGCTTCGTCGTCACCTGACACCGCCTCCGCCAGCACGCTAGCGCCCGCGGGCCGGCGCGCCCCATTGCCGGCCGCGCCGATCTGCGCATTATTGAGTATGCGGCTAACAAAAATACTTGTTGTATTTTTCTTGCATTATGACATTCTGACGACCGTTCAGACCCGATGACGAGACCCTGATGCACTCCACGGCAGAGGAAGATGTCTGGCTTGGCTTCGCCACCCTGCTCGCGCAGGAGAGCGGCGCCATATTACGCGAGGCGGCGGCCGTACGGCCCGATGTCGAGATCAAGCCGGATCGCAGCTTCGTCACCGCGCTCGACGCTCGTATCGAGCGCCGGCAGCGCGAATTGCTCGCCGACTACTTTCCCAGCCACGGCATCATCGGTGAGGAGGAGGCTCCCACCGATGGCGACGCCGATCTGGTCTGGGTGCTCGATCCGATCGACGGCACTGCCGCCTTCATCGCCGGCCTGCCTGTCTACGGCTCGCTGATCGCATTGATGAAGGAAGGCGAGCCGATCCTCGGGATCATCGACCACCCGATCACCGGCGACCGCTGGGTGGGCGTCAAGGGCCGCCCGACCACGCATAACGGCCGCCCCTGCCGCACCCGCGCCTGCGGCGCGCTCGGCGAAGCCATCCTGTCGGCCAGCAATCCCGATTTCTTCGACGAGGAAGAGACCCCGGCGCTCGACGCCATGCGCGCCGCGACCGCCTGGCGCATCTGGGGCGGCGCCTGCATGAGCTTTGGCCTGCTCGCCGGCGGGCGCACCGATGCCGCCTTCGACACGCGGCTGAAACTCTGGGATTTCGCCCCCTTCCGCCCGATCATCGAGGGCGCCGGCGGCGTCATCACCGATTGGGAAGGGCAGCCGATCACCCGCGAGACAGGCAAGCGCATCATGGCGGCCGGCGATCCCGCCCGCCACCGCGACATGCTGCGCCTCGTCGGGACCACGATGAAGCGCTGAGCCGAACACCGAATCTTCGCTCCGAGACGGCGCCGATCCGCCGGAGCTTCCAGTTAGAGGGGAACGCCATGGGTATCGCGATCGAGGATCTGGCCGTCGCCTATGGCGGGCAGCGCGTGATCGACGGGCTCGCGCTGACGATCGAGCCCGGCTCGTTCTTCACGCTGCTCGGCCCCTCCGGCTGCGGCAAGACCACGCTCCTGCGCACCATCGCCGGCTTCGTCCCGGCCGAGCGCGGCCATATGCGCTTCGGTGGCACGGAGGTGACGCATCTGCCGCCGCACAAGCGCGATATCGGCATGTGCTTCCAGGATTACGCGCTCTTCCCGGACAAGACGGTCTTCGACAACGTCGCCTATGGCCTGCGCGCCCGCAAGCTGGCGGAAAGCGCGATCAAGCCCAAGGTCCAGGCGGCACTGGAACGCGTCGGCCTCGGCCATCTGGGTAGCCGCCATCCGGCCGCACTCTCCGGCGGCCAGCGCCAGCGCGTCGCGCTCGCCCGTGCCCTCGTCATCCAGCCGAAGGTGCTGCTGATGGACGAGCCGCTCTCCAATCTCGACGCCAAGCTGCGCCTCCAGGTGCGCGAGACCATCGTCGAGCTCCAGCGCGAGGCGAAGATCACCACGGTCTTCGTCACCCATGATCGGGAAGAGGCGCTCGCCATGTCCGACCGGATCGGCGTGATGAACCAGGGCCGCCTCGAACAGGTCGGCACCCCCGCCCAGATCTATCGCGAGCCGCGCACCGGCTATGTCGCGGATTTCGTCGGCGGCGCCAACATCGTCGCGGTCGAGACCGCGGCTCGCCAGGCCGGCGAGACCGGTCCGCTCGCACTCGACGGCGCCACCATCACCGCCCGCGCCCCGGCGGCGCTGGCCGCCGGCAAGGCGACGCTGGTCGCCCGCCCCGAGGATATCCTGCTGGCCGAGCCCGGAACGGCCGGCACGCTGCCCGGCCGGATCGCGCATCGCCAGTATCTCGGCGGCAAGACCAGCTACAAGGTCGCGCTCGACAGCGGCCGCGTGCTGGCGGTCGATCTGCAGAGCGGCGCGCATGACCGCTTCGAGCCCGGCGCGACCGTCGGCCTCGGCTTCGACCCCGCCCGCACGCTGGTGCTCGCGTCATGACCCGCCAGTTCAGCTCGATCTGGTTCTGGTTCTCCGCGCTGGCGCTGGTGATCCTGGCCGTCTTCCTGCTCTATCCCCTGCTCAACGTCCTGACCGGCTCCATCGGCAGCGGTGGCCGCAACGGCTGGGTGACGCTCGCCGGCGACCCCAAATATTTCGCCGCCATCGTCAACACCATCGTGCTCGGCGTCGCGGTGACGCTGACCACGACGCTGATCGGCGTCCCCCTCGCCTATTTCACCGCGCGCTTCGACTTCCCCGGCAAGGGCATCGTCGCGGTGCTCCCGCTGATCACGCTTGTCATCCCCGAGGTCATCGCCGCCCAGACCTGGCTGATGATGCTCGGCAATAACGGCTTCATCACGCGCTGGCTCGGCGGGCATGGCATCGACATGCCGAGCTTCTATGGCTGGCCCGGCCTGATCACGGTGATGACCTTCACCTATTACACCTACATCTATATCGGCACGCTCGCCGCCATACGCGGCTTCGACGTCCAGCTCGAGGAGGCCGCCCAAAGCCTCGGCACCTCGCCAGCCCGCTCGCGCCTCAACGTCATGCTGCCGGTGGTTCTGCCCTCCGTGCTGGCGAGCGCGCTGCTGGTCTTTACGCTGGTCGTCGGCAATTTCGCCACCGCGACCATCCTCGGCAGCCGCGTGCCGCTGCTCTCGGTCCTGACCTATCAGGCCGCCGTCGCCGAGGGCGGCTCCGACCCGGTGATGCAGTCGACGCTCGCCACCGTATCGATCGCGCTGGTCATGATCGTGCTCTTCGTCCAGCGCTGGATCGTCTCGCGCGGCCGCCACGAGGTCACGCAAGGCCGCGGCGCCCGCGCCGAGAAGCTGCGCGGCCTGCCCGGCCTCTTCATCGGGCTCTCGGCCGGGCTCCTCGTCATCGTCTCGCTGCTGCCGCTGGGCTCGATCGTGATCGGCGCCTTCACCGTCTCGCGCGGCCCGGTCATGCGCTGGGGCGAATGGACCACGGCCCATGTCGAGCGCCTCGTGAAGATCGCGCCCGATCCGGTGATCAACACCTTGCTCTACTCGGCCGCCGCGACCGCGATCGGCATCACCTTCAGCGCCATCGTCAGCTACCTCATCGTCAAGAAGCGCAACATCCTGACGCCCGCGCTCGACTATCTGACGGCGCTGCCGCTGGCGCTGTCCGGCACGATCATCGGCATCGGCCTGATCATGTCCTTCAACACCGGCTTCCTGCCGCTCACCGGCACGGCCAGCATCATCGTGCTCGCCTATGTCGTGCGTCGTTTGCCCTTCGGCATCCGCAACTCGTCCTCGACGCTCTACAACATCCCGAACTCGATCGAGGAGGCCTCGATCAGCCTCGGTGTGCCCCCCGTCTCGACCTTCTTCAAGGTCGTGCTGCCGTTGATGCTGCCGGCCGTCGCCGCCGCCGCGGTGCTGACCTGGACGACCACCGTCGCCGAGCTCTCGGCCTCGATCATCGTCTATTCCGGCGGGCGCGAGACCATGCCGATCCAGATCTACAAGCTGATCGACTCCAACCTGATGGCCCCGGCCTCGGCCTATGGCCTCGTGCTGGTCGCGGTGATCCTGATCCCGATCATCGTCGCGACCCGCGTCTTCAAGATCGACCTGTTCTCGTCGAAGAGCTGAACGAACCGAACCAGACAAGGCCGGGCCGGCACCGCCTGCCGCCCGCGCTCAGAGGGGAAGGCGGAATGAAAGGAACGACCATGACCCACCTGATCGACCGCCGCACCGTGCTCGCCGGCCTCGCCGGCATGGCCGCCGCGCCGGCATTCGCCCAGAGCGCCTCGGGCACCGTCGTGCTCTACACCTCCAACAACGCGCAGTCCGTCGATGCCGTGCTCGGCGTCGCCAAGGAGAAGCAGCCCAACCTGAAGATCAGCACGATCACCGGCGGCTCGGGCCAGCTGCTGCGCCGCATCGAGGCCGAGGCCGCCAAGCCCCAGGCCGACATCTTCTGGAGCTCCAGCGCCAATACGCTGGGCGCCTTCAAGCAGCTCTTCGAATCCTATGCCTCCCCGGCCGCGTCCGCCATTCCGGCTGCGCTGCGCCACCCGGAGAACCTCTGGACCGCCTCGAACGTCCATCTCGTCGTGGCGATGATCAACAAGAACCAGCTCGGCGGGAAGCCGGCGCCGAAGACCTGGAAGGACCTGATCGATCCCGCCTTCAAGGGCAAGATCATCATCGCCGACCCCGCCAACAGCTCGACCGCCTTCACCATTCTCTGGGGCGTCGACAAGCTGATGGGCCCGGATGGCCTGAAGGCGCTCGCCGCGAACCTGACCGTCTCCAGCGCCGCCTCGACGGTGCTGCGCGCCGTCGGCCAGGGCGAATTCGCCATGGGCCTGACTTTCGAGTCGAACGCCTATGCCTATGTCGCCGGCGGCCAGCGCGAGATCTCGCTGCTCTATCCGGCCGAAGGCACCTTCTCGACGCCGGAATTCCAGGTTCTGGTCAAGGGCGCGCCGGCCGGCGCCGCCGCCAAGGCGGCCTATGACCTGATGCTGTCGAAGGAAGCGCAGATCGCCCTGCTGGAGAACGCCTTCCGCCGGCCGAGCCGCAGCGATATCGACGTCTCCAAGCATGTCGAACTGCCGGCGATGGAAAGCGTCAAGGTCTTCGCCATCGACGAGGACGAGGCCGCCGCCAAGCGCGACGAGTTCCTCAAGCGCTGGCAGTCCTACGGCACCGCCACGAAGTAAACGGAGCGCCGCTTCGGCAGGTCCGAGGCGGGACGGTACCTCAACAGTTCTCAGGCGCCTCCGGGCGCCTGATTTCGTTTGAGGAAGCGGCCCGGTTGAAGCTCTCTCACGGCGCTTCCTCGCCTCCCCGGCGGATCAGGAAGATCGCGGCACCCGCGCTCATCAGCGCGAGGCAGAACCATGTCAGCGCATAGATCAGATGCGTGTTGCGGAAGCTGACCTGGGTCATCCCGCCTTGCGGCAGCGGGCCGGGTTCGGCGGCCGCGTCGGCATCGACGAAATAGGGCGCGACCTCTCCCACCCCGCGCGCTGAGGCGATCGCAGCGACATCCCGCGAATACCAGCGCCCGGCAGCGGGATCGTTGCTGCGCAGAAAGCCGCCGCCGGGCTCGCTCAGCCGCAGCAGGCCGACCACCTTCGTGTCGCCCCTGCCTGTCGTCCGCCGCTCATCTGGTCCACGTCGGCCCTCCGGCACGAAGCCGCGATTGACCAGTACGGTGAAGCCGTCATCGCTGCGGAACGGCGCCAGAACCCAAAAGCCCGGCCCGCGCTCGGTCACCGCCATGGTCAGCGTTTCCGGGGCATCGAGATAACGGCCCTGCAGCACGACGCGGCGGTATTCGTCGGTGGCTGCGCTGATCCTCGACCATTCCGCCGATCCCGGCGCCGCGACGGGCGCAGCATGAATCCGCGCCTCGACGCGGGCGATCAGGTCGAGCTTCCAGCTGCGGCGCTCGATCTGCCAGATGCCGAGCCCGGCGAAAACGAGGACGAACAGACCAAGTGCTGTTGCAAAAGCGAACCGGGCAAAGCCGCCTCGCTTGCGCCCGCCCGCTTCCACCGGCATCGCCCCGACCTTACATGCGGTGCATGTCCGGCATCATGTTGGTGTTGAGGTGGTACATCACCCATAGCGAGCCGGCGAGCACGATCACCACGATGACGATGGTGAAGATCAGGCCCATCATGTTCCAGCCGCCCTCGGAGCGGCCGTTCATGTGCAGGAAATAGACCATGTGCACGACGATCTGCACGGCGGCGAAGGCCATGATCACGATCGCCGTCAGCGTCGCATTGCCCAGCACGTCGTTCATGACGAGCCAAAACGGGATCGCGGTCAGGATGACCGAGAGCAGGAAGCCGGTGACATAGCCGCGCAGGCTGCCATGCGGGGCATGGTCGTCGCCATGTGCTCCGTGAGCTTCGGCGTGATTCTGGGAACCGCTCATTTCAGCACGCCCATCAGATAGACGAAGGTGAAGACGCCGATCCAGATGACGTCGAGGAAGTGCCAGAACATCGAGAGGCACAAAAGGCGCCGCCGGTTGGCCTCGATCAGCCCGCGCTTCGAGACCTGCACCATCAGCACCGTCAGCCAGATCAGGCCGAAGGTGACGTGCAGGCCATGCGTGCCCACCAGCGTGAAGAAGGAGGACAGGAAGGCGCTGCGCATCGGCGTCGCACCCTCACGGATGAGATGCGCGAACTCGTAGAGCTCGATCGCCAGGAAGGCGAGGCCGAAGAGCCCGGTGATGAGCAGCCAGCGCTGCATCAGCGCCTGCTTGCCCTTGTCCATGGCCAGCATGGCGAAGCCGTAGGTGATCGAGGAGAACAGCAGCATCGCCGTGTTGATCGCGACCAGCCTGAGATCGAACAGGTCGGCGCCCGACGGCCCGGCCGCATAGTTGCGCCCGAGCACGCCATAGGTCGCGAAGAGGACTGCGAAAATCAGGCAGTCGCTCATCAGATAGAGCCAGAAGCCGAGCATGGTCGAGCCGCCGGAATGCTCGTGCTCGTCCTCGGTCACGTAGAACGCCGGAACGCTCGCGGCTTGTGCCTGTGCTTTCGCCTTGGCCATCACCGCCCCTCAGGCCTTGCCGAGCAGCTGGCTGCGCGAATCCTCTTCGCGCAGGACTGCTTCCGCCGGAATGTGGAAATCCCGGTCGTAGTTGAAGCTATGGGCGATCGCGGTGGCAACCACGCCGACGAAGGTCAGCGCCGCCAGCCACCAGATGTACCAGATCAGCGCGAAGCCGCAGATCGTGGCGAGCCCGGCGATGATCACGCCCGCCCCCGTGTTCCGGGGCATGTGGATCGGCTTGAAGCCGCCGAGCGGGCGCTGGTAGCCGCGCTTCTTCATGTCGGCCCAGGCATCGAGATCATGCACGATCGGCGTGAACGCGAAATTGTAGGCCGGCGGCGGCGAGGAGGTCGACCATTCCAGCGTGCGCCCGTCCCACGGGTCGCCGGTCGTGTCGCGGAGCTGCTCGCGCCGGATGATGCTGACGGCGATCTGGATGATGAAGCAGAGGATGCCGAACGCGATCAGCACGGCGCCGACAGCCGCGATCACGAACCAGATCTGCAGGGAGGGGTCCTCGAAGCGGCTCAGGCGCCGCGTCACGCCCATCAGGCCGAGAATGTAGAGCGGCATGAAGGCGACATAGAAGCCGATCACCCAGAACCAGAACGAGAGCAGGCCCCAGAACTTGTCGAGCTTGAAGCCGAAGGCCTTGGGGAACCAGTAGGCAATGCCGGCGAAGACGCCGAAGACCACGCCGCCGATGATGACGTTGTGGAAATGGGCGATCAGGAACAGGCTGTTGTGCAGGATGAAATCGGCCGGCGGCACCGCCAGCATCACGCCGGTCATGCCGCCGATGACGAAGGTGATCATAAAGGCAAGCAGCCACAGCATCGGCAGCTCGAAGCGGATGCGGCCGCGGTACATCGTGAACAGCCAGTTGAAGATCTTCGCGCCCGTCGGGATCGAGATGATCATCGTCGTGATGCCGAAGAACGAGTTGACGCTGGCGCCCGAGCCCATCGTGAAGAAATGGTGCAGCCAGACGAGATAGGACAGGATGGTGATGACCACCGTCGCATAGACCATCGAGGCATAGCCGAAGAGGCGCTTGCCGCAGAAGGTCGAGGCCACCTCCGAATACACCCCGAAGATCGGCAAGATCAGGATGTAGACCTCCGGGTGGCCCCAGATCCAGATCAGGTTCACGTACATCATCGGGTTGCCGCCGAGATCGTTCGTGAAGAAGTTCGTGCCGACATAGCGGTCGAGCGTCAGCAGCGCGAGGGTCGCCGCCAGGATCGGGAAGGTCGCGACGATCAGCACGTTGGTGCACAGCGACGTCCAGGTGAAGACCGGCATCTTCATCATGTCCATGCCGGGCGCGCGCATCTTCACGATGGTCGCGATCAGGTTCACGCCGGACAGGGTGGTGCCCACGCCCGCGATCTGCAGGGCCCATAGGTAGTAGTCCATGCCCACCCCGGGCGAGTAGGCGGCCCCCGAGAGCGGCGGATAGGCGAGCCAGCCGACCTTGGCGAATTCACCGACGAAGAGCGAGGCCATCACCAGCACGGCGCCGCCGACCGTCATCCAGAACGAGAAATTGTTGAGGAAGGGGAAGGCGACGTCGCGAGCGCCGATCTGCAGCGGCACGACATAGTTCATCAGGCCGGTGACGAAGGGCATCGCCACGAAGAAGATCATGATCACGCCATGCGCCGTGAAGATCTGGTCGTAATGGTGCGGCGGCAGATAGCCCTCGTTGCCGGCGAACGCGATCGCCTGCTGGCCGCGCATCATCAGCGCATCGGCGAAGCCGCGCAGCAGCATGATGACGCCGAGGATCATGTACATGATCCCGATCTTCTTATGGTCCACGCTGGTGAACCACTCGTGCCAGAGATAGCCCCAGAGCTTGTAGCGGGTGACCAGCGCGACGAGCGCGAGGCCGCCGAGGAGGACGGCCGCGAAGGTCCCGATCAGGATCGGCTCGTGATAGGGGATCGCTTCAAGGGTGAAGCGGCCGAAGATCAGCTTCCACCAGTCGGGATAGGAGGTCATCGCTCACTCGCCTAGTTGGCGGCGCGGGCGGTGACGCCCGCGGTGCCGTAGACATCGGTCGGCGTGCAGATCGCCGTCACGAACGGACGCGGCGGCATCGGCTGCCCGCCCCGGCGCACGCTCTTGTCGTATTCGAGCTGCGCGACGATATGGATGCCCTCCTTGCCGCCCCCGCCCCTGGCGTCCAGCGCCATCATGTCGCGCGTGCACATCTTGGCCCGGTCGACGCACATGTTGAGGACGGCGCTGAAGAGATCGGACGGGATGTCGCGGAAATAGCGGACGGCCTCGCGCTCGCTCGGCCGCTCCAGCACGAGATATTCCTCGCGCCCGAGCGTGCTGCCGTTGCGGATCGCGCCCTGCACCCAGTCGCCGAAGCCCTTGTCGTCGACGCCGCGGAAGCGGAAGCGCATGTCGGAGAAGCCGGCGCCGCTGTAATTGGCCGAGAAGCCCTCGAACTCGCCGGCATGGTTGATCACGGCGTTGAGCTTGGTCTGCATGCCCGGCATCGCGTAGATCTGGCCGGCCAGCGCGGGGATGAAGAGCGAGTTCATCACCGAAGACGAGGTGATGCGGAACTCGATCGGCTGGTCGACCGGCGCCACGACCTCGTTGAGCGAGGCGATGCCCTGCGCCGGGTAGAGGAACAGCCATTTCCAGTCGAGCGCGACGACCTGGATGACGAGCGGCTCCTTGCGAACGCCGTTTCCGCCGGCCTTCGCCTCGACCACCGGCTTGCCGGCGCTGATCCGGTTGAGCGGGCGATAGGGGTCGAGCAGATGCGTGCCCATCCAGGTCATGGCGCCCAGGATGACGATGATCAGCAGCGGCACCGACCAGATCACCACCTCCAGCGGCAGCGAATGGTTCCAGTCCGGATCGTAGCTCGCCTTGGCCGAGGCGCGGTAGCGCCAGGCGAAGAAGATCGTCAGCGCCATCACTGGCACGATGACCAGCAGCATCAGCGCGGTCGAGGCGAACAGGAGGTTTCGCTGCTGCAGCGCAACATCGCCGGATGGGCCGAGCAGCACCATCTGGCAGCCGCCGAGCAGCGCGAACAACGGCAAAATCGGTAGAATTCGAAAGATTCTCAAGAGACTCGAGACCTCCCTGATCCGGGAACTGCCGTTCTCTATTCCCATTCTCCCGCACTGCACATCGGACAATCTGTCCCATTGCGATGGTTTGACGGGTGGCTTCTATCCACCGTATCCATTTGCATGAGGTGCGGGCAAGTCCGGTTCTGACGGCCGGCCCGCCAAAGAGGAATTCGCGGTCATGAGCGCTGACGCGGCGAGCCGTTCATCGAGGCACAAGACGGAAGTGCGCGGCCACGGCCATGTGGCGCCGGCCGATATCGCGCTCGGCGTCATCATCGGGCGAACCTCGGAATATTTCGACTTCTTCGTCTTCGGGCTGGGCTGCGTGCTGGTCTTCCCCGAACTGGTCTTCCCCTTCGCCGACCGGCTGACCGGCACGCTCTATGCGTTCGGCATCTTCGCGCTGGCCTTTGTCACCCGCCCGATCGGCTCGGTGCTGTTCTTTGCGATCGACCGCCGCTACGGCCGCGGGACCAAGCTCACCGCCGCGCTCTTCCTGCTCGGCGGCTCGACGGCGGCGATCGCCTTCCTGCCGGGCTATGCGACGCTCGGCATCTGGTCGATCGTCATCCTCGCCGGCTTCCGCCTGCTGCAGGGCATCGCGCTCGGCGGCGCCTGGGACGGCCTGTCCTCACTGCTCGCCCTCAACGCTCCGCCGAACCGCCGCGGCTGGTACGCCATGCTGCCGCAGCTCGGCGCGCCCTTCGGCTTCATCCTCGCCGCCGGTCTCTTCGCCTATTTCGAGGGCGCGCTGTCCAAGGAGGATTTCCTGAGCTGGGGCTGGCGCTACCCCTCCTTCGTCGCGCTGACGATCAATGTCGTCGCGCTCTTCGCCCGCCTGCGCATGGTCGCGACCCCCGAATTCGCCGAATTGATGCAGACCCGCGAATTGATGCCGGTCCCGGTGGTCGAGCTCGTCCGCGCCCATGGCCGCACGATCATCCTCGGCGCCTTCGTGCCGCTGGCGAGCTTCGCGCTCTTCCACCTCGTCACGATCTTCCCGGTCAGCTGGATCAATCTCTTCACCAATCGCTCGGTCTCGGAATTCCTGCTGGTGCAGAGCGCGGGCGCCGTGGTCGGTGCCGGCGCGGTCGTGACCTCCGGCCTGATTGCCGACCAGATCGGCCGCCGCAACACGCTGCTGCTCTCGGGCGGCATGATCGCGCTGTTCAGCCTGTCCAGCATCGTCGCGCCGCTGCTCTTCGGCGACAGCCTCGCCGGCCAGACGATCTATGTCATCGTCGGCTTCGGCCTGCTCGGCCTTGCCTATGGCCAGACCGCCGGCGCGGTCGCCTCCAGCTTCAAGCCGCAATACCGCTATACCGGCGCGGCCCTGACCTCCGACCTCGCCTGGCTGATCGGAGCCGGCTTCGCTCCGCTGGTGGCGCTGACGCTGTCGAGCGCCTTCGGCCTCGCCTGGGTCGGGCTCTACCTGCTCTCCGGCGCGCTCTGCACGCTGGCGGCTCTGTGGATCGACCGGCGGCTGGAAGCACGCTACGAATAGCGCGCTTCCCCGGCCTCAGCCCTGCCGGTAGAGGAAACGGTCCGGCTGGACCGGCTCCTCGCGCAGGCCCATGCGCTGCACCCGGTAGAGATGCTTGGTGAAAGCCAGCGCATCGGCGCGAGAGAGTTCGCGGCCCCGGTAATAGGCCTCCATCTCGACACGCACCGCCTCCGGCGGATGGCGCGCGATCTTGCCGGCGACCTCGCGGGCCGTCGCCATCAGGGCGTCGGGCGCGACGACCCTATTGACCAGACGATGCGACAGGGCCTCCTCGGCCTCCATCGGCTCGCCGGTCAAAAGCATCCACATCGCGACCGTATGCGGCAGCTGCAGGCCGAGCCGCGAGGTGCCGCCCGCCCCGCCCATGCCATAGGCCACCTCGGGGAAACCGAACTTGGCGTTGGTCGAGGCGATCCGGATATCGGTCAGCGAGAGCAGGTAGATCATGCCCTGCCCCAGGCACCAGCCGTTGACCGCACCGATGATCGGCTTGAAGCGCTCAAGCGCCAGAACGTCGCGCGACCAGGAGAAGTCATGCGGCGTCTCGCCCTCGCCATTATGCGGCCAGAGATGATCGGCGAGTTCGTCACGCGAGGTGGTGCCGCGCTTGTAAGGGGTCTTGATGTCGTCCCCGGCGCAGAAGCCGCGCTCGCCGGCCCCGGTCAGGATGCCGCAGCGTATCGAGGTATCCGCCAGGAAGTCCTTGAGCGCGAGGAAGAGCTCCTTGTGGATCATCGGGTTGGTCGGATTCACCGACCCGTTCTCGATGGTGAAGACGGCGATGTCGCCATCCTTCTCGTAGCGAAGCGGCAAGGCGGTTCTCCTTCGGCGCGGATATCTCGAAACGGAAGCGGTTCAGCCGGCGAGCCAGCCGCGGGACAGGCGGTCATAGGCGCCGGCGCGCAGGTCCTCGCGCTCGGCGACGATGACGTGCTTGGCGACCTTCTCGGACGGGGTTTTCGGCAGGCTCGCGCGGAGTTCGAGGAAGCGCGGCACCTTGAACGGCGCGAGATGCGCGCTGCAATGCGCGAAGAAGCCGTCGACATCGAAGGCGTCGGCTGCGACGCCCGGCTTCAGCACGATGCAGGCCTTCACCTCCTGCCCCCGGTCAATATCGGGGACCGGAATGGCGGCAGCCTCCAGGATATCCTGCCAGCCGAGCATCACCGCCTCGACCTCGCGCGCCGCGATGTTCTCGCCCGAGCGGCGGATCATGTCCTTGATCCGCCCGACGATATAGTGGAAGCCGCGCTCGTCGCGCCGGAACAGGTCGCCAGTGCGGAACCAGCCGCCCTCGCGGAAGCTGTCGGCATTGGCTTCGGGCTTGTTCCAGTAGCCCTGCAGGATGCCGGGGCCGCGAATCCACAATTCGCCGATCTCGCCGGCAGGAACCTCGTTGCCGTCCTCGTCGCGAACGCTCGCCTCCCGAAAGGGTGAGGCGATGCCGCAGGTGCCCGAGCCGACCATCGAAGTCGCGCCATAGGGCGTGAACAGCGCCGAACCCACCTCGGTCATGCCGAAGCTCTCGCGCGCCACCACGTTGAAGCGCGCCTCCAGCTCGGCATGCATATTCTTCCGCAGGCCGAAGACCGAAACCATCTTCAGCGGGATATCGCGATCATCCGGTCGCGGCGCCTGCTTCAGGACGATCTGCGGGAAGATGCAGTATTCGATACCGTAGCGCCGGACCCAGTCGAGGAAATTGGTCCCCGAGGCCTTGGCCGCGACGAAGAGCGTGCCCTTCAGGCGCATCGCCATCAGCAGCAGCCATTGCGGGTCCATGTAGTAGAAGGGCTGGGCCGCGATGACATGCTTGACGATACCGTTGGCGCGCATCGCCGCGACCCGGCCCAGCGTCAGCCAGTAGCGGTGACTGAGCATGCAGCCCTTGGGAAAGCCGGTCGTGCCCGAGGTGTACTGGATGTTGATGAGGTCATCGAGCTCCGGCTCCCGCGCCGGCACGAAATCCGCCGCTGGGGTCGCGGCCAGCTTTTCCCAATCGCCCGCACCACCGACGACGATCGGCTTGGCAAAAGCGGCGAGATCCCTGACCTCGGGCGCCTCCGCGATCTCGGCGAGCACGCCGGCCTCGATCACGATCGTCCCGGCGCCGCTATCGGTCAGCACATAGGCGACTTCGCGCGGGGTATAGCGGACATTGACCGGCACCATGATCGCGCCGATCCGCGCCAGCGCCAGCCAGGTCAGCGGGAAGGCCGGGATGTTCGGCAGCATCACGCCGACACGGTCGCCGAAGCCGATGCCGCGCGCCGCCAGCCCCGCCGCGAGCGAGCGCGTCTTCTCGGCAAGCTCACGATAGCTCAGGACGATGCCGGCCTCGAAGAAATTCGCCGCCGGGGCATCGCCCATCTCGTTCGCACAGCCGTCGATGAAGGCCGCGAGATTGCGCGGGAATGGTTCAGCTTCGATCAGCGCGCGCAAATCCGCGGCTTCGTGCAATTCCCTATCCATCGGCCTGTTCCGTCCTGAGCCGGCGCAAGCCGGCGCTGCGTGCGATTTCCGCGATGCCGAGCCCGATCATCGACATCGCCACCATCACGCAGGCGGCGGCGGCGACCGTCGGGTCGAGCCTGAGATTGAGGTCGTTCCAGATCCGGAGCGGCAGGGTCTCGATCGCCCCGGAGACGAAGAGCGTGATGATCAGATCGTCGAAGGAGGCGAAGAAAGCGAACATCGCCCCGGCCAGGATCGCAGGCCTGAGCGCCGGCAGCGTCACCAAGAGGAAGCTCCGCCATGGGCCGGCGCCGAGCACGCGGGCAGCGCGCTCGATCGTCTCGTCGAGATTGCGCAGGGCCGCGCTGACCACGACGATGACATAGGGCACGGCGACGACCGTATGCGCGAGAACGAGCGTGGTCAGGCTCTCCAGCCATTTCAGCCGCGCGAACAGCATGAACATGCCGAGCGCGATCACGATACCGGGCACGATCAATGGCGCGATCGCGAGCCCGTAGAGCAACCCGGCGCCCGGCAGGCGATGGCGCACGATCGCCAGTGCGCTGGCCGTCCCGATGGCGACCGACAGGATCGTCACCAGCACCCCGATTTTGACGCTGAGCCAGAGCGCCCCGCTCCAGGACGCATCGGTGAAGAGCACGCGGTACCAGCGCAGCGACCAGGCGCTCGGCGGGAAGCTCAGGATCTCCGACTCGTTGAAGGAGAGCGGGATCAGGAAGACCAGCGGGAACAGCAGGAAGAAGACGACCGCGCAGAACCAGAGGGCGAGCGCGATGCGGACGACACGAGGGCTCATCGCGCACCTCCGTAGAGATTGCGCTCCGGCACCAGCCAGCGCAGCAGCGCGACCGCGGCAATCGTCGTCGCCAGCAGCACGAGCGCCATGGCGGAGGCCGCCGTCCAGTCGTTCATCTGGTGGACCTGCAGGTCGATCAGGTTGGCGATGGTGCGGTGGCGCGGCCCGCCGAGCAGCGCCGGGGTGATGTAGAAGCCGAGCGAAAGAATGAAGAGCAGCATCGCCGCAGCGACGATGCCGGGCTTCGTCATCGGCAGGTAGACATGCCAGAAGGCGCGCCAGGGCGAGGCGCCAAGCACGCGCGCGGCCCGGACCAACCCCGCATCGAGCTCGGTCATCACGCCGACCAGGGTCAGGATCGCGACCGGCAGCAGGATCTGCACCATGCCGAGATGCACGGCGAGCGGCGTGAACATGAAGCGCTGCGGCTCGGAGGCGATCCCGAGCCAGATCAGCGAGGCATTCAGCAGCCCCTCGCGCCCGAGCACCAGCGACCATGTGTAGGTGCGCACGAGCACACTGGTCCAGAACGGCAATAGCACCAGCGCGAGATAGATGCCGCGCCGCGAGGCCGGCTCGCCGGCGATGAAACAGGCTGCGGGATAGCCGAGGACGAGGCAGATCAATGTCACGCTCAGCGCAAGCTTCAGCGTGTTCAGGAAGACCACCGCGAAGACCGGCGAGGACATCAGCCAGCTGACGCCGGCCGATGCCCCACCCTTGCCCGAAAACGAGATCCGCATGATCTCGACGAACGGGACCACGAAGAAGATCGCGAAGAGCAGCAGGAGCGGCGCGGCCAGAAGCGGCGCCACCATCGACTTCCTGAGCACGTTACCTGCCTCCGGCCAGCACCTCGCTTCAGCTCAGCAGCCAGGCGGCCCAGCGCTCGGTCAGTTTCGGCCGGTGTTCGCTCCAGTATTCCGGGTTGAACGAATACTGGACCGCGACATTGTCCGGATGGATCGGCAGGATTTTCGCGAGTTCCGGGTCGACCTTCTCGATCAGGCCGGGCGCGAAGCCGGGATAGGGCGAATCCTGCAGGAGCTGCACGCCCTTGTCGGGATCGAGGCGCGTCTTCATGTAGCGCATCGCCTCTTTCGGGTGCTTGGCGCCTTTCGGCACCGCCCAGTAGGAGAGCTGCAGCGCCCCGCCGTTCCAGACGATGTCGACCGGCTTGCCCTCCTTCTTGAGCGGCGGCACGCGCCCGTTCCAGACCGTGCCCATCACCGCCTCGCCATCGACGAGCAGCTGGACCTGCTGGGCGCCGGTCGTCCACCAGGCCGCGACATGGCGCTTGATCTGGTCGAGCTTCTTGAAGGCGCGCTCGACATCGAGCGGATAGAGCTTGTCGGCCGGCACGCCGTCGGCCAGCAGGGCGAATTCGAGGTTCTGCACCGGCGAATCCTGCAGCGCGCGCGGCCCCGGAAAACTCTTCACATCCCAGAAATCGGCCCAGGATTTCGGCGCCTTGCCGCCGAACTTGTCGGTGCGATAGGCGATCACGGTCGAGAATGTCGAGGTGACCATGCCGTATTTCTGGCGGGCGATCGCCGGCAGCTTGTTATCGGGATCGACGATCGACCAGTCGACCTCGGTCAGCCAGTTGTTCTTCACGGCCTCGATCATGTCGGCCCCGCCCATCTCGGTCAGGTCCCATTCCATGTTGCCGGTTTCGACCATCGCCTTGAGCTTGGCCAGCGAGACGGGCGCCGTGGCGCGGACGCCGACCCCGGTTTCGGCGGTGAAAGGCTTCTCGTAGATCCGCTCCAGCGACTTGGCGAGGCTGCCGCCCGAGCCGTTGACGGTGATCGTCACGGCCTGCGCGCGGGCACTCGTGCCCCATGCGGTGAGCGCCGCGCCGCCCAGCGCCAGGCGGCCCATGTCACGTCTCGTCACTGCGGTCATCGTTCGTTCCCTCCCCTTGTTATGTCGTGGAATCGATCGTCAGCCGTCGAGGAACGCTGCCCTTTCAAGGCTGAACCCGAGCGTCACCGGCGCGCCGGCAACGGGGCCGTCGCCACCATGGCGGCGCTGCTCCTGCACGATCACGCGCCCGGCCTGCTCGGTCTCGACGACATAGCGGTAACTGCCGCCATGGAAGGCGACATCGCCGATCCGCCCAGCCAGCGCAGGCGTAGCCCCGGCCTCAAGAACCCGCGTGAAATGCTCCGGTCGCAACGCCACCCGCCCGCGCCAGCCTTCCGGCAGGCGGGCAGGCGCCGGTGCATCGGCCCCCGCGAAGGCGAGCCGCCCCCCGGCCAGCTCGGCGGGCAGGAAATTCGTCTCGCCGACGAATTGCGCGACGAAGGCGTTGCTCGGGCTGTCATAGACCGCGGCCGGCGTGCCGATCTGCTCGATCCGCCCCTCGCTCATCACCACGATCCGGTCGGACATGGCGAGCGCCTCGCCCTGATCATGCGTGACATAGATCACCGTGCAGCCGATGCGGCGCTGCACCTCCTTGATCTCGTCCTGCATTGCCTCGCGCAGCTTGAGATCAAGCGCGCCGAGCGGCTCGTCCATCAGCAGCACGCGCGGCTCGAACACGATGGCGCGAGCGCAGGCGACGCGCTGGCGCTGGCCACCAGACAATTCATGCGGCTTGCGCCCGCCGTAGCCGGCGAGCCGGACCATCGCCAGCGCCTGCTCGGCCCGCGCATGGCGCTCGGCCTTCGGCACCCCCCGCATCCGCAGCGGGAAGGCGACATTGTCGCGGACATCCATATGCGGGAACAGCGAATAGCTCTGGAAGACCATGCCGACATTGCGCTTCTCGGTCGGCAAGCGGGTGATCGAGACACCGTCGATCAGTACGTCCCCGGCGCTGGGCTCGATGAAGCCGGCGAGGATGTTGAGCGCCGTCGTCTTGCCGGAGCCCGACGGGCCGAGGAAGGTGACGAACTCCCCGCCCACGATATCCAGCGAGAATTCCCGGAGCACCTCGACCGGCCCATAGCGCTTCGTGATCCCGGCAAAGGAGATCGGCGCCCCGCCCGAGGAGGCCTGCAACCCTTTCGCGCCGCGATGTGCTAGAGATGGGTGCATCACGATCCTGAAACTGATATCAATGTCAGTATGTGAATCGGAGACGAGACGTGTCAAGCGGCCATCCATCCGCAAAGCAGGCTCACGAGGCCATCGAAGCGGCCAGAATGGCCGCCAGCGCAGCCGCTGGTTCAGGCGCGGCGCATGGCGCAACCTCAGGCTTCAGCCTGCCGGAAGCGATGCGGGCCGAATTGGAAACCGCGCCGAAACTGTCTCGTTCGGAGATGACCCGCCGAAAGCTGATGATCGCAGCGGCGGAGCTGATCCAGGATGCAGGCTTCGGCGGCCTCAAGGTCGCCGATATCTGCAAGCGCGCCGATTTCGCCCACGGCACATTCTATCTGCACTGGAAGGACAAGCGCGGCGTCGCCCATGACGTGCTGACCGCCTTCATGGAAGCGATCCGTGCCCATCGGCCCCAGCGCCAGCCCGGCCAGAGCTTCTATGAGCGCCTCGTCATCGGCCACCTCTACTATATCGACCTCTATCGCCGGAATATCGGCCTGATGCGCTGCCAGGGGCAGCTTGCCGACGAACTCGACGAGTTCGCCGCGATCGGGCTGAAAGCCAATCTCGCGCTGGCCCATCGCATCCTGCGAGCAGCCGAGCGCGAACAACCGTCATTGGCCGCGCAGCCGATCCCCCAGCGCCTTGCGACGGCGCTGGGCTGCATCGCCATGGTCGACAAGCTCCTGCACGAGGTCTTCGCCCGCGGCCTCGCCATCGGCCTCGGCGATGACGAATTCGCCGGGACGCTCTCGCTCAGCTGGCACCGTTCCCTGCTCGGCCGCGATCCCTGACCGCAGCGTCGCGCGCTCAGGCCGCCTGCGGCTGTTCCTGCGGCGCGAGATAGGCGCTCTGGAACGTCTCCATCACATGCCCGACCATCTCGCGCGCGACATGGAGCTGGTCGTCCTGGAAGGCGAGCGCGCGCGGCGAGTTGAGCACGATCTCGTAGCTCGGGAAGTAGTCGACGAAGTCGAAGCGGCGGAACAATTCCTCCGCCACCGCCCGCAGCACCGATTTCGAAGCGCTGTTGGCGACGATGACATCAGCGTCCTTGAAGGTCGCGCCGAAGGGCACCGGCGAGACCGTGACGACGAAGCGCATCTCCGGATGGCAGTGCTCGCGGATCAGCCCGATGATGTCGAGCATGTCGGCCAGCGTCGCGTCATAGCCGTAATCGACGAAGCGGAAGCGCTCCGGCATGCGTTGCAGCCAGACCGGGCCGGGATGGGCGTTCATGGCGATGCCGGTCTGCGCATCGAGCCAGGTCTCGGTCAGGCCGAGCGTGAAGAAGCAGACGCGCGCCTGCCTGATCTGCGCCGTCGCGGCGGTGAGACGCTGGCGGTTGGCGAGCGCCGTCTCGCGATCGAGCAGCCTCAGGCCGCTGGCCTGCGGATCGAACCATTGCCCGGGCGCAAGCTCGACCAGACCCTCGTCCGGGTAGCTCTCGCCGAGCAGGACACGCTTGATCTCATGGGTCATCGAGCGCACCGAGTACTTGTTCAGCGCGCCTCGGCTGAGCTGGCCGCGGTCGGCGCCGCCGCCGCGCCCGCTCTCCTCGTTCCAGCTCTCGAAATGCTCGGCCGGCACGCCATGGCCTTCGAGCAGCAGCGGCAGGCCACGCGTCATCAGGATGTTCTCGACCTCGCGCGCGAAGCAGGAACCCATGGTGAAGATCGGCTCGGACGGATCGAGCCTGAACTTCGACTTGTGCTCCACCGCGACGTAATCGCCCGTTGTCAGGCGCTCCTTGGCCATCTTCTCGGGCTTGCCCGAGGTCCAGCCGCGCACGGGGTTGCCGCGCATGATCGAGAGGGCCGTGCCTGCATCGTATTCGATCTTCATGATCGTCTCCTGGTTCGTGGAAGCCGATAGCTGGAAGGCCTTCGCCATGCCGGGCTGGCGAAGGGCCCTCCGTGATCCGAGACAAGCCGACCGTGATCCCGCCCCGGCCAGTCCCTCACATCCGGTGGGGAATGCCGTTCCGGTCGAGGAAGCCGCGCATCCGGTCGTAGGAGCCGGCATAGCTCTTCGCGAGGCCGTTCAGCGCCGCCTCCTGATAAACCGCGCGCCAGCCGCCCTCGGCGAGTGCCACCTCCGGCACGACCGGGATCTTCAACGTCTCAGCCAGTTCCTGGCTGCGTGTGTCATAGGCGACGAGCACGCCGGGCACGCCATGCGCCACGGCCGGCAGCACGCCATGAACGCGATAGCCGACCGCGAGGTCCTGCGAACGGGCGAAGGCGTCGTAGTGCTCGACATCGAAGAACGAGAAGAGCTGCTTCTCGTAGATCCGACGCATCGCGGCATCGTCCGCCCCGCTCCACCAGCCCGTGCGGGTGAACTCCGCGACGGCCTTCGCCTTGGCCGCGGGATCGCGCAGGAAGAACGCCTTCTCCTCCTGCTCGCCATGGGAGGACATCACCATCTCGCCTTGGGCATCGACCTTGAGCAGGGCGGCCTTCTGGTTGCGCAGATAGGCTTCGGGGTCGGCGGTGTAGCTCTTGTCGGCCTCGCGGCGCAGGCTGAACGCGACCTTGCGGATCTCGCGCTGATCGGGAACACGGATCTGGAGGTCGCGATTGCGGGTGCGGAAGATCGAAGGGCAGCCGACCACCTCGACATTGCGGATGCCGTTCTGCCTGAGCGTTTCGGCGCTGAAGGCACCACGCACGCCGATGGCGGCCGAACGCTCAGCCACAATCGACCAGAAGCGCTTCGAGGCGTCCGGAAGTTCGATCCGGCGGTTCTGGCTCGCCTGCGCGCCGACGCCGATGGCGTAGACCGGCAGCTTGACCTTCTCCAGCACTTCGACCGCGCGGAACCACTCCATGCTCTCATGGATGAAGTTCGAGCCACGCACGAAGACGAAGTCGAACTCGCTGGCATAGCGCGCGATGTCGGCATCCGTCGGCGACATGATCTTCATCGGCTCCAGATGCGCGTAATCCAGGAGCTTCAGCGTCGAGTCGTAGACGATCATGTCGCCGATATTGAAGTAGTCGCTGAGCAGCTTCTCCATCGGGGCGCGGTACCAGCGCACCTTGTCATGGTCGTAGACCTCGCCAGCCGGATAGATCACCAGCGCCCGCAGGGCCTTGGTCTTCGAGACCGGCCGCAGTTCCGAGCCCGGCGCGAGCGCGCCGGTGCGGACATCCGCGACCGCGATGGAGCGCAGGCGCGTTTCCGGCAGGGGAGGCAGCGGGATGGCGATCTCGGCAACGGTCGCATCGCCGGTGACGAGCGCGCCCGGGTTGATCGTGGCGTAGTCCTGCCCGTCGAGCAGCAGGCGCAGCGACGGCCAGCTACCGCCGGGCTCGCGGGCGACGAGGACGACGACCTCCTGCGTGGTCGCGCGCAGGATTTTCATCGTCTGCACGGCCTGGCTGGCCGGGAGCGGATGGGCGGGCGCATTCATGGATTGTCCTTCACGATGCGGATTTTGATGCGGACGAGATCGCGCTGCGGGCCGATCTTGCAGTCGGCGACACGCATCTTGGTCATGAACAGAAAGGGCTGGTCGCCCGTGGTCTCGAAATTGCGCGAGGGCGAGGCCGGATCGGCAATGGCGCCATAGGCGTAGCGGTCGCGGTCGCCGCAATCCTTGCTCCACATCGTCGGATGCGTGACGAGCGTCTTGAGCGGCGACCAGGTCACGAGATCCTTCGACCAGCTATAGGCGACGCGCCCGCCGGCGATGCCCTGCCTCGGATCGGGACCGAGATGGAAGATCGCGAGCCATTGCCCGCTCGCCTCGTGCCGGGTGACCGAGCCGACCGTGGTCGGCAGATGCCTCAACGGCTGGCACGGCCGCGCCCGGCTCAGGTCGTCGCGATAGGGATCGACGGCTGGAATGGTGAAATCCTGTCCGTCGAAGGCGCGCCACGCCGTCGCGTCCTTGATATCCGTGGAGCGGAACAGGCAGACGCCGTTCTTCTGGCCCTCGCCGCCAGTGGTCGCGATCAGCGCATACCAGGCGCCATCCTTCTCGACGATGTTGGAGGGGTTGAAGAAGCCGCGATGCCGGCCCTGCCCGACATCCTGCTTGTAGGGCGGCGCCGCCACCAGGGGACGCGGCTCGTCGGTCCTGAAGCTGCGGCCGCCATCGTTCGAGCGGGCGGCGGTCACGACATTGTACCAGCAGCTCATCGCCTCCTTGAAGCGGCAGGCGCCGGGATGCTTGTCGGCATGGTATTCGGCATGGATCAGCGCCTCGACATGGCGCCCGTCGCCGGTCCAGGTCGCGGCGATCCAGCTCTTGTCGCTGAAGGCGCTGGGATCGGCGCTGTTCTTCGCCTCGAAGGAGACCGCGCAGCTCTTGCGGATCGAGGCGAGGTCGCGGCCGATCAGCGGGCGGTTGCGGTAATGGCTGGCGAAGGCGACGACCTCGCCCTTGTCGTCGCGGAAGGCCCGCAATGGTGCATCCGGCAGGTCCCATTGCTCGCAGCGCTCGCGCGCCCAAGACACCACCGTCTCCTCCTGCGCGTCGGGCGCGAGCTCGAGCCGATAGCCCTGCGCCATCGCGGGCGCTGCCAGCAGCAGCAAGGCCGCTGGCAGCGCCCCACGCAGGATACGGGCGGCCCTCATGCCACCTTCCTTTCCGGCGCGGGCGCCTCCTGGGCAGCAGCAGCCGGCCTGACCATCTTGTGGTCGACCTTGTTCTCGCTGAGGAAGGCGCTCATCGCGCAGTAGACCTGCCCGTAAGCCACGTTGAAGCGGTCGAAGCGCGCCTGCTCCCAATACTCCTCCAGCCTGAAATCCTGGCCGGCGAAGACGTCGATGCTCGGGATCTTGAACGTGTCCGCGAACTCGACCGTGCGGCTGTCATAGGTGAAGTAGATCGAGGGCGTGCCGTTCGCGAGCGCCATCAGGTTGCCGTGCAGACGGTAGCCGAGCACGAGGTCGAGCCCGCGCACCAGCCGCTCATATTCCGCGACCACGTCGGAATAGAACATCCGGGTCTGGTAGAGCCGCTCGACCTGCTCGTCGAGATACCAGTTATTGGCCCATTCGTTCGCGCGCAGCGCGGTCATCGCCTGCGCCTGCTGGTCGATGGTGCCGAGCGCGAGCTTCTTCTCCTCGACCTCGCCCTGCGACATCAGCGTGACCTCGAAACGGTCCGCCATCGACTTCACCAGCGAGCGGTGGAAGGTGAGGTAGCGCTTGATGTCCTGGGCATAGGTCTTCGAGACCTCGCGCCGCAGCGTGACGCCGGCAGTCTTGATCTGCTCCAGCGGCGGCAGGCGGATGGCGAGGTTGGGATCGTTGTTCCGGAACGCCGTCGGGCAGCCGATGATGCGGACATTCCTGATGCCGAGATCGTTCAGCACCTCCGCGGAGTAGGTGCCGCGCACGCCGAGCGAAGCCGTCGAATCCGCAATGAGCTTGAGGACGGTCTTCGTGTCCTCGCTCAATTCCAGCTTGCCACTCACCGGGGCCTGCGCGCCGATGCCGAAAGCGATCACCGGAATTTTAAGCCGGCGCAGCACCTCGGCCGCCTTCGACCAGTTCATCTGCGCATGGACATAGTTGGAACCGCGCAGGAAGACGTAATCGTATTCGGCGTTGAGCCGGTCGATCATCGCGGGATCGACACGGTCGATCGGCAACTCGTCGAGCTTCTCGAAATTGAGCAGCTTCAGCGAGGAATCGAAGACGAAGGCGTCGCCGATATTGTGGTAGTGCTCGATATGGCTCTGCAGATCGGCATGGCGATACCAGCGGACATTGTCGTGGTCATAGACCTCCCCGGAGGGGCTGATGACGAGGATACGGGCCATGGTCGGGTCTCCCCTGTTGTTTCGTTATGGTTTCAGGCGATCATCGCGGCAGGGTCCTGCCGAGCGGGTGCAGGCTTGCGGCGTTCCGCCAGCAAGCGGCGGTAGAGATCGAGATGCGTGCCCGCGCATTCGCGATGGCTCATCGGCCGCTTGATGCCGCCGCGCAGGCGGTCCCAGAGCCCGGGCTCGGTCAGCGCGCGCGTCATGCAATCGACGAGGTCCTCCGGGCTGCCGGGCCGGAAATGCAGGCCGTCGACCTCGTCGGTGATCTTCTCGGCCATGCCGCCGAGATTGCTCGCCAGGATCGGGCGGCCGTGGAAGAACGCCTCCTGGATCACGATCGGCGAATTCTCCCACCAGACCGATGGCATCACCATCCAGTCGACCGAGCGCATCAGGTTCGGCATCTCGCGGTTCTGGAAGGCGCCGCAGAAGCGCACGCGCCGGCCGGCGGCCTCGACGAGCTTCGCGAACTTGTCCTGATAGGCCTGCGGCTGGCGCTCCAGATTGCCGCCATAGACCAGCAGGATCGAATCCTCGCCCCAGACCTTGTCGGGGATACGCGTCACCGCGTCGATCAGCACGTCGGCGCCCTTGTAGGGCGTGAGCTGGCCGAAATAGGCGAAGCGCGAGCGCCGCCCCTTACCTTCCGGCAATAGACGTGGCGGCGCGGCGCCGGCCACGTCGATGCCGTTCTCGATCACCGAGAAGCGCTCCTCGGCGAGGCCCCAATCGACATAGCGGTCGACGAGGAAGCGGCTCGGCGAGACGAAATGGTCGGCCAGCCCCAGCATGCCCTTGATGAAGGTCTCGCGTGCCAGGAAACGTGCCGGCGAGATATCCGGGAAGCAGGCGTTGCAGTCGGTCGGCGAGGCCCGGTAGCAGAGCTTGAACGCGCCGGTCTTCACCATCTGGCCGTGGTGGTGGCAGATCGAGAGATATTCGTGGAAGGTCACCACGATCAGCGCGTCCGGCAGCGCGTCACGCACCGCGAACAGGCATTCGAGACCGAGCCCGATGAAATGGTGGAAATGCACCACGTCGGGCTTCAGGTCGTGCAGCACGCGGACGAAATCGCGGTCGATCTCCTCCGTCGCCCGGTTCGAGATCAGGAAGTGGTCGTAATCCTCGGCGTAATAGAGCAGTTCGCCGCCGCGCTGGCGCAGGCTCATCAGCGCCGTGCCTGCATGGCGCGGTGTCGGCGCGCCGACGCGCGCGAGGAAATGGGAATCGACGCCCTCGCCGGCCTGCAAGCCCTTGTGCAGGTTGTAGGACGCCACCTCCGCCCCGCCGAGCGAGAGCGAAGGATGGCCGTGCGATATCACGAGAACCCGCATCCTCAGCCTTTCATGTTGGAGATGGCGAGCGCCCAGCGCCGGTCGAAGCTGGTGCGGTCGGCGAGCTGGGCGAGCGCGCCGGCATGGGGCGTCGCGGTCTCCGCATCGTCGACGGCATAGACCTCGACATCGGGCACCCAGAGCGAGGGCGAGCCCGCCATCCGGAGCTTGAGGCAGAGATCGAGCCCCTTCTCCGCCGTGGTGAAGTAGTTGCGCGCGAAGCCGCCGACCTCGATGAAGGCGGCGCGCGACAGCACGCAGCATTCGCTGGCGCCGGCCGCGACCTCCATCGGGCCGAGATTGCCGACCGCCTCCAGGGGATAGCCGACGAAGCGGTTGGCGATACGCCGGCTCGCGCCCTCGCCTTCCAGCCAGGCGCCGGCCCAGCGGATCGAGTCATCCTCGAAGAGCAGCGTCGGGCTCGCGACGCATTGGCCGCCCCGCGCTCGATAGGCTCGCTCCAGCCGGCCGAGCCAGCCGGGCATGCGGATCTGTGCAGCGCCGGACAGCAACGCGACCGTGTTGAACCGGCACGCACGCACGCCCGCCTCCAGCGCATCGCAGGCATCCTCGACGCCTTCGACGGCTACAAGACGCACCGACAATCCATAGAAGCGCGCCAACCGCCGCGCTTCGGCGCCGACACGGTCGAAGCTCTCCGAGGGCGCAGCGAGCACGATCGGCAGAGGCCGCGCCTCCGGGTCCATCGCGAGAAGCGCGAACAGCGCCGACAATTCGCGATGGCGGTGATCGAGGCCGATAACGAGGCCGAGGGGAGCTTCGGGATCGAAGGCGCCGACATCCAGCGTCTCGGCGGCACGCGGCGGCGCGATCTCGGCGGCCTGCAAGGCCGGCGCGATCTGGCGCTCGACCACGGCGTTCGCGGTCGAAGAGCGGGGATCGAGCAGGCCGAGCACGCGCTCAAGCGCGCGACGCGCCGGGGCCCGGTTGGGTTCGAGCGGCAGGAAGGCCGGGCCCGTGCCCTGCACCTCGAAGGCGAGATGCAGCGGCTGGCCGGCCTCGGGCAGAAGCTTCGGCGCGAAGACGATGAAGCCGTGATTATTGCGCCGCGAGGCCAGGGCCGGGCCGAAGCGCGGGTCCTCCATGAAGGCTGCCGTCACGTCGGCGCGCTGCACCCGCGTCCACACGCGGTCGACGGCGCAGGACTGGCTGCCGCTGCGCAGCGAGACCCCGCCGACCCGACGTTCGGGATCGAACAGCCAGCCGATGATCAGCACGCCGGTGCCCTCGACCACCGTGACCGAGTCGATGCCGGCCCGCACCGGCTCCTCCAGCAGGCAGACCGTGTCGCGCCCGTCGAAGCGCTGCGAGGCGCGCTTCAGCTTGTCGGCCGTGGCCTGCGGGGCGGTGCCACGTTGCAAGCCGTCGCGCAGGTGGCCGGGCACCGTGATCGGTTCGAGCAGGACATGGCGCTCATAGACCTCAAGCGCGCGCCAACCGTCATTGCCGCGGAAATAGAGCCGCTCGATCTCGCCGGGGTGCTGGGCGTGGCAATCCTCCAGCAGGCCGAAGAAGCCGCGCGCGCCCTCGCCGAGATCGTCACGCTCGAAGGTCCCGGTTTCGAGATGGGCCGGCGACAGGCCGCCATGCGAGATCAGGAGCTTCACCCGCCCGGCGGCGAAATGCGAGGTCCAGCCCTGCAGGAAGATGCCGCCGACCGATCCGGCGATATCGTCGAGCTTGCCCATCACCTCGACGAAGCCGCCCGGCCGCGCCACCGTCTGCAGCAGCATCGCCACGGCCCTGAGGCGGCGCGGATTGGGCGCCCCGGTCAGCAGCACTTCGAGCAGACCGTCGACCACGCTCGGAAAGGCCTGCCCGGCATCGTCGGCAAGCTCGGAGAGGAAGGCCTGCAGCGGTTGAGGCTTCGGCGCCAGGATCAGCCGCAGCGGCCGGCCGGGGCGGCCGATCAGCAGCGCGCCGGTGCCGCTGTCGTCGACGCTGGGCGCCGGCGCCAGGCACAGGAAGCCGGTCGCCGCCGAAGGCTCGGAGCCGGGCCGGCGCCAGCTCAACACCATCGTCTGGGCGCGGTTGCGCGGGTTGCCGTCGACCGCGACCGGCACCTTCGCCGGAATGGCGTCGCAATGGCTGCGGACGAGGATCGCGTTTTCGCCGAGCGGCGTCCAGGCGACGGTCGGCGCCTGCGCGATCGCTGTCCTCTCGGGAACGATGACCTCGCTCATCGTCTTAGCCTCCCCACAAGGTGACGGCGAGCGTGACGAAGGACATCACCGCGGCGAGCGCCGAGAGGAAGCCGAGGATGACGGTGACCTGCCGAAGCGGTGCGCGCGCCTCCTTGCGGATCGCGTCGAGCCGCTCGTCGAAGCCGCGCAAGGTGCCGTCGAAACGCAGCTGGAAGACATCGAGCTCGCCGAGCCGGCGCACGATCTCGCTCTGGCTCTCGGTCTCGGCTTTGGTCGCCTCGGCCAGCGCATGGTTTTCTTCGAGGCGGGCCGCGATGCGGTCGAGCTTCTCGTTGAGCTCCTTCTGGGCGAGCTGGCCGCGCCGGTTGAGCGCGATCAGCAATTCGACCTTGTCGAAGAAGCGCGCCAGCGGCACGGCGATCGCCGCCTCCGCCGCAAGCTCGTCCGCTGCCGGCAAGCGCAGTTCGAACTCCGCACTCGTCGCAGGCGAAATGCCGGTCACCACCAGCCGGGTGCGCGCCGCGACCAGCGTCTCGTCGAGATCGATCGAGAAGGCGTGCTTGCCGTCGCCGATGCCGTTACGGCGCAGGTCGATGCGGCTCTGGTCGGCCTTCGTTTCCGCGACGACCTTGCCGTCCAGGAAAACCCTGACCGTGATCGCCTCGTCGGGCCGGGCCTCGTCCCAGATCCAGCCATGCAAGCGGCTGCCATCGAGGGCATCGACCCGTCCGTTCAGGCGGGCGGGGTTGACGTTAGGCAGGCGGACTTCGTTGTCCTGATGCTGAGCCGTGGTCATGCAGCCTCCGCGAGCTTGAGGTCATCGAAGAGGGCAAGGTGGCGGCCGGCGCAGTCGGCTAGCGTCGGCTGCTCGGCAATGCCGTGGACGAGGCGCTGCCAGAGGCCGGCCTCCTCCATCGCCCGGCGAAGGATGCGGGCCAGCGCGACCGGATCGCCCGGCCGGACATGCAGCCCGTCGATCTCGTCGCGCACCATCTCGGCCATGCCGCCGATGGCGCTGACGATCGGCGGGCGGCGGTGCTGGAAGGCTTCCTGGATGACGAGGGGCGCGTTCTCCCACCAGATCGAGGGCATCACCACCCAGTCGATCTCGGCCATCAGGCCCGGCACCTCGTCGCGGGAATAGGGCCCGCAATGCGTGACGACGCCCTCCGCGCCGCCAAGCGCAGTCTCGAACGCCGCGGTGAAGGCCTCGCTCTGGAACGGCGCGCCGCCATGGATGCGCAGGGAGAATTCGGTCTCGCCGGAAGCGCGCAGCAATTGCGCCGCCTGCAACAGCGGCAGCACGCCCTTCCAGGGGTTGAGATTGCCGAAATAGCCGAAGCTGGTGCGCCGGCCCGTGGCCTGCCGATGCGGCGCGGCCTCCTGTGTCGGGCGGGCATTGGCGATGACCTCGATCCGCTCGCCGGGCAGGCCCCAGTCGACATAGCGCTGGCACAGGAACCGGCTCGGCGCGACGAAGCGGTCGACAGCGGCGAGATGCGTCTTGATGAAGCGCTCGCGCAGCAGGAAGCGGTCGGAGCCGATCTCGGGGAAACAGCCATGGCAGGCCGAGGGCGAGGAACCGTTACAGCGCTGGCGATCGCCCGGCCGCACCATCAGCCCGTCATGATGGCAGATCGGGTAGTAGTCGTGCAGCGTCATCACGATCGCCGCCTGCGGCAGGAGCCTTCGCGCCAGCGTCAGGAACTCGGCGCCGATCAGCACGAGATGATGGACGTGGATCACGTCCGGCCGGAACTCCTCCAGCAGCGTCGCAAGGTCCTGCAGCGTGCCGTAATGGTCGATCTGGCTCATGTGGAAGCGGTCGTAATGCGCGCTCCACAGCAGCACGTCCTCGCCGATAGCCTGCAGCGCCGTGCCCGGATGCGGCCCGCGATGCATCGCATTGGTCGCACCGAGGAACAAAACCTCGCAGCCCTGCTCCCGATAGGCCTGCGTCAGGTCATGCGCGAAGATCTCGGTGCCGCCCGGATGCAGCGACGGATGGTTATGCGCGACGACGAGGATGCGCCGGCTCATGCCACGCCTCCCGGTCCCTTGCTCCCCGGCTTCGTCGCGATCAGCAGGTCCTGGTAATGCGCCGCGCTGATGCCGCGCCAATGCCCCGGCCTGAGCGCCTCGACGGCAAGCCCGGCCTCAGCCGCCTGCTCCAGCAGGAAGCGGCTGTCGATCCCGGCAGCGGCAAGCGGGGCCTCGTCGATGGCGTACCAGCCCGGCCCATCCTGCCAGCGCTTGAACGAGAGGCGCTCCTGCCCCGTCGGGGAGCCGTCGATCGCAAAGGCGGTCAGGAACAGGCGCCCGCCCGGCGACAAAAGGCGCGCCGCCTCCTGCAGGTAGACTACCAGTTCCTCGGGCGGCAGATGCGTCGCGACCGAGGTCATCGTCACGAAATCGAAGCTGCCATTGGCGAAGCCGAAGCGGACCTCGATACCCGGCAGCGAGCCCTGCGGATTATAGAGCGGATGGGCGATGTCGAGCCGCTGGAAACGGAAGCGCGGATAGGCCGGCGTGATCGTCTGGGCGCACCAGAGGATGCCCTCCATCACGGGATCGACGCCGTCATAGCTGCCGCGCTCGGGATCGAGATATTGCGTCAACGGCACGGCCATACGACCGATGCCGCAGCCGATGTCGAAGACGCGCTCATGCGGTTTCAGCCGGCCGATCCGGATGAAATGGCCGAGGAATTCAGCGCCGATCGCGCGATAATCGCCGTCGCCGACGAAGATCGAATCCGGCGGCGGATGCGGCATGAAGCGGTTGCTCTGCAGCGAGGCCAGGAGCCAGTCGAGCTCGGGCCCGGCGGAAGCCTCCGCGGGAGCCGGCTCCGGTGCGATCTGTCTCAGGGCAGTCATGCGGCGGTCGCTCTCCTGAAGGTGAAGCGGGGAACAAGGTCGGGTTCGCTGGGAACGGCAGGCGCCGGCAGGGCAAGCTCGGGCGCGGAGGTCTCGAAGGCCTGCATCAGCGCCTCGATCTGGGCGCCCCAGCGCTGCGATTGCAGCCAGGCATTGTGCTGGGAGGCGGCGCCGCGCGTGTAATCGACACTGCGCGCGATCGATTGCCGCTCGAGATGATAGAGCGCGACATCCGGGACATAGAGGATGCCGAAGCCGGCGCGCCTGATCTTGAGGCAGAGATCGCTGTCCTCGTAATCGCCGATGACATAGCTCTCGTCGAAGCCGCCGAGCTCGTCATAAAGATCGCGCGCCATCACAATGCAGGCGCCGGTGACGCCGGGCACGGGCCGCTCGATCGTGGCCGGCGCATAGCTGCCGGGCATGCCCTTGAAGTAATGATGGTTGAGCCAGGTGCCTTTGCTGTCGCGCTTGAAGAACAAGCCGGCATGCTGCAGCGAATTGTCGTCATAGAGCAGCTTCGGGCCAACAGCGCCGACCCTTGCGCGGCGATCGAGCCGGGCGATCAACCCCTCCAGCCAGCCGTTTCCGGTCGGGACCACATCGGAATTGACGAGGGCGAGCACCTCGCCCCGGGCCACGGCGGCGCCGGCATTGCAGGCAGCCGAGAAGCCGCCGTTGCGCTGCATCGCGACGAGCTGCATCGGCAGGCCATAGGCGAGATGCAGGCCGCCGAGCAGATGCGCGACCTCGGCCTCGTGCTCGGGCGAATCGAGCACATAGATCAGTTCGGCATGCTCCGAGAACCACGGGTCCCCGGCGAAGGCCGCGACCTGCACGCGCAGGAAATCATAGACGCGATAGAGCGGGATCACGACCGAAGCCTTCGGTCGCGCCAGCGAAGGCCCGTATGCTTTGATGAGCGGTTCGGGCCGGCTGTCGCGCAGGTCCTCCTGGCAGGCGGCGAGGATCGGCGCGAGTGTCGTCTCGATCATCCCGGCGGTGAGATATTGCGGCGGGATCGCCGCCAGCGCCCGCGCCCGGATCGTCACGGCATCGGCCGGCTGCACCGGCGGGCGCAATGTCAGCGTCGTCCCGGATTTCAGCTTGATCTCGCAGCGCGGCTGCAGAACCGGCGCGCCGCCGGCATAATCGGCAGCAAAACCGGCGAAGCCTGTGGCGGCACGCGTCTCGCCATCCGCCCCGGCCGGCAGGCGCACGGGGAAACGCTGCAAACGCGAGAGCATCGCGATCGGCTCGCCATTGCCGCGATGGAGCAGGACTTCTTCGAGGAGATCGTCGGGATCACGCAGCCAGCCGCCGATCAGCAGCCCGGCGCGGTTGCAGACCGCGAGATCGAGTTCGGCGGCAGGCAGGTCGTCGCTGCGGCGGACATGCTGGACGGCGAGCGGCACGCGCCGCTGCATCTCGATAGCGAGCAGGCGACCCTGCTCGGACAGCCCGGCAAGCTGCTCGACGACCCAGTTGCGCAGCCCGTCGCGGCTCGCGGCCTTGCCCGCCCACCAGCGACCGAGCGACGGCGCGGATTGCCGGCCGGGCAGCGTGCGCAGCACCAGCGAGCGCTCGCCCTGCAGGATCAGCAGGCCGCCGCCACGGCTTGGCGGCGCATCCAGCACGAGTTGGGCCTCGCGCTTGCCGCTGCGGTCGGCCGCGCCGAGGCGAGCCTTGAGATCGAGCCGCGTCAACCCCGCACCGTCGAGGCGGGCAACGCCCTGCAAGGCGCCGAAGCCGGCCGGCACGGCGGTCTCGAACAGCCATTGCCCTTCGACCAGCGCCGCGGTCGGCTGCATCGCGATCGGCTTCGGGAATAGCGTCAGCAGGAACTGGCGCAGGAAGGACAGGTAATTCGGGATCGCGGCGAGGCCGAACAGGGGCGGCCAGGCGCGGACCAGCGCATTGGCGAGTGTCAGGCGCGCCTGCGGCGTCAGCTCCTTGAGGATTTCAGCCGGGTCGGCGAGGCCGTGGACGAGCGTCGGATCGAAGCCGGCCGTCACCTCGCCTTGCGGACCATGGTCGCTGAGGGTCGCGACGACATTGTCATGGCCGGAGGAGCGGAAGGCGACGGCGAGCCGCTCGCGCCCGTCGCGCAGGCCAAGCGAGATCGAGGCCGCCGGCAGGCGCCTGCCGCCGCCCGCGAGCGCAAGTGCGGGCTTGCCGAAGGGCGAGGCCTCGAGCGTCCAGCAGAGCAGGAAGACCGAACCGCCGAGGCGGTGGAGTTCGAGCTGGGCAGGCGGTGTCGTCGCCATCGCGACGGGCGCGAGAGAAAGCATTGAGGCGCTCCTGCGGCACGGAGAATCCCGGAGCGCATGCGGAAAGCGGGGGGAGGCTTTCCGGGGGCGTGCGCGCTCCGGGAGCTGCGAACCTCTCGCCCGGCCGCCATGGCCGAACGAGAGGCAGCATCAGGATCAGGCGACCGTGAAGTAGGAGTTCGGATCGGCCTGAACGTCGTCGGCGGAGACGCCGACCAGGGTGAGCGTGTCGCCGTTGCCGAGATCGACGACGGTGTTGCCGCCGACGGTGGTGGCACGCGCCGCAACGTCCTCGGCCGAGCTGATGCCCGTGCCGTTGATGTCGGACGCGATCTGCAGCATGTCCGAGCCGGCCTCGAAATCGAGGACGACATCGTTGCCGCCGCCGCCCTCGAACACGAAGGTGTCGCTGCCGGCGCCGCCATGCAGGATGTCGTTGCCGGCACCGCCGAACAGCATGTCGTCGCCAGCGCCACCCTGAAGGATGTCGTTGCCTTCGCCGCCGTTGAGGATATCGGCCCCGTCACCGCCCTGAAGGACGTCGTTGCCGGCGCCACCCTGGAGGATGTCGTCGCCCGGGCCGCCCTGCAGGATGTCGTTGCCTTCGCCGCCGATCAGGACATCGTCGCCGTTATTGCCGCGCAGGATGTCGTCGCCGGCACCGCCGCTGAGGATGTCGTTGCCCTCGCCGCCGAACAGGGCGTCATTGCCCTCGTCGCCGGACAGGACATCGTCGCCGAGCCCGCCGAAGAGGGTATCGTTGCCCTCGCCGCCGAACAGGGCGTCGTTGCCGCCGTCGCCGAACAGGGTGTCGTCACCTTCCTCGCCGAACAGGGAATCGACCTGATCCCCACCCTTGACGATGTCGTCGCCGGCTCCGGCGAGAATCACGTCACTGAAGCGACTCCCAATCAAAAAGTCGTCGAATGCACTTCCTTCGATCGTCGCCATACGGCACCTCCTGGGCGATCTGGTGAACCTGGACCATTCGGCGGCCGCACCGCAGAACGAGAAGACCAGGAATGTTTCCGACGACCATCGATAGATCAGGCCATCGCTCGACCGGGCGAAGATTGCTCAACAGATGCAGTGCAGCAAGCTTTTTATTGTGATCATTTTGCGACGCAACATAGTTTAGTCTTTATTTTACGATCAAAAACCTATCCATATTCTCGAAGATATACTTTCAAATTCGAAATATAGCCCCGAACGCACTAGCCTGTCGGCCACTGCGCCGATGGCACCCGCTCAATCCTCGCGGAAGGCCCGGTTGAAGCTGTCGGTGATCGGCGAGAGCAGGTAGTCGACCGCGCGGCGCGCGCCGTTGACGATCATCACCTCGGCGGTCATGCCGGCATGCAGCGAGACCTTGTAGTCGCGCAGGCTGCCGGGATCGATCTCCGCCCGCACCACGAAATAGGGCGCGCCGGTCTTCTCGTCGATCAACTGGTCCGGCGCGACATAGCTCACCTTGGCCTGCAGGGGCGGCAGCAGGCGCGAATTGAACGCGGTCAAGCGCACGCGCGTCGTGGAACCGATCTTCACCGCATCGATGTCGCGCGGATCGACCTTGGCCTCGACGATCAGCGGCTCGTGCTCCGGCACGATGTCGAGGATCGCCTCGCCCGCCGCGATCACGCTGCCGGCCGTGCGCATCCGGATATTGGCGACGACACCTTCCTGGGGCGAGGTCACCACCAGCCGGCGCAGAATGTCCTCGGCCTGCACGATGCGCTCGGTCACCTCCGAGAGCGCGAGCTGTCCTTCCTGGATCTCCCCGCCGATATCGTTCTGCCGTTCGAGGCTGATCGAGAGGATTTCGAGATTGGCGCCCGCGACCGCCTGCTCGGCCTTGGCCTTGCGCGCGGTCAATTCCCCGGCCTTGCCGGACAATTCGCTCTGCTTGGTCTGCAATTCGACGAGCTGGCTGCGCTTGGCATAGCGCTTCTCGTAGAGCTCGGCCATGATCCTGGCTTCCTCGTCGATCAGCGAGCGCTGCTGCGTGGTGGCGTCGATCTGGGCCTTCAGCGCGTCCGATTCCGCCTGATGCTGCTCGATAACGCGCTGCTGGATATGGACCTTGCCGTCATGGACCTGGGCGCGGGATTTGAACAGGCCCTGCTCGGCCCGCAGCACCTCGCGCGCGATCGGCGAATCCATCCGCGCGATATCGGCGGGAAAGGCGATCTCGCCGGCCCCGGTCTGCTCGGCCCGCAGGCGCGCGAGCTTGGCTTCGAGCCCGATGCGCTTGGCCTGCAACTGCTGCAATTCGGCGCGCTGGCGCGCATCCTCCAGCCGCAGCAGCGGCTCGTCCCGTGCGACGCGCTCGCCCTCCGCCTTGAGCAGGGTCTTGAGGATGCCGCCTTCGAGATGACTGACGGTCTTGCGCTTGCTGTCGACCGCGACGAGGCCGGGCGCGACGGCGGCATTGTCGAGCCGCGCCGTCACGGCCCAGGCGCCGAAGCCACCGAAGCCGACGCCGATCGCGGCGACACCGGCCAGCACGAGGTTGCGCAGGCTCGGCATGCGCTCCTCGAGGATTTCCGGCTCGACCTGTACGGTGAGCGAATGTTCGGGGCGCTTGATCAGGGAACGTCCGGTCATGCCTTCACCTCGCGAGCCGGGGCCGGGGCTGTCGGAGCCTTGCCAGCGGGCTCGATCTCGACGCGCCCGCCGGGCGTGATCATGCCGGCGATCTCCCCGCGCGGGCCGAATTGCTGGACGCGGCCCTCGCGCAGCACCAGGAGCTTGTCGACCACCTGCATCACCGAGGGGCGATGCGCGATCAGCACGACGATGGCGCCGCTCTCGCGCGCCGCCGCAATGGCGCGGATCAGGCTCTGCTCGCCCTCGGCATCGAGATTGGCATTGGGCTCGTCGAGCACGATCAGGCGCGGCATGCCGTAGAGCGCCCGCGCCAGGCCGATGCGCTGGCGCTGGCCACCGGAGAGGTTGAAGTCGCTATCGGCGACATTGGTGTCGTAGCCGAGCGGCAGGCGGCCGATCAGCTCGTGAACGCCGGCAATGCGTGCCGCCTCCAGAATGGCGCGCGGATCGGGATCGCGCATGCGGGCAATGTTCTCGGCGATCGTGCCGTTGAGCAGCGAGACCGATTGCGGGAGATAGCCGGCCATCGCGCCGAACGAGCCGCGCTCCCACAGATAGGTGCTGTGCCCGTCGAGATAGACGCCGCCGACATTGGGCCGGAGCACGCCGACAAGCAGCCGCGCCAGCGTCGACTTTCCGGCGCCGGACGGGCCGACCACGCCGAGCACCTCGCCGGGCTGCAGCGTGAAGGAGACGCTCTTGATGACCGTCAACTCCTGCCCGGCCGGCGCATAGATCACCCGGTCGACCACGAGATCGCCCTGGCAGGGCGGGGTCGGGACGGTCTGGCGCTGCGAGTTGCGGCCGAGAACCAGCTCACGCACGCGCTTCCAGGCGGCGGCGGCGAGAACCCATTGCCGCCAGTCGGTGATCATCGAATCGAACGGCGCGAGCAGGCGGCCGAGCAGGATGCTCGCGGCCATCAGCGTGCCCGCGGTGACCTCGTTGCGGATGATCAGGATGGCGCCGGTCGCATAGACCGCGAGCTGCATCGTCATGCGCGAGGAACGCGTCACGGCGGCGATGAACTTGCCCCGCCGCGTGCCCATGTCGAGCTGCTCGATCATCGCCAGTTGCTGGCCGCGCCAGCGCCGCGAGAGCGCCGGCAGCATGCCCATGGCCTCGATCGTCTCGGCATGGCGCAGGCTGGCGCCAACCTCGTTGATGCTGGCGACGCCGGCCTCGTTGGCCTCCTTGAGGACGCGCCGGGTCAGCATGTCCGAGAGCACGCCGAGCAGCAGCAGGATGATCAGCGAAGCGAGCCCCACCAGCCCGTAGATCGGATGCAGGGCGAAAAGCACGGCCAGGAAGATCGGCGACCAGGCCGCCTCCAGCGGCGTCGCGATCGCCGAGCTCGCGATGAAGAAGCGGATGTCGTTGAGATCGCGGATCGCCTGCGTCGCCTGGCCCGAACCCTTCTCGAGCGAGGAGCTCACCGCCGCCTGCAAAGCCGGCAAATTGAGCTTGCGCGCGAAGATGCTCGCCATCGCCTGGAAGGTCAGCGAGCGGATGAACTCGATCACGCCGTAGAGCACGAGCGCCCCGACCGCGATGACCAGGAGCATCGTCAGCGTGTCATAGCTGCGGCTGACGATCACGCGGTCCTGCACCTGCATCATGAACAGCGGGACGGTCAGCAGCAGCAGGTTCACGCACAGGCTGAGGAAGCCCGCATAGCTCAGGCCGCCGACGAACGAGCGCTGGAGATTCCGGATCAGGGCGTCGGGCGCCGGCGTCACCGCCTTCATGCAAGGCTCCAAGAATGAGGGTGCGTTGGGTCCGAGAGAGCTGCGGGGAAAACCCCGTCATCGGACTTGCAACGAGACATGGAGGGAGTGTCAAGATTATGACAGATTAGAAGCGTAGCTCACCGACTCAGATGGAAGCAAATAAGGCTGAACTATGAGAAATTTTGAATTTCGAAACAGTTTCTGCGCATCGAAAGAATACTACAATCTTATCTAATGGCTAACGTAGGTGGCATGTGCTTTGCCTATAGGCTTCTAACCACAAATCGGAGGCAAAAGAGATGGATTGTTTAATTTTCGATCAGGTGGGGTAAGGAATGCACTTTAAATTGCGCGGCGGCGAGCAATTCACAGGCAGTTCCCTGAACGGCCACCATCCGGCGAATGGTTCCGGTGTCCTCGACGAGGTCCCCGATCGCCGAATTTCCCCTTTTGACCTCGCGCGGGTGATCGAGCGGGTCAGCCGGCGCTTTCTCGACTATCTCCGGCTCGAACTGACCAAGCTCGGCATCGACGACATCTCGCCATCGCAAGTCATGGTGCTGATGACGATCGGACAAGGCGAGATCGCCGTCCGCGATCTGCTTGACCGCGGCCATTACGGCGGCTCGAACGCCTCCTATAATCTCAAGCAGCTCGTGGAGAACGGCTATCTCGACCGGGGGGCCTCGCCGCGCGATCGCCGGCAGGCCCGCATCTCGCTCTCACTGAAGGGGCAGATGCTGTGCGAGCGGCTGCGCCTGCTCGACGAGGCCAGCCAGTTCGGCCAGCGGCTGGAAAGCAACCGCGAGACCGACCTGAACACGACCCACGAAACCCTGCGCCAACTCGAACAGTGGTGGAACGACGCGCTCCGCTACGGCGGAGTGCTGCTCGCATCATGCATGTCCTATTCGTTCATCGCGCAGGATCTGGTCAATTCGCTGCTCTGATCGGCAGCCTCGTCGCGGAGGGCGCCGAGGTCACCCTGATCACCGAACGCCCGGCGCAGGAGGCGCCGGGCGTTCGCCAGCTCGTCTATTCCGTCGACGAGAGCACGACCCAGCACCCGGCGCTCGCAGCGACCGAGTATCACCTGCGCACCGGAGAGGCGGTGGCGCGCCTGATGGAGCGCCTGAAGCGCAGCGATCCCCCGGATGTCGTCCTCGGCCATATCGGCTGGGGCGGCCTGCTCTTCGCCCGTGACGCGCTGCCCGCTGCGGGGCTGATCGGCTATTGCGAGTACTATTACCGCAGCACGGATTCCGATCTCGATTTCGGCATCGACGAGCCCGTGCCGGCCGCCGATCGCCAGCGCGTCCGCATGCGCAACGCCGCCCAGCTTCTCGCGCTCGACACGCTCGATGCCGCCTATGCGCCGACGCAATGGCAGCGCCGGCAATATCCGGCCGCCTACCGCCAGCGCATCGCCGTCTGCCATGACGGCATCGACACCCGCTTCTGCCGCCCGGACAGCGAAGCGACCTTCATCCTGCCCGACGGCCGTGTGCTCTCGCCGGGTATGCCCGCCGTGACCTTCGTCGCGCGCGATCTCGATCCCTATCGCGGCTATCCCGAATTCATGCGCGCCGCGGCGCTCCTGGCCGCCCGTCGCCCCGACGCGCTCTTCGTCGTGGTCGGCGGCGACGGCTCCGGCTATGGCCGCCCCCGTTCCGATGGCAACAGCTGGCGCGAGGCGATGCTTGCCGAGACCGGGCTCGGCGACCGGATCGTCCATATCCCCTGGCTCGCCCATGATGAGTTGATCCGGCTGTTCCAGGTCTCGGCCGCCCATGTCTATCTCACCGTGCCCTTCGTCTTGTCCTGGTCGCTGCTGGAAGCGATGGCCTGCGGCTGCCTCGTCGTCGGCTCGGACACCGAACCGGTCAAGGAAGTGATCCGCGACGGCGCCAACGGCCTGCTCGCCCCCTTCCATGACAGCGAAGCGCTGGCTGAACGCATCGAGGAAGCGCTGGCGAGCCCCGCGCTGTTGCAGCCACTGCGCCGCGCCGCACGGGAAACCGTCATCGCCGGTTACGAGCGCGAGCGCTGCATAAGCAGACAGACCGGCTGGATCCATCAGTTCGGCGACTGAGGCCTGGCTTTTACGCGGCCGCAGTCCCGGCAAAGTCGAGAGCCGCAGCCCGAACCGTCTCCGCGAAATCCTGCGCGACGGCGGAGCGGAAACGGCCGGCACCCCAGATGATCGCGATATCGTAGGTCACCGACGGCCTGAGCGGCCTCACCTCGACGCCTTTGCCGCGATATTCCTCGGCCGTGAACGGATCGACCACCGAAAGCCCCGCGCCCGCCGCGACGAGCCCGCAGGCGATCATCGATAACGGCGTCTCGACCCGGGTCTGGCGCGCGACGCGATGGGCTGAGAACAGCGCATCGATACGGTAGCGCAATTGCGTCGACTGCTCGAGCGAGATGAACGGCTCATCGACGAAATCCTCCGGCGCCAGCACCGCCTTGGCGGCAAGCCGATGCCCTGTCGGCAGCACCGCGACCGGCGCCATTGCCGGCAGGATCTCGATATCGATCCCCGGAAAATCCAGCGGGAGCTGTGCGAAGCCGAGCTCGCAGAAACCCGACGTGACCCAATCCACGACCTGCGAGGAGATGCTGCCATAGATCGCGATCTCCAGGTCCGGCTTCTGCTTGAGGTAGCTACCCACGACCCGCGGCAGGAAGCCGACATTGAAGGCCGGCAGCGCCGCGACCCTGAGCGAGCCTGCTCGCCCGTCGCGCAGGTTGCGCGCGGCATTCTCGATCCGCTCCAGCCCGACGAATTGGCGCTCGACCTCGCGATAGAGCGAGAGCGCCTCGTTGGTCGGCACCAATCGCGCGCCGCGCTTCACGAAAAGCGGCAACCCGAGGGCATATTGCAGGTCCTGGATCAATCGCGTCACCGCCGGCTGCGTGACGTTCAGCGCCTGCGCGGCGGCGGTGATGCCGCCGGTCACGATCACCGTCCGGAAAGCCTCGATCTGGCGCGGGTTCAGCATGCTCGATCCTCACTCGAAGCGGACATAACATTTCGGCATGGGCTGCGCGAAACATTCGATTTGACCAGTTCCAAAACAGCCCCGAACCTAACGGCATCACTCGAAAACGAGGAGGGGATACCGTGAAGCTCGCCATCACATTCGCTCTGGTTACCGGAACCGCGCTCGCCGGCTCCGCCGCTTTCGCCCAGCAGAAGACGCTTTACGTCGCCGGCTATGGCGGCTCCTACGAGCAGACCATGCGCAAGGAGGTCATCCCGGCCTTCGAGAAGCAGGCCAACGTCAAGATCGAGTATGTCGCCGGCAATTCCACCGACACGCTCGCCAAGTTGCAGGCCCAGAAGGGCAACCAGCAGATCGATGTCGCGATCGTCGATGATGGCCCCGCCTATCAGGCGGTGGCGCTCGGCTTCTGCGGCACGCTGACCGACGGCGCAGTCTACAAGGACGTCGCGCCGGTGATGAAGTTCAAGTCGAACAAGGGCGTGGGGCTCGGCCTCGTCGGCACCGGCCTGTTCTACAACAAGAACGTCTTCGACGAGAACAAGTGGCCGGCCCCGACCTCGTGGACCGACCTGAAGTCGAAGATCTACGGCAAGAAGATCGTCAGCCCGCCGATCAACAACACCTATGGCCTGCATGCGCTGATCGCCTTCGCGCAGATCGGCGGCGGCGGCGAGGGCAATATCGAGCCGGGCTTCGAGGCCTTCAAGAAGGACATCAACCCGAACATCGTCGCCTATGAACCCTCGCCGGCGAAGATGACCGAGCTCTTCCAGAACGGCCAGGCCGTGCTCGGCGTCTGGGGCTCGGGCCGCGTCAAGGCCTTTGCCGACACCGGCTTCCCGGTCGAGTTCGTCTATCCGAAGGAAGGCGGCTTCGCGCTCGGCGTCGCGGCCTGCCCGGTCGAGGGCTCGAAGAACGCGGCCGAGGCCAATGCCTTCATCCAGTTCATGCTCTCGCCCGCGATCCAGAAGGTGATGGCGACCGGCGCCGGTTTCGGCCCCGCCAACATGACGGTGACGCTGACACCCGACGAACAGAAGGGTCTGCCCTATGGCGAGGACGTGAAGAAGCTCAAGGCCGTCGACTGGGACATCGTCAACGCCAAGCGCGAGGAATGGACCCGCCGCTGGAACCGCGAGGTCGAGCGGTAACACAGTCCGCCTTCCAACCTCACCGTCATCCCTGACGCAGCGAAGCGAAGATCCGGGATCCATGCCTGAACCTTCTTCGGAAGCGCTCCGGAATGGATCCCGGGTCAAGCCCGGGATGACGCGGAGTTTCCGCGCCCTCAAACGAGGCCAGCAAACAACCCATGTCCCATCTCGTTCTCGAAGGCCTCGGCAAGTCCTACGGCACGGCGGTCGCCGTCGAGGGGCTCAACCTCACGGTCGCGCGCGGCGAGTTCATCTCGCTGCTCGGCCCCTCCGGCTGCGGCAAGACCACGACGCTGCAGATGATCGCCGGCTTCGTGCCGGTCGATCGCGGCCGCATCCTGCTCGACGGCGGCGATCTCGGCGGCGTCGCGCCGAACAAGCGCGGCCTCGGCATCGTCTTCCAGAGCTACGCGCTCTTTCCGCATATGACCGTGGCGCAGAACATCGCCTTCGGCCTCGAAATGCGCGGCGTCGAGAAGGCGGAGCGCGAGAAGCGCACGCTGGAGGCGATGGCGCTGGTCGGCCTCAAAGGGTTCGAGGATCGCTATCCCCGGCGCATGTCGGGCGGCCAGCAGCAGCGCGTCGCATTGGCCCGCGCCCTCGTCATCAGGCCCTCGCTCCTGCTGCTCGACGAACCCCTCTCCAATCTCGACGCCAAACTGCGCGAGGAGATGCAAGGGGAGCTGCGCCAGATCCAGCGCTCGATCGGCACGACCACCATCCTCGTCACGCATGACCAGCACGAGGCGATGGCGCTGTCCGACCGCATCGTCGTGATGAATCGCGGCCGCGTCGAGCAGATCGGTGCGCCCGACGCCGTCTATGGCGCACCCGACACCGCCTTTGTCGCGAATTTCCTGGGCAAGACCAATGTCCTGGCAGCAACCGGCGACGGCCGTGGCCATGTCGCGATCGAAAACCTTTCCGTGCCGCTCGCCGGCGCCCCTTCAGGCACGCTGCGCATCGCTGTCCGCCCCGAGCGCCTCGGCTTCGCGGCGAAGGGCGCGCCGGGCTTCACAGCCCGCATCACCACCCGCGTCTTCCAGGGCGCGCATTGGCTGCTGACGGCAGACAGCGCCGCCGGTCCGGTCACGCTGATCCGGCACAATGACGGCAGGCCTGTCCCCGGCGAAGGCGAGAGCGTGATGCTGAGCTTCGGCCCCGGCGACGCCGCGTTGCTGGCGGAGGGCGCAGGTTCATGAGCCCGGATGCTTCCGCCCGCGCGACGCCTTACTGGCTGACGGGTCCTGCGCTCGCCGTCTTCCTCGGCCTCGTCATCATACCGCTCGGCATGACCGTGCTGCTCGCCTTCTACGACTGGGGTCAGTACAAGGGCATCGTCGCCGAGTTCACCCTGAAGAATTTCCGCGAGATCTTCAGCGACAGCTATTTCCTCGAAGTCTTCCTGCGCACGCTGCGCATCTCCGTGCTGGTGACGCTGTTCGCCATCCTGATCGGCGTGCCCGAGGCCTATATCCTCAATCGCATGTCGCCGGCCTGGCGCGGCCTCTGCCTGCTCGCGATCCTCGGGCCCCTCCTGGTCTCGGTCGTGGCTCGCACACTCGGCTGGGCGCTGCTGCTCGGCTCGAACGGGCTGGTGAATCGAGGGCTGATGGCGCTCGGCCTGATCGGCCAGCCGCTCGAATTCATGTTCACTGAGACCGGCGTGGTGATCGCACTCGTCCATGTGCTCATCCCCTTCATGATCCTCGCGGTCTGGGCCTCGCTGCAGCGGCTCGATCCGCAGATCGAGAATGCCGCGCTCTCGCTCGGCGCCTCGCGCCTCACCATCTGGCGCCGCGTGATCCTGCCGCAGATCGTGCCGGGCATCCTCTCGGGCTCGATCATCGTCTTCGCGCTGGCGGCCAGCGCCTTCGCCTCGCCCGCGATCATCGGCGGCAGGCGGCTCAAGGTCGCGGCGACGCTCGCCTATGACGAGTTCCTGAACACGCTGAACTGGCCGCTTGGCGCCGCCGTCGCCGTGCTCCTGCTCGCAGCCCTCGTGATCCTCACCGTCGGTGCCAACCGGCTGGTCGAGCGGCGCTACTCACAGGTGTTCGAATGAGCCGCAACGGTCCCTTCGCCATCCTGTTCCACGCGCTCTTCGTCGTCTTCATGCTGGCGCCGCTGGTGGTGGTCTGCCTCGTCGCCTTCACGCCGGAGGGCTATCTCTCGCTGCCCGGCCGGGTCTGGAGCCTGCGCTGGTTCAGGGCGATCCTCGATTACCCCGAGTTCCTGCGCGCCTTCCGGGATTCGCTCTGGCTGGCCGCGCTGTCCTCGACCGTCGCGATCGGGCTTGCGGTGCCCGCCGCGCTCGCCATCGCGCGCTATCGCTTCCCCGGCCGCGAGGCGATGACGGCTTTGTTCATGTCGCCGCTGATGGTCCCCCATGTCGTCCTGGGCATCGCCTTCCTGCGCTTCTTCACGCAGATCGGCCTCTCCGGGACCTTCCTCGGGCTGGTGCTGAGCCATATCATCGTGATCCTGCCCTTCGCGCTGCGCCTCGTGCTCGCCGCCTCCTACGGCATCGACCGGCGCATCGAGCACGCCGCGATCTCGCTTGGCGCGAGCCCGGCCGTGGTCTTCCGGCGCGTAACATTGCCGCTAATCCTGCCCGGCGTCGTCTCGGGCTGGCTGCTCGCCGCGATCAACTCCTTCGACGAGGTGACGATGACCGTCTTCATCGCCTCGCCCGCCACCACCACGCTCCCCGTCCGGATGTTCCTCTACATCCAGGACAATATCGACCCGCTCATCGCAGCCGTCTCCGCCTGCCTGATCGCCCTGACCGCCATCCTGCTGATGGCGCTGGACAGGCTCTTCGGGCTCGACCGGCTGTTCGTCGGAACCGGAAAAGGCTGACGCCAGTGTCCACTATCCCTAAAGAACCCGATGTCGCCGTGATCGGCGGCGGGGTGGTCGGCGGCGCCATCGCGCTCGGCCTCGCCCGCAGCGGCGCCAAGGTCGCGATCCTCGACGAGGGCGACACCGCGTTGCGGGCCTCGCGCGGCAATTTCGCGCTGGTCTGGGTGCAGTCCAAGGGCTTCGGCATGCCCGACTACGCGCTCTGGTCGCGCCGCTCGGCCGATAGCTGGCACGAACTGGCCGCGTCGCTGGCCGGCGAGACCGGAATCGACGTCGCCCATAGCCAGCCCGGCGGCTTCATGCTCTGCCTCTCGCAGGACGAGCTCGACAAGCGCGTCGACGCGATGCGCCGCCTCCATAACAGCCGGCCGCTCTCCGACTTTCCCTATGAGGTGCTCGACCATGCCGAGACGAAGCGGCGCCTGCCCGCCATCGGCAAGGATGTCGTCGGTTCGCTCTATTCCCCGCTCGACGGCCATGTGAATTCGCTGAAGCTGTTCCGGGCCTTGCGCGAGGCGACGGTCCGGCGCGGCGTCGACTACCGTCCGAACAGCCCGGTCGAGAGCATCGTGCCGAAGGATGGCGGATTCGCCATCACAGGCCCCTGGGGCGAGATGCGCGCCGGCAAGGTCGTGCTCTGTGCCGGGCTCGGCAATGCGCGGCTGGCTCCCATGGTCGGGCTCGATGCGCCGGTGAAGCCGAGCAAGGGCCAGATCATCATCACCGAGAAGACCGAGCCCTTCCTGCACAATCCGATGGTCACGGTGCGCCAGACCGACGAGGGCGGCGTCATGATCGGCGACAGCCAGGAGGATCGAGGCTTCGACACCGTCGTCGGCCAGCCGATCCTCTCGACCATGGCGGAACGGGCCGTGAAGATGTTCCCGCGCCTCGCCGGCCTCAATGTCGTCCGCACCTGGTCGGCCTTGCGCGTGATGAGTCCCGACGGCTTCCCTATCTACGACCAGTCGCAAACCCATCCCGGCGCCTTCGTCGTCACCTGCCATTCCGGCGTGACGCTCGCCGCCAACCATGTCCTGACGCTCGCTCCCGCGATCCTCGCCGGCACCTTGCCGGAGAGCGTCGCGAGCTTCACCGCACGGAGGTTCCATGTTCCGGCCCATAGCTGATCTTGCCGCGAGCGGAGAGCTGAGCTTCACCTTCGACGGCCGGCCGCTGACGGCGCGCGCGGGCGACACTGTCGCCACCGCCCTGCTCGTCAACGGCATCACCGCCTGCCGCGAGACCCCGGTCTCCGACACACCGCGCGCGCCCTATTGCCTGATGGGCGTCTGCTTCGACTGCCTCGTCGTGATCGACGGCATCGGCAACCGGCAGGGCTGCCTCGTCCCGCTTGTCGAGGGCATGCGCATCGAGACCCAGCATGGCCGCCGCCATCTCACGGAGGCCGCGGAATGATTCCGATCGCCAGCATCGAACAGCTCACTGAGACCTATGACCTCCTTGTCGTCGGCGCAGGCCCGGCCGGCCTTTCCGCCGCAGCGCGTGCCTCCGAGCTCGGCCTCTCCGTCCTGCTCGCCGACGAGAACCCGGCGCCGGGCGGCCAGATCTACCGCGCCGTGACCACGACGCCGGTCAGGAACCGCGCCATCCTCGGCGAGGACTATTGGCGCGGCACCGGCATCGTCGCCCGCTTCGAGCGCTCGAAAGCCGCCTACGCCCCGCGCTGCACCGTCTGGTCGATCGGCCCGGACGAGACCGCGCCCGGAACCTTCGAGCTTGGCCTCTCGCTCGACGGCAAGGCCCGCATCATCAATGCGCGGCAAGTGATCCTCGCCACAGGCGCGCAGGAACGCCCCTTCCCGATCCCCGGCTGGACCTTGCCCGGCGTGATGACGGCGGGCGCCGCGCAGATCGCGCTCAAATCCGCAGGCGCCATTCCAGCGGGGCGCACGGTCATCGCCGGCTGCGGCCCGCTGCTTTACCTGCTCGCGGGCCAGCTCGCGGCTGCCGGCTGCCAGATCACCGCCGTGCTCGACACGACGCCATCCGCCAATTGGTCGAAAGCGCTCGCCGCCGTCCCGGATTTCCTGCGCTCGCCCTATCTCGCCAAGGGCCTCAAGCTGATGGCGGCGGCGCGTCGCAAGCTGCGCTTCGTCTCCGGCGTGACCAGCCTGACGGCAACCGGCGATGGAAAGCTTGCCACCGTGCAGTTCGAACAAGGGGGCCGCACCGGCACCATCGCTTGCGACACGCTCCTGCTGCATCAAGGCGTGATCCCGAGTGTGAATTTCTCCAATGCCGCCGGCTGCGCCCATGATTTCGACACTGAGCAGCACGCCTGGGTGCCGCGCGTCGATGCCTGGTTCGCCTCGACCGTGCCCGGCATCGCCATCGCCGGCGACGGCGCCGGCATCGGCGGTGCGGAAAGCGCGGCCCTGCGCGGCGAGATCGCGGCCTTCGGTGCGGCATCGCAGCTGGGTAGGCTCAGCGAGGCCGAACGTGACCGGCAGGCGGCGCCGGTCCGGGCAGAACTGGACAAGAAACTGCGCGGTCGGCGCTTCCTCGACCTGCTCTACAAGCCGGCGCCGCAATTCCTGGCGCCGCCCAAAGACGAGACCATCATCTGCCGCTGCGAGGAGGTCACGGCCGGACAGGTCCGCGACGCCGCGAAACGCCTTGGCGTCACTGGCCCGAACCAGATGAAGGCCTTCCTGCGCTGCGGCATGGGTCCCTGCCAGGGCCGTCTCTGCGGCCCGACGGTCGTCGAGCTGATCGCGCAGACGCGCGGCACGACCCCGGCCGAGACTGGCTATTACCGCCTGCGCCCGCCGATCAAGCCGGTGACACTGGCCGAGCTCGCAGCTTTGCCGCAGACTGAAGCCTCGGTGAAGGCGGTCGTCCGGTGAGCGCTGAGCGTCGTAGCGCCGATGTCATCGTCATCGGCGGCGGCATCCATGGCTGCTCGACCGCCCTGCATTGCGCCATGCGCGGGCTCTCGGTCATCCTGATCGAGAAGGACCATGCCGGGCGCCACGCCTCCGGCGTCAATGCCGGCGGCGTGCGACAGCTCGCCCGCCATATCGCGGAAATTCCCCTCTCCAACGCCTCGATGGCGCTCTGGCACAACATCGCCGAACTGGTCGACGACGATTGCGGCTTCACCAGCGACGGGCAGGTGCTGGTCGCCGAGGACGAGGCCGACCTCGAAGGCTGCCGTACCCGCGTCGCCGACCTGACGCTGCGCGGTTTCCACCATGAAGAAATGATCGACGCCAGGGAATTGCGCGCGATCGTCCCCGCGGTGTCCGAGAGCTGCCCCGGCGGCGTGATCTCGCGCCGCGACGGCGCCGCGATTCCCTTGCGCGCGACACAGGCCTTCAAGCGTAAGGCCGAGAGCCTCGGCGTCACCATCCGCGAGGGCGTGCGCGTCACCAGGGTCGAGCAGGACGGGCCGAACTGGCGCGTCGTCACCGATGCCGGCGACTTCCTCGCTCCGCGCATCGTCAATGCCGCTGGCGCCTGGGCCGACCGCATCGCCAGCGATCTCGGCGAACCCGTGCCGCTCTCGGTCATCGCGCCGATGCTGATGATCACCGCGCCATTGCCGGCCTTCATCAAGCCCGTGGTGATCCTGCGCGGGCGAAAACTCTCCTTCAAGCAGTTCGACAACGGCACGGTGCTGATCGGCGGCGGCCATCTCGGCACCCCCTTGCGCGATGAGAACCTCACGTTGCTCGACTGGCGCAAGCTCGCGATCAGCGCCGGCACGGTCTGGGACCTCTTCCCGATCATGCGCGGCGCGCCGGTCGTACGCGCCTGGGCCGGGATCGAGGCACGCATGCCGGACGACCTGCCGGTCTTCGGCAGGAGCGCCCGGCACGAGGGCGTCTATCATCAGTTCGGCTTCTCGGCCCATGGCTTCCAGCTCGGCCCCGGCGCCGGCGCGGTGATGGCCGAGATCATCGCGACCGGCCGCTCGAACGTGCCGATCGACGGCCTCGACATCGCCCGCTTCACCACCACCCACTGAGTTTCAACGCAGGAGAAGACCCATGGCCATCAAGCGTTCCATCCGCACGCCGATCCAGAACCGTATCGTCGAGACCGGCAATCTCGTCTTCGTCGGTGGCGTCATCGCCGACGACACCATGCAGTCGATGGGTCCGCAGACGCAGAACATCCTCGGCAAGATCGAGGGCTATCTCGGCGAGGTCGGGCTCGACCGCAAGGCGATCGTCGCCGCGCAGATCTACGTCACCGACCTCTCCCAGAAGAAGGACATGGACGCCGCCTGGACCGGCTTCTTCGGCGAGGACATGCCGACCCGCGCGACGGTCGGCGTCGCCGATCTCGGCGGCGGCGCGATCATCGAGATCGTGGTCACCGCTTCGCGCTGAACGATTGTCGCGACCGGAGCACCGTCAGCCTGAAGCCGAGGCGGATGCGTCCGGGATCAGGCTGACGCGATCGAGCTTCGGCGTCATCGTGTCGAGCAGGGGCAGCGCCGCCGCGCCAAGCGCTGCCGTCAGGCGGCCGGTCCCGCCGCGCTGGACGCGCGGGATTGTCCGCCACGGCCGGTTCGCCACCGAGATCGGCAGAGGCGCCATCGCCGCGATCAGCGCATCGATGACCGTATCCGGCATCTCGCCGCCGAGAATGACGGTCTCCGGATCGAACAGGTTCTCCAGCATCGTCACGACCGGCGCCAGCAATCCCGCCGCCTCAGCGATCCAGCCGGCAAGCGCGGGATGCCCCTGCGCGTGCAGGCGCGCGACCTCCTCCGGCCCAGCCCCTACAAGACCGGCCTCGCGCAAAGTCTCCGCCAGCGCATGGAAGGAGGCATAGCGTTCGAGGCAGCCATGCCCGCCGCAGGCGCAGGCGCGGCCATCTAGCACGACCGGGATATGGCCGATCTCACCGGCATTGCCGAAGGCCCCGCGATAGGGCTGCCCGGCAACGATGACGCCAAGGCCCAAACCCGCACCAAAATAGATCTGGCAGAAATGGCGCAGGTTACGGCCAAGCCCGTGGAGATGCTCGCCCACCGCTGCCGCATTGGCGTCGTTCTCGATCACGACCGGCGTGTTCAGGGCATCCTGCAGGAGCTGCGCCGCATCCTGCCCGGCCCAGCCGGGCAAGGGCGATGTGCCGACCGAGTTCATGCCCTCGATCTCGAAAGGGCCGGGCATCACCACGCCGCAGCCGAGCAGGCGCTCGGGCAGGCCGGCCTCGCGCCTGACCGCGACCAGCTCCGCCGCGGCCGTCTTCTGCACGCCTGCGACTGTCGTGTCCGCGAGAGGCGCGATGCGCTGCGCCCTGATCCGCCCGGCGAGGTCGACGAGGACGGTCGTGACATGGTCGGCCGCGATCTCCATCCCAGCCGTCATCCCGCCCTCGGGATTGACGGCGAACTCGACCGGCGGCTGCCCCCGCGCCGTCCGGCGCCGGCCAAGCTCGGTCAGGAAGCCCTCCTCGACCAGCTCGGCGACGATGTTGGAGACCGCCTGCGCCGTGAGCTTGGTCAGCACCGCGATATCGGACCGGCCGAGCTGGCCGTGCTGGCGCACGGTTTCCAGCACCACCCGGCGGTTATGGCTGCGCGTCCGCTCGGGATTGGTGCCGACGGCGACGCTGCGGGAGGGAGGGACGGGACGGTTCGGCATAGGCGGTCGCGCTGAATCGGAGCAACAGCCTGCTCCGGCAATTAATCCAACTCAAGTGAATTAATGGATTGACAGCCGCGGGCCGGCGAGACGACGATACCTGCGAGCCTCCCGAATGCCGTCCGCCGGCAGGGACGGGGGACGACGAAATCAGGGGAGAGGGTCATGCGCGGCTTACGCGGGATGCTGTTGGGTCTGATGGTCTCGGTCGGCGCGGTCGCCGGCGCCAAGGCGCAGACCGTCGAGATCGAGTACTGGCAGTATGTCTTCGACGCGCGCGTCAAGGCGATGACCGAGCTGATCAAGCGCTTCGAGGCCGCCAACCCGAACATCAAGGTCAAGCAGACGACCTTCCCCTATGCCGACTACCAGACCAAGATCGCCGCGGCGATGCCGGCCGGCCAGGGCCCCGACGTCGTGCAGCTCTTCTACGGCTGGCTCGACAATTTCGTCGGCGCCAAGTTCATCCAGCCGCTGCCGCGCGACGCCTTCCCGCCCGCCGCGATCGAGAAGGAATTCTACCCGATCGTCTCGGCGATGAAGCGCGACGGCGAATATTACGCCCTGCCGACAGCGGTGCGCTCGCTCGCGCTGTTCTACAACAAGAAGCTCTTCCAGGAGGCCGGGCTCGACCCGAACACGCCGCCGAAGACCGTCGAAGAGCTGCTCGACATGGCCAAGAAGACGACCAAGCGCGACGGCGCCGGCAACATGCTCTCGGCCGGCATCACGCTCGACTTCCCCGGCCAGGATTATCACTGGTGGCGCGAGACGCTGCTGCGCCAGAACGGCGGCGCGCCCTATAGCGACGACAACCGCAAGGTGACCTATGACAGCGAGGCCGGCGCCAAGTCGCTGAATTGGTATGCCGACCTCCAGCGCACCCACAAGGTCGGCCAGGTCGGCTTCATGGACGAGGGCCAGGCCGCCTTCCGCGCCGGGCGCGCCGCGATGACCATCGACGGCTCCTTCCGTCTCGGCGCCTTCGGCGGCATCAAGGCCTTCGAATGGGGCGTTGCCGAGCTTCCTGCCTCGGCCGACGGCAAGAAGGCGAATTTCGCCAGCTACTGGGTCAACGCCATCACCACCAAACCGACCGGCCCGAAGCTGGAAGCGGCCAAGAAGTTCCTCGCCTTCGTCACCACGCCCGAGGCGATGCAGCTCTGGCTCGAGACCGTCGGCGAGTTGCCGGCGCGCAAGGAAGCGGCCGAGACCGAGAAGAACCTGAACCACCCGGTCTATGGGCCGTTCCTCAAGGCGCTCAACTACTCGCACGCCACGGTCTTCGTCGACGAGCTGGCCCAGCGCCAGGTCGCACTCGACATGATCAATCGCGTGCTGCTGCAGAACCAGGACGCCAAGGCAGCGCTCGCCGAGGCCGCCAAGGCCGAGCAGGCCATCCTCGACCGCTTCTACAAGAAGTGATGCGGGCCGGGCGTCGGATCGGATTGTCGCGATGAACGCCTCTTCGTCTCGTGTCGATGCGCGATCCGGCGCCCGCCCGTCATCGGGCCTCGGCATGCGCCAGAAACAGGTCCTCTGGGCCTGGTCCTTCCTGGCCGTGCCGGTGCTGTTCTATGCGGTGGTGCGCTTCTATCCGACGCTGGAAGCGTTCTGGATCGCCACCACCAACTGGAACCTGCTGACCAAGCCCTCCTTCATCGGGCTGGCCAATTTCAAGCGGCTGATGGCCGATCCGGTGTTCTGGCAGGTCTTCCGCAACACCGCGCTCTACCTGCTGCTGGGCACGCCGATCAGCCTGCTGCTCGCCTTCACCATCGCCTATCATCTCGACCGCGTGCGCTTCCTGCACGGCTTCATCCGGGCGCTGTACTTCCTGCCCTTCCTGACGACCGCGGCGGCGATGGCCTGGGTCTGGCGCTGGTTCTACCAGCCGGTGCCGATCGGCCTGTTCAACAACCTGCTCGCCGGCATCGGCATCGCCCAGCAGCCCTTCCTGCGCTCGACGACGCAATCGCTGCCGGCCGTGCTCGCGCCCGCGATCTGGGCCGGTCTCGGCTTCCAGGTCGTGATCTTCATGGCCGGCCTGCGCGCCATCCCGACGACCTATTACGAGGCCGCCCGCATCGACGGCGTCTCGAACGGCACGATCCTGCGGCGGATCACCCTGCCGCTGCTCAAGCCGACGATCGTCTTCCTCGTCGTCTTCTCCTCGATCGGGTTCCTGCGCATCTTCGATCAGGTCTACAACATGACCAGCCAGACGAGCAGCGACCCCGGCGGCCCCCTGAACGCCACCAAGCCGCTCGTGCTGATGATCTACCAGACGGCCTTCTCCTCCTTCGATATGGGCTATGCCGCGGCCCAGACCGTCGTGCTCTTCCTCGTGCTGCTCGTGGTCTCCCTGCTGCAGCTCAGGCTGCTGAAAGACCGCTGATGAGCGCCGCCGCCTCTCCCCTGGCCTTGCGCATCGAGCCCGGCCGCATCCTCACCTGGCTCCTGCTCTTCGGCGGCGGCCTGTTGATGGTGACGCCGCTCGCCTTCATGTTCGCGACCTCGCTGAAGGATTCCTCCGAGATCTACGATCTCGCCTTCTTCCCGGCCCATCCGACACTCGCCAACTACGTGGCCGTGCTTTCGGACGGCCGCTTCCTGCGCTGGTTCGCCAATTCCTTCGGCATCGCGGTCGCGGTCACGCTCTCGAACGTCTTCTTCGACAGCCTCGTCGGCTACACCCTCGCGAAGTTCCAGTTCCGCGGCCGCTATCTCGTCTTCATCGCCATCCTCTCGACGCTGATGATCCCGACCGAGATGCTGGTCATCCCCTGGTACGTCATGGCCAAGAACTTCGGCTGGCTCGACAGCTACTGGGGCATCATGTTCCCGGGCATGATGACGGCCTTCGGCACCTTCCTGATGAAGCAGTTCTTCGAGACCGTGCCGAACGACTTCCTCGAAGCCGCCCGCATCGACGGCCTCAACGAATTCGCGATCTTCTGGCGCATCGCCATGCCGCTGGTGACGCCGGCGCTCTCGGCGCTGGCGATCTTCACCTTCCTCAGCAACTGGACCGCCTTCATCTGGCCGCTGATCGTGACCACGAGCAAGGAACTCTACACCTTGCCGGTCGGCCTCACGAGCTTCGCGGTGGAATCGCAGGTCCAGTGGGAGTTGATCATGACGGGCGCCGCGCTCGCGACCCTGCCGACGCTGACCGTCTTCCTGCTGCTCCAGCGCTATATCGTGCGCGGCGTGGTCCTCGCCGGTCTCAAGGGCTGATTGCCATGACGAAAACCGATCCCCGCGCGAGCGACACCTCCGTCTTCCCCGATCCCGTCTACAAGGAAACCGTACTGCGCCCGCTCTTCGACGGCGCGAAGACGCATCATGTCCAGAGCTTCCGCGCCATCGACCGCGCCCATCTCGTCATGCTCCACGAGACGGACATCCTGCCGCGTGCCACTGCCGGCCGCATCGCCCGCGCGCTCGCCGAAATCGACGATGAGATCGACCCGGCCACGCTGAGCTATGACGGCTCGGTCGAGGATTACTTCTTCCTGATCGAGGCGGAACTGAAGAAGCGCCTGCCGGCCGACGATGCCGGCCGCCTCCATACCGGCCGCTCGCGCAACGATATCGACCACACCCTTTTCAAGCTCGCCCTCAAGCCGCGGCTCGACCATATGGCCGGCCTGCTGCGCGCGCTCATCACGGCCACCCTCGACCTCGCCGAGCGCGAGAAGGCGACATTGATCGTCGCCTATACCCACGGCCAGCCGGCGCAGCCGACCACCTTCGGCCATTACCTCTCGGCCGCCATCGAAGTAATGCTGCGCGACCATGAGCGGCTGGTGCAGGCCCGTGCCCTGCTCGATCTCTCGCCGATGGGCGCCGCCGCGATCACCACCTCGGGCTTCCCGCTGGACCGTGCCCGCGTCGCGCATCTCCTCGGTTTCGCCGTGCCCCTCCAGAATTCCTACGGCTGCATCGCCGCGATCGACTACCTCACCGCGACCTACAGCGCGGTCGAGCTCGTCTTCCTGCATCTCGGCCGCCTGATTCAGGATTTGCAGGTCTGGACTGCCTTCGAGGTCGGCCAGCTCTATGTGCCCAATGCCTTCGTGCAGATCTCCTCGATCATGCCGCAGAAGCGCAATCCGGTCCCGATCGAGCATCTGCGTCATCTGGCCTCGCAGACCGTGGCGCGCGCCCGGATGGTCAGGGACATCGTCCACAACACGCCCTTCACCGACATGAACGACGCCGAGGGCGAAACCAACGAAGCCGGCTATCAGGCCTTCGCGACGGGCGAGCGCGTGCTCGGCCTGCTCGCCGCGCTGTTGCCGGCATTGCAGGTCGACGGGCGTCGCGTTGCCGAGAACATCCGCCGCTCCTGCATCACCATCACCGAGCTGGCCGACACGCTCGTCCGGTCGGAAGGCCTGTCCTTCCGCACAGCCCATGAGATCGCCGCCGATGTCGCCCGCGCCGTGGTCGCAGCTGATGGCGACCTGCCGCGCGATGGTTACGCGCCCTTCCGCAAGGCTTTCCGCGAGCATGCCGGCCGCGAGCCTGCATTGAACGAGGCCGCCTTTGCCGAGGCCGTCTCGCCCGAGCATTTCGTCGCGGTGCGCGAGCGCTTCGGTGGGCCGGGGCCGCAGGCGCTTGGAGCCGCCCTCGCCGGCTATCGCGGTATCCTCGTAGCCGCCGGCCTCGCCGCAACCGCGACCGCTGCGCGCGAGGCTTCCGCGCGCCATGAACTCGACGCCGCCTTCGCGGATCTGATGGGAGCAGCCTGATGGCGGGTATCGAGCTTCAGGGGCTGGTCAAGCGCTACGGCAAGACGCAGGTCGTTCATGGCATCGACCTCGCCATCGAGGACGGCGAATTCGTCGTCTTCGTCGGCCCGTCCGGCTGCGGCAAGTCGACGACGTTGCGCATGATCGCGGGGCTGGAGGAAATCGACGGCGGCACCATCACCATCGGCGAGCGGCCGGTGAACCGGCTGGAGCCGAAGGAGCGGAACATCGCCATGGTGTTCCAGAACTACGCGATCTACCCGCATATGAGCGTCGCCGAAAATATCGGCTTCGGCCTCTATACGGCGAAGCTCGACAAGGCCGAGAAGCGCCGCCGCATCGAGGATACCGCGCGCATCCTCGGCCTCGAGCCGCTGCTCGAACGCAAGCCCTCGGCCCTGTCCGGCGGCCAGCGCCAGCGCGTCGCCATCGGCCGCGCCATGGTGCGCGACCCCGCCGCCTTCCTCTTCGACGAACCGCTCTCCAATCTCGACGCGCAACTGCGCGCCCAGATGCGGCTTGAGATCAAGCGCCTGCACCAGCGGCTCGGCCGCACCATCGTCTTCGTCACCCATGATCAGGTCGAGGCGATGACGCTGGCCGACCGGATCGTGGTGATGCGCGATGGCCGCATCCTCCAGGTCGGCGCACCGATGGAACTCTACGAGAAGCCGGCCGATGTCTTCACCGCCCGCTTCATCGGCTCGCCGACGATGAACATCCTGCCGGCCCGGACGAGCACCGCCGATGGCAAGCCGACGCTGGAGCTGGCCGGCAACGCCATCGCCCTGCCGCCCCGCCCCACGCCGCTCCCCGCCGAGGTGCTGGTCGGCGTCCGTCCGCAGGAACTGCGCGTGCTCGCCCCCGGCGACAACGCCGATCTCGTGCTCACCGGCAAGGTCGCGGTGGTCGAGCCGCTGGGCTCGGAGACCTTCGTCCATGTCGAGCATGGCGACGGGCTGATCCTCGCCTCGGCCTCGGCCAAGGCGCCGCCGGTCGTCGGCCACGAGGTTCGCCTCGGCGCCGGCATCGACTCCTTGCGCCTGTTCGATGCGGCGACCGAGCGCGCGCTATGAGCGCCGGGCGCGACCTCGTCCTCAGCATCGGCCGGCTCTACTGCGATATCGTCTTCCGCGGGCTCGATGCGATGCCGCGCCTCGGCGAAGAGCGTTTCGCCGAGACGGTGGCGATCGTGCCCGGCGGCGGCGGCTTCATCACCGCCGCCCATCTCGCCGCGCTCGGAATGCGCGCGAGCCTGCTCGCCCGCATCGGCACGGACCCGCTCTCCGGCACGCTTGCGCCGGCACTGGCGGAAAGCGGCGTCGATCTGCGCTGGCTCGAACGCACGCCCGAGGCCGGTCCCCAGCCGACCGTCGTGATGGTGCAGGACGGCGAGCGCGCCTTCCTGTCACGGCGCGCCGGCAGCGCCCGCCCGGCAACGCTGGACGCGGCCCTCGCCGATCCGGCCGCGCGCCATCTCCACATCGCCGAATTCGCGACGCTCGCGGAAATCCCCGATCTGATCGAGAAAGCGAAGCGCGCAGGCCTCACCGTCTCGCTCGATCCGAGCTGGGACGATGACTGGATTCGTCGGCCCGACCTGATCGCGCGCGCCGCCGGCGCCGATATCTTCCTGCCCAATGCAGCGGAGGCACGGGCGATCGCGGCTTGCGAGGATCTCGATCAGGCTGGCATCCGCCTCGCCCGGCATTTCCCGCTCGTCGTCATCAAGGATGGCGGCAATGGCGCCCGCTTCTTCGAGCGCGACGCCGCCATCGCCCTGCCCGCTCCCGAAGGCGGGCCGGTTCTCGACACGACCGGTGCGGGTGATGCGTTCAATGCCGGTTTCCTCGCCGCCTGGTTCGCCGGGCGCACGCCCGAGCGGACACTGGCGGAAGGGATCGCCTGCGGTACCCTCTCCGTCCGCTCCGTCGGCGGGGCCGGCGCACGGCTTGACCGCGCCGAGGTCGAAGAGATCAGCCGGAACCTGCTGCACAGCCATGAGCGGATCGATGCCTGAAGCCATTCTCATCCGTGAGGCCGCCGAGGCGGCCGAGGTCGCCGCTCGCCAGATCTCGGCCAATGCCGACGCGATGGCACAGCTCGGCGAACAGCTCCGGCGGCGCCAGCCCGCCTTCATCGCGACCTGCGCGCGAGGCTCCTCCGACCATGCCATGACCTATGGCAAGTACCTGCTGGAGCGCACGCTCGGCCTGCCGGTCGCCTCGCTCGGCCCGAGCCTGGCTTCGGTCTATCGCGAGGAACTCGATCTCTCCGGCGCCGTCTTCATCGCCGCCTCGCAATCGGGCCGCAGCCCGGACGCGCTGCAACTGACCGAGACGGCCAAGCGCGGCGGCGCGCTGACGGTCGGCCTGATCAACGACATGGACTCGCCGCTGGCGGCGCTGGTCGATGTCGCCCTGCCGCTCGCAGCCGGCCCCGAGACCAGCGTCGCAGCCACCAAGAGCTTCCTCGCCACCGGCATCGCCCTCCTGCACCTCACCGCCGCCTGGAGCAGCGAGCGTGCCCTCTCGGATGCGCTCGTCCGTTCGCCCGAACTGCTCCGGCAGGCCGGGCTTTGCGACTGGTCGCCCTTCCTCCGGCGCCTTGAACAGGCGACGAGCCTCTATGTCATCGGCCGCGGGCTCGGCCTCGGCATCGCCCAGGAAATGGCGCTGAAGTTCAAGGAAACCTGCCGCATCCATGCCGAGGCCTTCAGCGCGGCTGAAGTGCTGCATGGGCCGCTCGCGCTGGTCGGGCCGGGCTTCCCAGCACTCGTCCTCGACCCCGCCGACGAAGGCAGCGAGAGCACGCTTTCCGTTGCCCGCAACTTCGCGGCGCTGGGGGCGGAGGTCGCCTATGCCGGCTCCGACGCGGCGTCGGGCATCGCGCTCCCCGTACCGGCCGAGGCCCCGCCCGTGCTGATGCCGCTGCTGCAGGCGCGCGCCTTCTACGGCGGCATCGCGGCGCTGGCGGCGGCCCGCGGGCTCGATCCCGACCGCCCGCCGCATCTGCGCAAGGTTACGCAGACGCTGTGAGCTGTGGCTGTCTCGGGGCAAGGTTCCGCGGAACCGCCGCTTGCTTTAGACCTGATACGGCCTCAAGCCTTGGATCGTCAGATGAAACAGCCGCTCACGCCCGCTTCGCTCGCCCCGCCTTTCGGGCAGTATTCCCACGGCATGAAGGCCGACGCACAGGGCGTCCTGCTGACTTCGGGCCAGCTCGGCATCAACAGCGACGGCAGCGTCCCGGAGGATGCCGGCGAGCAGGCCCGCATCTGCTTCGAGAGCATCGCCGCAATCCTGCGCGAAGGCGGCCTGTCGATGGCGAATATCGTGCGCCTCAACGCCTTCGTCACCGACCGCAAGCATATGCCGGCCTATATGAAGGCGCGCGACGAGGCACTGGCCGATTGCCCGGTCAAGCCGGCCTCGACGCTGGTGATCGTCTCCGGCTTCAGCCGCCCGGAATTCCTCGTCGAGGTCGAGGCGACGGCCGTCTACTGAGCCGGCCGTCCCCAACGGGCGCTCAGTGAGCGCCCGCCTTGACGAAATTGGCGAGTTCCGGCGTCTGCGGATTGGCGAAGACTTCCTTCGACGGCCCGCTCTCCCAGATCAGCCCCTGATGCATGAAGATGGTGGTGTCCGCGACGTTGCGCGCGAAACTCATCTCGTGCGTCACCAGCAACATGGTCATGCCGCCCTTGGCGAGCTTCTCCATCACCAGCAGCACCTCGCCGGTGAGCTCCGGATCGAGCGCCGAGGTCACCTCGTCGAACAGCATCACCTTCGGCTGCATGGCGAGTGAACGGGCGATCGCGACGCGCTGCTGCTGGCCGCCGGAGAGATTGTCCGGATAGCTGTCGAACTTCTCGGAGAGGCCGACCTGCGCCAGCACCTCCTTGGCGAGCGCCAGGGCCTGCGCCTGCGGCACGTTCTTGGTGATGCGCGGCGAGAGCATGATGTTCTGCCCCACCGTCAGATGCGGGAACAGATTGTAGCTCTGGAAGACGATGCCGACATCCTTGCGCAGCTCGCGCAGCTTCGTCGGGTCCTGCGTCATCGTGTGGCCGGCGACCTCGATCTTGCCGGACTGGAACGTCTCGAGCCCGTTGATGCAGCGCAGCAGGGTCGACTTGCCCGAGCCCGAGCGACCGATGATCGCGACGACCTGGCCGGCCTCGACGCTGAGCGAGACGCCCTTCAGAACGGCCAGCGAGCCGTAGCTCTTGTGGATGTCTTCAATGAGAACGGCTGGCATTCATCACCTTTTCGAGATGGCGGCTGAGCCGGGACAGCGGGAAGCAGATCGCGAAATAGATCGCCCCGACCAGCGTGAAGATCTGGAAGGCCTGATAGGTCGCGTTGTTGACCAGCATGCCGGCGCGCATCAGGTCGACGAAGCCGACGACCTGCACGATCGAGGTGTTCTTCACGAGCTGGACGAGGAAGCCGACCGTCGGCGGCAGCGAGATGCGGATCGCCTGCGGCAGGATGACATGGCGGTAGGTCTGCGCCGTCGTATGCGCCAGCGAGGCCGAGGCCTCCCATTGCTGGCGCGGCACGGATTCGATCGAGCCGCGCCAGATCTCGGCGAGATAAGCCGAGACATAGATCGACAGCGAGGCCGACGCCGCCAGGAAAGGCGGCAGTTCGATGCCCAGCGCCGAGAGCCCGTAATAGCTCATGAACAGCACCATCAGCACCGGGATCGACTGGATCACCAGAATGTAGCCGGCCGCGAAACGGCGCAGCCAGCGGATGCGCGACAGGCGCATGATCGCGAACACGCCCCCGATCGCGCCGCCGATGAAGAAGGCGATCGCGGTCAGCGCCAGCGTCCAGCCGGCGGAACGCAGGATGAAGAGGGCCTCTGGCCAACCGAAGGTCTGCATCAGGCGGCCTCCCCATGCGCTTCGGTGAGGCGGGCGAGGCCCGAGACCTGCGGGAAGAGCTTCCGGCCGAGCCAGTTGAGGAAGAGTTTGAAGGAGAGCGCCAACACCAGATAGAGCACGGTGACGACGATATAGGTCTCGAACGAGCGGAACGTGTCCTGCTCGATGATCGCCGCCGTGCCCGACAGTTCCTGCACCGAGACGAAGGAGCAGATGCTGGAGGCCAGCATCATCAGCACGAACTGGCTCGACAGCGCCGGCCAGACCCGGGCGAAGGCCGGCTGCAGCACGACATGCTTCAGCACCTGCCATCGGGTCATGGCGAGCGCGAGCCCGGCCTCGATCTGCGATTTATGGATAGAATCGACGCCGGCGCGGATGATCTCGGTGGCATAGGCCGCGAGATTGAGCGTCATCGCCAGCAGGGAGGCTTCGAGCCCGTTGAGGCGGATGCCGATCTGCGGCAGCCCGAAGAAGATCATGAAGAGCTGCACCAGGAACGGCGTGTTGCGCATCAGCTCGACATAGGCGTCGACGATATAGCCGGCCCAGCTGCCGGCGAGGCTGCGCAATGCGGTCAACGCCGTCGCCAGCACGAGCCCGAGCCCGATCGCGACGAAGGACAGCACGATCGTGAGCCAGACCCCGTTCAGGATCATCGGCCATTTGGAAAAGACGTCTTGGAAGAGCAATGGCCCGCTCCTTCGGCCTCAGGGGTAGGTCGAGGGTCGCCGGCGCGCACGGGGCGCGCCGGCTTTTCGGCAGATCCGGTGGAAAAGGCGGATCAGAAGGTCGGAAGCGGCGGCAGCGGGCTGCCGACCCACTTCTGGGCGATCGCGTCGAGCTCGCCGTTCTGCTTGACGTAGTAGATGAAGTTGTTGAGCCACTGGCGCAGCTCATAGGCGTCCTTGCGCATGGTCATCGAGTTCGGCTGCATGCCGAAGACGAACTTGAGCTCGGTCTCGGTCTCGCCGCGCGCCTTCATGGCGGCGTTGGCCTGCGCGTCCGGGCCGGCAATGGCCTGGACCTGGCCGGAGAACAGCGCCTGCATCGTGGTGGCGTCGTCCTCGAAGCGCAGGATGGTGAGGTTCAGTTCCTTCTCGCGGTTGGTGAACTCGCGCTCGACGCTGGAGCCGCGGTTGACGCCAACCTTCATGCCCTTGAGATCGGCCCAGGTTTTGATCGGGACGTTCTTCTTGGCGTAGATGCCGGTCTGGAAGGCGCTGTAGGGGATCGAGAACATCACCGCCTTGGCACGCTCGGGCGTCGGCGCCAGCGTGGCGACGAGGAAGTCGACCTTGTTGGCTTCCAGCGCCGGGATACGAGCCGGCGGCGTCAGCTGCACCAGCTCGACCTTCACGCCGAGATATTTGCCGATCAGCGCGATGACATCGGCGTCATAGCCGATGGCGTTGCCCTGGGAATCGACCGAGCCGTAGGGCGGCGCACCGATCAGCACGCCGATCTTCACCGAGCCGCGCTTGATGATGTCGGTGACCGTCTGGGCCGAGGCCTGGCCGGCTGCGAGCATGCCGGCGCCGAGCGCGAGCAAGGTACCGGCAATCCGGAGATGCTTGAGCATATTCATCTTGTGTCTCCTCTGCTGCGGCCTTGCCGCTTGTCATGGCCCGGCTTCTGGCGGCCGGTTTGGGAAGAAACGGGTCAGCGCATCGGCTGTCAGGCGCTGGCGCGCACGACGTTGACGAGCGGTTCGCCGGCGAAGCGGCGCTTGATGTTCTCGGCAATGACCCCCTGCCGGCGGCTGATCGTGCCGCTGGTCCATCCGGACATGTGCGGCGTCATTAAAACGTTTGAAAGCTCATGAAAAGGCAGATTCGCAGGCAGGGGCGTGCTGTCCCCAGCGCTGGGGTAGCGATACCAGGTATCGATGATCGCCCCGCCGATCCGGCCGGCCTTGAGGGCGTCGAACAGCGCCTGCTCGTCGATGGTCGGGCCGCGCCCGACATTGACGGCCACGGCGCCCGGCCGCATCGCGGCGAAGGCTGCGGTGCCGAGGATGCCTCGCGTTTCCTCGGTGAACGGCACCGAAACCACGACGATATCGACCGAGCCGCAGAATTCCGCCAGCGCATCGAGCGTGAAGGCACGGTCGACCAGCGGTGAGGTGGGGACGGCGCTGCGATTGGCGACATGCACCTTCATCTCGAAGGCCTTGGCCCGCGCCGCGATCGCCTTGCCGATATGGCCGAAGCCGAGGAGGCCGATGGTCTGGCCGGCGATTTCGCCATGGACGCGCTCCGGCGCACCAGCCCAATAGGCCCAGTCGCCCTGCCGCAGGCGCCGGTCGGCATCGGCGAGCGGGATGTTGCGCGCCAGCAGCGCCGCCATCACGTATTCGGCGATGGCCTGCTCATGGCCGAAGCAGTTGCAGACCGCGGCGGAAGCCGGCAGCGCACCGAGATCGACCATGTCGTAGCCGGCACCCGGCACATGGAAGAGCTTGAGCCCGGCGGGCTTCGGCAGGCCGGCATCGAATTTCACGCCGACGATCACCTCGGCCTCGGCATAGGCCTGCCGGTCAGCGGCGGCCTCCAGATTGTCGGGCAGGAGCCTGATCTCGGCCTTGTCGCCGACGAGCCCGGCAAAGCCGTGACTGAACGAGGCGGCATTCTCGCCGTGGAAGACAATGCGCATGATCCGGTGGTCCCTTCCGTCAGGTCGTCAGCAGCGGCTCGACCCTGCAATCCAGCAGGGATGGGTCGATGCCCGCTTCCATCTCGTCGAACATGCCGTCCACGAAGCCGATCAGCGCGTCGGAGGCGGCCACAGCCTCATCCGCCCGGCGCGCCGCGATGGCGTTCAGCACCGCGATGTGGTGGTCGATCGAAACCGAAAGCGCGACACGCTGCGGCATCGCGCTGTGATAGATGAAGCCGATGCGCCGGAAGATCGTGTGCAGCGGGCGCAGCGTATGCTGGAGAAAGGGCTCGGCAGCGGCCGAGAGCACCGTCTCGTCGATCCGGCGGTCCAGCGTGTTGAAATCGGCTAGGCTCAGGCTGTCCCGGCGTTCGCGCAGCAATCGCTCGATATGCAGGAACTGGTTGCGATGGGAGGGGCCTGCCCTTTCGGCCGCGAGCCCGATGACGAAGCGCTCGAGATCGCGCCGCAGCCGCAGCAGCACGCGCTCGCGCGCCAGATCGATCGGCGCGATCTGCAAGCCATGTCGCGGGCGCACGACGATCAACGTATCCGCCGCCAGCCGGTTGACGGCGTGATGGACAGGCGTGCGGCCATAGCCGGTCATGTCCTGGAGGTCCTGAAGCGACAGGAAGCGGCCCGGCGGCAGCTCGCAAGTGATCAGCATCGCCTCGATGCGTTCATAGGCGAGTTCGAACAGGTTGACGCGGTTGCGCCGCTTCGGCGCGGGCGCCTCCTCGACCTCTGCCTGTCGCGGCTGGATCGCGCTGCGCGCCATCCCGGTCTCCTCCATGAGGGCGCTCTTGACCGGCGCCCGTTGGGAAGAAGCGTAGACATGTTGTGAAATTTTACAAGAAGCTATTTCTGACCCGGAAGGGCTTGAGCAGCAGTAGCGTCGCGAGGGCGGCTTAAGCTGACTGGTCCGTCAGCGCGTTCTAGCCGCCGCTTCCCCACAGGGCATGGACCGACTGCGCGATGGCGAAGCCGCTGACGGCGAGCAGGATCACGATCGCGACGAGGCGGTAGTGGCGTTGCAAGGCCGAGCGGAACAGGCGCGTTCCGATCAGCTGTCCTAGGAACAGCGCGGGAATGGTTACCGCCGCCAGCAGCGCCGTGGACGTCACCAGAAGCCCGGACGCTCCGGCAAAGCCGATCGCGACCGCGTCCGAGAGCAGGAAATACAGGATGATCGAGGCCCGCCCGACATGCATCGCCGTCTGGGCGTTGAGATAGAACAGCACCACGGGCGGGCCGCTCATCGCGGCGGCGCCGTTGAGCAGGCCGGACAGGATGCCGACGCCGAAGGTCGCGGGCGCGCCCGGCTCGCGGCTTGCCTTCAGCCCGGCGGCCAAGGCGCAGGTCGTCGCCAGCACGACCAGCGCGATGATGAGGCGCATCACGTCGGCCGGGAGCGCAGCGAGCCCATAGAGACCGATCGGCGTCGCCAGCAGCGCACCGGCGACGAGCAGCATGACCGAACGCAGATGCGCCGAGCGCCAGAGGCCGGGCAGCAATTGCAGGCTGCCGACCACCTCCAGCATCAGCACCATCGGCACGGCCGTAACGGGGTCGGCGATCAGGGCGAGCAAAGGCACGGCCACGAGCGCGAAACCGAAACCGGTATAGCCACGCATGATCGCCGTCAGGAAAACGACGAGGATGCAGGCTGCAACCTGCCCCGTGCTGAAGGGCTGCAGCAGCCCAGCGATCGTCATGAAGCCCCCGCGAATGGACCAGCCTCGTATGGGCGCGACCGAGCCATCTGCCTAGAGCCATTCCGGCAAAACTATTTGGCCGCTTTGCGCGGGGCCGAAGCGGCCCGGCAGCAGCTTCGACGCAACAGTCAGGCAGGCTGGCTTCAGCGAGGAGCTGCGGCCTCCAGCAGCGCGACCATGGCGGCGTATCCACGCGAGTGGGCATGCTGCAACGGCGTCACGCCCTGCCGGTCGGCCAGATTGCGATCGGCACCGGCCACGAGCAGGGCCCGCACCGTCTCGACATGGCGCTTGCCACCATCGCCGAGAATCACGGCCTCGATCAGGGCGGTCCAGCCGAGATTGTTGACATGGTCGAGCGGTGCGCCGGCCACGATCAGCTCGCGGACGATGCCGTCATGGCCGAGATGGGCGGCAGCGATCAGCGCCGTGCCGTCATAGCGGCTGGTGGTGAGTTTGGCCGAGGCGCCGGATGCCAGCAGGGCCTTCAGGGCGGGGACGTCGTCGCTGACCGCAACGATGGTGACGGCGTCGTAGTGTTGGTTGTCGAACAGGCCGGGATCGGCCCCGGCTGCGATCAACGTCCGGATCGCCTCGACCTGCCCGCGAAAGGCCGCGACATGCAAGGGCGTGCGACCATTGCCGTCGCGCGCGTCAAGCCCCTCGCGGGCTCCGGCAAGGCGGCGGATGGCCGCGATATCGCCGGAGGCCGCCGCAGCGTGAAGGCCGCGATAGGCGGCGAACTCGGCCGCATCGGGCGGTGTCTGCGCGGCGGCCGGTCCGGTCAGGGCGGCCGCGACCAGAGCCAGTGCGATGAGCAGCATTCTCGCCATCACGGCGCTCCTTCCTGCGAATAGACGAAAGGCAGGCGGTCGCTTCCGCAACCGCCTGCCCTGTTTCAAACCGGCTTCAAGCTCAGCGCAGCTTGGCCTTCACCTTCTCGATGCCGGCATTGGCGCATTCCTCGTCGAGATGGCCGCCCGGGGCGCCGCCGACGCCGACCGCACCGATCACCTCGTCGCCGACCTTGACCGGAACGCCGCCGCCGAGCAGCAGGAAGCCTTCGATCGCGGCCATGTTGCGCGCGGCCGGGTTCTTCTCGACGTTCTCGGCGATCGCGCCAGTGGCGTTGCGGGCGGAGGCCGCGGTGAAGGCCTTGTCACGGCTGGCGGCGACGGTATGCGGGCCGGCGCGGTCGGCGCGCAGCACCGCGCGGGTGACGCCGGCGCGGTCGACGACCGTCGCGGTGACGTTGAAGTTCTTGGCGGCGCAGGCCTCGACGGTCGCCTGGGCGATTTCCTGGGCGATGGCGAGCGGCATGTTGCGCTCCTGCAGGACCTGGGCGCCGGCGGCAGCCGGAACGAGCGCAAGCACAGCGGCAGCGACGGCGAAACGGATCTGGGTCATGATCTCTCCGGGACGTGAGCGAGGACGAGCCGTAAGCTCGATGACCGCACGCTAGCCGGTCCCGTCAGGCGTTTTGATCGGTGCGGTGCCGGAGCCGCCTCCGTAATCCTACGGAGAGCCCCGCCTGTGATGGCTACCGGTTTTCGATTGAACCGCGACGTCATCCCGGACAAGCGGCGAAGCCGCGCCGATCCGGGATCCATCGTAGGGCTCCAGAGCCTTACGATGGATCCCGGGGCAAGCCCGGGATGACGTGGTGTTTCCGCGGAAAATCGATCCGCCTTATCCCTCCAGCGCGAAGCGCACCATCTCGGCGACCGACCCCGCCCCGAGCTTCTCGGCGATGTGAGCGCGATGGGTCTCGACGGTGCGCGGCGAGACGTCGAGCGCCCGCGCGATCTCCTTGGTCGACAGCCCCTCGGCGACGAGATCGAGGATCTCGCGCTCGCGCTGGGTGAGCTTCGCCATGCGGGCATCGCGGCCGGCGCGGGCGGCCTCGGTCCGGTTGCGCTGATCGAGCGCCGCGAAAGCCGCTTCGATCGCTTCGAGCAGCACCTGCTCGTCGATCGGCTTGGTCAGGAAATCGACCGCGCCGGCCCTGAAGGCGCGCCGGCAGGCGGCGACATCGCCATGGCCGGTGATCATCACCGTCGGCATGCCGCCGGCCTCCTTGGCCATGCGCTCCAGCAATTGCAGGCCGGAGGTGCCGGGCATGCGGATATCGACGACCAGGCAGCCGTCCTGGCGCGGATCGGGCCGGTCGAGGAAAGGCTGCACGCCGGCAAAGGGCCGCGGCGCGAAACCCATCGTGCGCAGCAGCAGGACGAGCGCATCACGCACATCGGCATCATCGTCGATCAGATAGACGGTGCGCGGCGCCGGTTTCATTCCGCAGCCATTCCAAGTTCGGCCGCCAATGCCGGAAAGCGCACGCTGAAGATCGCCCCGCGCTCCGCCCCGTTACGCGCAGCGATCCGCCCTCCGGCCGCTTCGACCAGGCGTTCGCAAAGCGGCAGGCCGAGCCCCATGCCGCTGCTCTTGGTGGTGAAGAACGGCTCGAACAGGCGGGCCATGTCGGCCTCCGCGATGCCCAGACCATCGTCGGCCACGGTGATCTCCGCCTCACCGTCAACGAGGCGCGTGGCCAGCACGATCTCGCGCCGCGCGGCCGGCATCGTCTCGACCGCCTCCGCCGCGTTGCGGACGAGGTTGTGCACCACCTGCTCGATCGAGACGCGGTCGAGCAGCGCCTGCGGGCCGGGCTCGCTCAGCTCCAGCCGCAGCGAGACCTCCCGCTCCTGCAGGTCGCGCTGGCTGAGCTCGACCACGTTGCGGACGATCCGGTTGAGATCCTGCGGCTGTCGCTGCGGCTCGCGGCGCGTCACATAGGCCCGCAGTCGCTCCAGGATCTCGCCGGCCCGGCGCGCGTGCCGGACATTGGCCTCGAGCACGCCGGTGAGATCGCCGGGCGCCGCCTCGCCCGATTTGGCGAGCCGCAAGCCCGCCTGACTCTGGCTCAGGATCGCCGTCAACGGCTGGGTGATCTCATGGGCGATGCCGGAGGCCATCTCGCCAACCGTGTTCACCCGCATGGCATGAGCGAGCCGGGCGTCATGCTCGTGCAGGCGCACCGCCTCGCGCGCCCGCCGGCTGGCGCGCCGCTCGCGCAGCACCGCCAGCAGCAGGAAAAGTCCGAGGCCCGCGGCAAGCGGCCAGCCGAACAGCAGGCCCGGCGGCTGCAATTCGGCGAAGGCCGGCCGGCGCGCCAGCTCCAGCATCAGCGGCTGCGATCGGCTGCCCAGAGCCTTCGCGAAGGCGATACCGGGGATCGATGTCCCCGCCTGCAGCGGCCAGCCATGCTGGAGGATCGCGGCCCCGGATGCATCGCTCAGCTTCAGCGCGACGTCATCCGACAGCCCGCCTTCCGGCTCGGCCAGAAGCCGGGCATCGATGACGAGCACCAGCGCCCGTGGCCCATGGCCGACATCCGGCACGCGCTTGACCAGGGCATAGAATGGCCCCCCGGACCGGCTCGCGAGCGTGACGGCCTGCCCCGGCGCCAGCGCGCTCACGCGGGCCGACAGGGCTGCCGGGTCGAAATCGGCGAGGCTGGGTGGCATGCTGCCGGCAGAGACGGTCTCGATCAATTCGACGGCTGCAATGCGCGGGTAGAAGCGCTGCATCGCCTCGACCACCGCCCGAAAGCTCGCCGATTCCGCATTCGAGCTGGCGAGAACCGCCGCTAGGCTGGTGAGATGCGCGTCGTGCTGCTCGGCCCGTTGCGAGACGATGCGGTGCAGCGTCGTTCCCTCGCGCTGGAGCGCATCGCTCGCCCGGATGAACTCGACGACGGCGCCGAGCCCGAGCCCGGCCAGCGCCAGCGGAATCCACAAGAGCAGGAATGGGGCGAGGCGCGGCTTCAAGGGTCGTGTCCGGTTTCAGCCCGAGCCTACCTCGCGCGACCGACGCCGTCACGGTCACAGCGCGAGGAAGTGCTTTCACGCAAGGGAGGAAATCCGCCGCGATCGCAGCCCCGAACGCTCTTGCGGTCACAACAACGCCCCAATAGGCTCCTCGTCGACGCACCGATACAGGCGCGCATAAGGGGAAACGCCTATGCCAAAGATGATCACCAGACTGGTCGCATTCGGCCTCGCCGCCGCGGCCTTTTCCGTATTCGCGGCGCCGGCCTCGGCGCAAGCCACGCTCGAAACCGTGCGCAAGCGCGGCAAGGTGCTCTGCGGCGTCTCCCCGACGGCTCCGGGCTTCTCCTATGCCGACGACAAGGGCGTCCGCCAGGGCTTCGACGCCGATGTCTGCCGCGCGGTTTCCTCCGCCGTCTTCGGAGCGCCGGACAAGGTCGATTTCGTCCCGCTCAATACCAATGTCCGCTTCCAGGGCCTGCAATCGGGCGAAGTCGATCTGCTCTCGCGCCAGACCACCGCGACCTTCTCGCGCGACACCTCGCTCGGCCTCGATTTCGCGCCGGTCGTCTTCTACGACGGCCAGGGCCTGATGGTCTCGACCAAGCTCGGCGTGAAGAGCGCGGCCGAGCTCTCGCAATCGGCCGTCTGCATCCTGCCGGGCACGACGACGCTGCAGAACCTCGAGGACTATTTCAAGCCGCGCAACATCAAGTACGAGGCCGTCGTCTTCGAGAACCCCGACGAGTGGCGCAACGCCTTCTTCTCAGGCCGCTGCGACGTCATCACCACCGACCGTTCGGACCTGGCTTCCGTGCGCGCCATCGCCAACGACCCGAAGCAATACGTCATCCTGCCCGAGACGATCTCGAAGGAGCCGCTCGCCCCCGTCGTCCGCCAGAACGACAGCAATTGGCGCGACATCGTCTCCTGGACGGTCAACGCCCTGATCGCAGCCGAGGAATACGGCATTACCAAGGGCAATATCGACGAGCAGCTCAAGAGCAAGGACCCCGAGATTCAGCGCCTGCTCGGCGTCAACGGCGACCTCGGCAAGATGCTGAACCTCGACAACAAATGGGCCTATAACGCGATCAAGCAGCTCGGCAATTACGGCGAGCTCTTCGAGCGCCATCTCGGCGAGAAGACCCCGCTCGGCCTCACGCGCGGCCCCAACCAGCTCTGGAACAAGGGCGGCCTGATCTACTCCCCGCCCTTCCGGTGAGACCTGCCTAACGTGCGTTCCCTCGATTGACCTGAGACCATCGGCCGCCTCCGTGCGGCCGATGCGTCCCCAGCCCGGAACAGCCCGATGGCCACCTCCGATTCCAGCCCGGTGCGGCTGCTCTACGACGTGCGCGTCCGCGCCGTGCTCTATCAGGTCGTCGCGGTCGCTCTCGTCGTCGGCATCGGCCTCTATCTCTTCGGCACCGTCTCGCGGAAGCTGGCGGCGCAGAACATCGCGACCGGCTTCGACTATCTCTCGCGGCCCGCCGGCTTCGTCATCAGCCAGTCCTTCATCTCCTACGATTCCGGCAACACCTATGGCCGCGCCATCCTGGTCGGCCTGCTCAACACGATCTGGGTCTCGGTCTTCGCCGTCATCCTCTCGAGCATGCTCGGCCTCGTCGTCGGCATCGCCCGGCTGTCGCGCAACCCGCTGCTCTCGACGCTGGCGCTGGTCTATGTCGAGGCGCTGCGCAACGTGCCGCTGCTACTGTATCTCTTCCTCTGGTACGCGCTGATCGTCGCGGTCTTCCCGCCGGTGCGCGACGCCTGGCAGATCCTGCCCGATGTCTTCCTCAGCAATGGCGGCCTGATCGTGCCGTCGCTGCGCTGGTCCTCCGCCCATACCGGCGTGCTCGCCGCCGCCGCGCTCGGCATCGTCATCGCCTGGTTCGTCGCCTCGTCCTTCCGCCGCAAGCGCGTCGCGACCGGCCAGAGCCGCATGGCCTGGCCCTTCGTCCTGCTCGCCCTCGTGATCCCGCCGCTTCTCGCCCTGCTGGTCTTCCAGCCCGAGATGGCGGTGAACTGGCCGGAAAAGGGGCGCTTCCGCATCACCGGTGGCCTGCAGGTCACGCCGGAATTCACCGCGCTGCTGGTCGGACTCGGCCTCTCGGCTTCCGCCGGCATCGCCGAGATCGTGCGCGCCGGCATTCTCTCGGTCGGGCGCGGGCAGTGGGAGGCGGCGCGCGCGGTCGGCCTGCACGATCGCCAGACCATGCGGCTCGTCGTGCTGCCGCAGGCGCTGCGCGTGATCATCCCGCCATTGACCAGCTCCTATCTCTCGACCTTCAAGAACTCCTCACTCGCCATCGCCATCGGCTACCCCGATCTCGTGATGGTCTCCAACACCACGATGAACCAGACCGGGCAGGCGATCGAGGGCATCGCCATCTTCATGCTGGTCTATCTGGGCATGTCGATCACGATCTCCATGCTGATGAACTGGTACAACGCCCGCGTCGCGCTGGTGGAACGTTGAGATGACCGACGCCGCCCAGCTCAACACCCTCGCCTCCATCCCCGACGAACGGCCGGTGCGGCCGGCGCGCAGCTGGTTTGCGCTGCTCAAGCCCTATATCGGCTCGCCCTTCAACGCCGTCGTCACCTTCGCCTGCCTCTGGCTGATCTACCGGCTGGTCACCGGCGCCTGGGGCTGGCTCGTCACCCGCGCCATCGTCGAAGGCGGGCCGCAGACCTGCAAGGCGGCCGCCGGTGCCGGCGCCTGCTGGCCGTTCCTGGCGGCGAAGCTGCGCTTCATGATCTTCGGCTTCTTCCCCTATGACGAGCACTGGCGCCCGGCGCTGGCGGTGCTGCTTTTCCTTGGCGCGATGGCCTATTCGATGATCCCGCGCTTCTGGTCGCGCCACCTGCTCTGGCTCTGGCTGGCCGTCGTCATCATCTGCGGCGTGCTGATGTATGGCGGCGTCTTCGGCCTCCGGGTGGTCAACACCACGAACTGGGGCGGCCTGCCGCTCTCCTTCATGCTCTCCTCGGTCGGGCTCGCCTTCGGCTTCGTGCTCGGCGTCCTGCTGGCGCTGGCGCGCTCCTCGAAGCTGCCGGCGATCCAAGTCATCGCCATCGTCTTCATCGAGATGGTGCGCGGCGTGCCGCTGGTTTCGATCCTGTTCATGGCCTCGGTGATGCTGCCACTGTTCATGCCGGATGGCGTGACCATCGACAAATTGCTGCGGGCGCAGGTCGCGATCATCATCTTCGCCGGCGCCTATATCGCCGAGACGGTGCGCGGCGGCCTGCAGGCGGTGCCGAAGGGCCAGCACGAGGCGGCAGCCTCGCTCGGCCTCGGCTACTGGCTGTCGATGCGCAAGATCGTGCTGCCGCAGGCGCTGAAGATCGTGATCCCGCCCTTGGTCAACATCTTCATCGGCTTCTTCCAGGATACGACGCTGGTCACCATCATCGGCCTGCTCGATTTCCTCGACACGGTGCGCTCCGCGATGCGCGATCCGGTCTGGCAGGGCATCGCCGTGCTGGAGGGCTATATCTTCGCGGCGCTGGTCTATGCCGTGTTCAGCTACGGCATGGGCTCCTATAGCCGCTTCATCGAAAGACGCCTGAAGACCGATCACAGCCACGGCCGGCACTGAGAAGGGCTTTTAGGGCCGTTTCGCGGGCGCTTTTGCGCCCGCGCAATGTTCCAGCAAGCCGCCGCGCCGACCACTCCCGATGATTCTCATCGTGGAGATCGGACGATGCTCTTCAGCCCAGACCGGTCGGCGGCGCTCGCCGGCCGCGCCCTGCATGCCTATCTCGACCTCGTCAGGCGGACGACGCGCTTCAAGCCGGTCATTCCCGGCGCCCGCCCGTGGGAGCGCAACCGCGAGCCCTTCATAGCCCTGACCTGGCACGGCCAGCAGATGCTGACCTTCGCCGCGCTCGAAGGCGCCCCGCGCGTCGCGGTCCTGACCTCGCTGCATTTCGACGGGTCGGTCGTCAGCACCGTGGTCGAGCGTGCCGGCTTCCGCAGCATCCGTGGCTCCGGCACGCAAACCCCGGCCAAGATCATGGCGAAGCGCTCCGTCCCGGCCTTCTTCGAGATGCGCGACGCCCTGCGCCGGGGCACCAGCCTGATGCTCACCGCCGATGTCCCCAAGCTGTCGCGCATCGCGGGAAAGGGTGCCGTCCAGCTCGCCCGCGTCACCGGCCGGCCGATCTATCTCTTCGCCGCCGTCACCAGCGCGCGGGTCGATCTCGACAACTGGGACCATGCCAGCATCGCCCTGCCCTTCGGACGCGGCTGCGTCCTCTGGTCGGAGCCTCTCTATGTGCGCAAGGCTGCGGACGACCGCGAGATCGGCCTGATCGCACTGGACATATCGACCCGCCTGGACGAGCTCCATGCCACCGCTCAACGCAATATCGGCCGGGAGCGCTAGCCTGAGCCTGCCTTCAGCGGCGGCCGGGCGGTGCGCAACCGCCGGGCGCCCCGCAGATATCCGCCGGCGGGCGCAGCGTCTCCGGCTCGCCGCCGGGCTCGATCCGAATCCGGCTAAGGTCTCCCGAAAGCCTCAGGCCCAGGCCCGACGAGATCAGCACGATCCGCGCCCGGCTGGAGGCCAGGATCGTCGCATTCGCGCCGGCGAGGAAATGGGCGCTGCCGCCGAGGCTGGCATAGGTGCCGAACACGTCCTCCTGCCGGTCGAGCCCGTAGACCAGCATGATCACCCGCCCGTAATCAGCGCCGAGACCGATGCCGACCGAAAGCGCCGTCCAGATCACCGGCATCGGGATGCCGTCCGAGAAGCGCAACTCGCCGCTGCCATGCCGCCCGCCGACGACGAAGGAGCCGCTGAGCTCGCCACCGACGATATAGGCGTTCGGCTCGCCGAAGAGCGCGAGCGAACGCTCGATCGGCACGCTCACCGTCTTGGAGGCCGTGTCGAAGACGCCTTCGACCAGCCGGGCGATGTCATGGCGCGACGCGGTCGGCAGCTGGCCGGGCCGGATGTCTTCCCGCCGGGGCACGCCCTGCCCGGCAGCCGGCACATGCGCCGACATGACGGCGAGCAGGGCCGCCAGCACCATGCGGCGCAGCCGGAACTCTCCCGCCATGGCGCGCAGCGCTTGCATCAGGCGAGGGGATCCATGAGGGAGTTGAACGACAAGGGTGATACGGTCCATGCAGCGTCCGGCAGGGCGACGCCCCCGGCCCGAGAAGCCATACCCATACAGAGGCTCCGTGACGACCCGCAACGTTGAAACCGTTTCGATATCCCCTGCGTCGAAACGCGCGCGGTGGCTGACGGATGCCCGGCGATGACCTCGCTCTCGCGCGCCCTGACCATCCGGCTGACGCTGCTCGGAACCGTCCTGTTCGTCGCCTTCATCGCGGCCGTGCTCGCCTTCACCTTCATCACCGAGGACCCGGGCGTCCTACGCAACGATGTCACCTCCCAGATCATTCGGCAAAGCGTGCGCCCGTCCGGCAGCGCCGCGCTGCAGGTCGAGAAGACACCGGGCCTCCTGAAGATCGAGCAGGCCAGCCCGCTGCTCTGGTATCTGGTCTCGGACGGACGTTCGGTCGTCGAGTATGCGCCAGAATTGCGGCCGGGCCTGCCGATCGACATCCGGTTGGATGGCCCGACCATCGCCGCCCAGATGCGGGTCGGCGGCGAGGATGCGCTTTCGGTCGACGTCGCCGAGCAGGATGGCAGCCGCATCCTCGTCGCCACCGGCGGCGGGCGACCGGGCTGGGACGTGATCCTCGGCTATTTCCTGCGCGCCATCGCCGGCTCCGCCGCAGCGATCTCGGTCGTGTTCGGGATCATGATCGCCGCCGCCATCGCCATGTCCGTCTCCTATATCTCGAGCCGGCTGCGCAGCGCGGCCGAGGCCGCCGCCCGGATCGACCCACGGGCCCCGCGCGGCCTGCTCCCGACGGATGAAACCCCGGTCGAACTGATGCCGCTGACCACCGCGCTGAATTCGGCGCTCGACCAGATCGCGGGCAATATGGAGGTGCAGCGGCGTTTCATGAACAATGTCGCGCATGAACTGCGCACCCCTCTCGCGGTGATGCGCACCAAGGTGGATTCACTGTCCGACGAGGGCGCCCGCCTGGCGCTCACGACCGATGTCAGCCGCCTCACCACCATCGTCTCCTCGATGCTGCAGCTCGCCCGCCTGCACAACACCGACCTGCCGTTCGAGCCGCTGCGCCTGAACGCGCTGGCGCGCGACGTCCTTGCCGATCTCGCGCCGCTCGTGCTCAGCAACGGCATCGGCATCGCTCTGGAGGAAGAGGGCGCGCAGGATGTCCTGATCGCGGCCAACGAAGCCACGACCCGCGCGGCGATCGCCAACCTCATCGACAACGCGCTGCGCCATGCGCAGGCGCGCTCCTCCATCCTGGTAAAAGTCATCGACGGAAATGTGCTGGAGGTCAGCGACGACGGAATCGGGATTGCTGCCGCCAAGCGCGCGCAGGTCACCGAGCCGTTCAACCGGATGTCGCCGCATTCGACCGGCGCCGGGCTCGGCCTGACGATCGTACGCGACATCATGGCCGCTCATGGCGGCACGCTCGATCTCAGCGACACGGCAGGCGGCGGCACCACGATCCGCCTGAGCTTCCGGACGGTGTAGCCGGATTGAACTGATAGCTTCGCAGCTCCCTTGTCATTCCGGGGCGCGCCGCAGGCGCGAACCCGGAACCCACGACTGGGTGAGAGGCCAAGAATTCGGTTGCCCGCGGCCTACCCAGTCGTGGGTTCCGGGTTCTTCACTGCGTGAAGCCCCGGAATGACAAAGGTGGTGCAAATCATGAGTTACAGCGCCGGCTCGGCCTTCTTCAGGATATAGCCGATGCCGCGCAGGGAGGTGATTTCGACATCCGCCCCGGCATCACGAAGCTTGCGCCGGAGCCGTGAGATCTGCGCTTCCAGCGTGTTGGACTCGATCAGGTCGTCGAAGCCGTAGACGGCCTCGATCAGCACGTCGCGGGTGACGACGCGGCCGGTTCGCTGCACCAGCGCCTCCAGGATCAAGGCTTCGCGCCGGCGCAGGTCGAGCGCCTCGGTCCCGACCGAGGCATTGCGGCCTTCGAGATCGAGCGAGAGATTGCCGGCGCTGAGGACGAGCGAGCGCTTCGGATGGCGCCGCCGCGCGAGAACACGCACCCGCGCGATCAGCTCCCCCGGCTCGAACGGCTTGACCAGATAATCGTCCGCCCCGCCGTTCAGACCCTCGATCACGTCGGGCTTGGCGTCGCGTGCGGTCAGCATCAGAAAAGCCGGGCGGTTCTCCGCCGTGGCCATGGCCTTCACGATCGACAGGCCGTCACCATCGGGCAGGCGCCGGTCGACCACGGCGATGTCGAAGGGTGCTGTCCGCAGGGCCGCGAGCGCGGTCTCCACGCTGTCCGTGCGGTCCACGACCAGCCCCGCATTGCCGAGCAGCAGCGAGAGATAGGACATGAGCTCCGGCTCGTCCTCGACAATCAAAGCGCGCATGTCACGTCCGTGGTGATGCATGGATGGAACGTCATGTCGGAGAAGGGGCGACAAATCCAGACATGACGCTCCACCCATGACCGGTTGCGGCCGGCGCGACAGCGACGCACGCGCGATACCGCAACCCGAACCGGGCCGGCTGACGGGCCGGCCCGGACCCTTTGCAATCAGAACCGGTAGTTCAGGCCGGCCTTGACCAGATGCTCGGTGACGCCGACCCGCGTGCGGCTGTTGCCGAGCTGGAAGTTGTCCTTGCCGAGCGAGACGTAGTTGTACTCGACCTTGGCGGAGAGGTTGTCGGTGATGCCGTATTCGGCACCGGCGCCGACGACGTAGCCGGTCTTGCCGCGCGTCTTGGAGAGCAGGCCGTCGCTGGCCTTGATGCTGCCATAGGCGAGACCACCGGTTCCGTAGACGAGCAGCCGGTCGAAGGTGACGCCGGCGCGCGCCTTCAGCGTTCCGACATAGCGCATGTCGGCACTGGTGCCGCCGCCGCGCTTCGAGCCCTTGCCGAAGCCGTTCATCGACAGGTCGCTTTCGACGCCGAAGAGCATCGTGCCCATCTGAACGTTGTAGCCGACCTGTCCACCGAACAGCACTTCATTGCGGCTCTTCTTGCTGACGCCGTTGAAGCGGTCGAAAGCGCCGCCGGCATGGGCGCCGACATAGAGGCCGTTCCAGTTATAGGCGCGCGGCGCCGAATAGGTCGGCCATTCCTGGGGCCGCGGCCGTGCCCGGTCGGCCGCCTCGGCGGGCAACGCAAACAGGGCCATCAGGCCGAGGGCGGCCATCGGAAGGATACGAGACATCGATTACTCCTTGCGGCGCCTGTCGCCGCCGACACATCTGCCAGCCGATTCGGCTCCGTGGATCGGAGCGGGCCGGCATGCGCAGATTGCGGGCGAAGATTACGGCAAGGTTGCCCATTCCGGCGGCAATCGCGGCCGGGGCGGAGCGATGTCGAAAAAGGCCTCGCCCGGGGCGGGCGAGGCCTGATGGAGGCTGGTCAGAGAACCGGAGCGGCCTGCTTGCCAAGCTCCTCGGCCGGGGGAATCCGGCCGCCCTCGAACCAGTATGACGCGGCAGCGCGCGACATGGCTGCCCCGTCATGGCCGATGCCGGCCACCGTGAGCAATTGCCAGTTGCAGGGCACGCCGAGGCGCGCGGCTTCCGCCTTGCCGAAATCGAGCATGAAATGGGCGCGGCCATAGCGGTGCGGCCCCTGCGCCAGCGCCTCGGCCTGCGCCGGCAGGTTCGGGTCATCGGTCGCGATGTCGCGATCCCCCGCGAAGAGGATCATCGGATAGGCGAGCCAGCGCGTCAGCGCCGCCTTGTCGAGCCCGAGCCCGCCGAGCCCTTCTGGAAAGTTCCGCTCCGGCGTCGGCAAGGTGTACCAGCCGGGATTGGAGGCCATCGCGGCCTGGAACAGCGCGCCGCCTTCCGTCGCCAGCATGCGGTGCACGAACTGGCCGCCGGCCGAATGGCCGAAGAGACGGATGACCGGCTTATCGATCACGCCCGCAGCGCGCAGTGCATCGAGCACGCGGCCGGGCACGGCATAGAGCCACTCGGTGCGCGGCGCGATCGTGCCCTCGCCGGAGACGACAAGGCCATTATTATAGCCCTCGGCCTTCGGGAAAGGCTCGTTCGGGAAGGTCGGCGCGACGATTAGCAGGTTGTGCTGCTCGGCCGCATCGATCCAGAAATCGCGGTACTCGTCGCCATTGCGCAGCATGCCGTGCTGCACGACGATCACGGGATCGTTCGGCTGGTGCCGCGCCGGACGGTAGACATTCACCTCCAGCGGCTTGTCCGGATGGCTCGCGTCGATAAAGGGCAGCGTGCTGCGCCCGACCGGCGGATTCAGGGTCTTGGTGGTCATGCGGCCTCCGGAGCCTAGATCATCGCGCGTCCGATCGGACGCGGCAACGATGATCTATTCTATTGGAATCGCATCGGATTTTTCCGAAAAGTGGATTCCACTTTTCGGTCCGATGCTGGTGTGCAGATGGCAGGCGGCGCTGCGGCCGGGCGCGATCTCGGTGAGGACCGGCCGGACCTCGCGGCAGACCGGCATCGCCTGCTCGCAGCGCGGATGGAACGGGCAGCCCGGCGGCGGCGCCAGGGGCGAAGGCAATTCGCCCTTGAGCGGTTGGAAGGCGCGCTTGCGCCGCGCAGCCGAAGGAATCGCCGCGATCAGCGCCGCGCTATAGGGATGCGCCGGCTCGGCGAAGATCTCCGCCGCCGTGCCGACCTCGACGATGCGGCCGAGATACATGATCGCGACGCGGTCGCTGATATGGCGGACGAGGCCGAGATCGTGGCTGACGAAAAGATAGGTCAGGCCATGGCGTTCGCGCACATCCATGAACAGGTTGATGACCTGCGCCTGGATCGAGACGTCGAGCGCCGAGACCGGTTCGTCGCAGACTAGGAAATCCGGCTTGACGGCAAGCGCCCGCGCGATGCCGATGCGCTGACGCTGCCCGCCGGAGAACTGGTGCGGATAGCGCTCGCGATAGGCCAGATCGAGCCCGACCTCGCTAAGCGCCTGATCGACCGCCCCATCGATCTCGGCCTTGGGCAGGAGCTTGTGCACGCTGAGCGCCTCGCCGACGATGCGGCTGACCTTCATGCGCGGATCAAGCGAGGCGTAGGGGTCCTGGAAGATCATCTGGACCTTCAGCAGGAAATCGAGCCGCTCCTTGCCCTTCAGGCCGGCCACCGGCCGCTGCTCGTAGACCACTTCGCCGGTCGTCGGCTTCAGGATGCCGGTGACGACGCGGGCCAGCGTAGACTTGCCGCAACCGGATTCGCCGACGAGGCCCAGCACCTCGCCACGCTTGACGCTGAGATCGATGCCGTCGACGGCGCGCAGCACCGGCGGCGCCTTGCCCCGCCCGGTCGCCATCAGGATGCGCTCGGCCAAAGTCGGCTTGCGGCGGAAATGCTTGGTGATGCCCTTGAGTTCGATGATCGGGGCGCTGGTCGGGGCACTCATACGGCTTCTCCCGCCGGCACCGGATTATGGCAACGGAAGCTGCGGGCGCCTTCGCTCACGGCTTGAGGATCACGCTCGGCGCAGACCGGCTGGACACGCGGGCAGCGCGGGCGGAACGGGCAGCCGCTCGGGCGGGCATCGATGCGCGGGGCGACGCCGTCGATCTGGTTCAGGCGCTCGCCCGGCGCCACATTGGCGGCCGAGGAATTGAGCAGGCCGAGCGTGTAGGGATGGCGCGGTGCATCGAGCACCTCGTCGACCGGCCCGATCTCCACGACGCGGCCGGCATACATCACCGCCACCCGGTCGGCGAGCTCGGCGACCACCGCGAGGTCATGCGTGATCCAGAGCACGGCCGTACCGGTCTCGCGGGCGAGCTTCTGCACCTCGAACAGGATCTGGCTCTGGATGGTGACGTCGAGCGCCGTCGTCGGCTCGTCGGCGATGATCAGGTCGGGCGCATTGAGCAAGGCGGTCGCGATCGCGACGCGCTGGCGCATGCCGCCGGAGAACTCGTGCGGGAACTGCTTCAGCCGCGCTTCCGGCGAGGAGATGCCGACCCGGGCCAGCGCCTTGGCGGCCTCATTGAGCGCCTCCTCGCGACTGCAGTCGCGATGCTCCAGGATCGCCTCGCTCATCTGCTCGCCGATGCTGAGCACCGGGTTCAGCGTCATCAGCGGGTCCTGGAAGATCATAGCGATGCGGTCGCCGCGCAGGCTGCGCAGGCGCTCCTCGGTCGCAGCGCGCAGGTCTTCGCCGCCGAAACTCACGGTACCCGCGACGATCTCGCCGGGCGGATCGATCAGGCGCACCAGCGAGAAACCGGTCACCGACTTGCCGGAGCCGGATTCGCCGACGAGCCCCAGGACCTCGCCGCGCGAGACGCTGAGATCGACACCGTCGACGGCGGGCCAGGCGCCATCCAGCGCGTGGAAGACGGTCCTGAGACCACGGACCTCGAGCAAGGGGGCAGTCGCGAGATCGGTCATGAGCGCACGTTGAAGCTGCGGCGCAGCCGGTCGCCGACGAGGTTGAGCGAGCCGATCAGCAGCACCAGCGCGATGCCGGGGAAGACCGCGATCCAGTATTCGCCGGAGAGCAGGAACTCGAAGCCGTTGGCGATCAGCAGGCCGAGGGAGGGCTGCGTCACCGGCACGCCGACGCCGAGGAAGGAGAGCGTCGCCTCCAGCGTGATCGCGCCGGCAATGCTGATCGAGGCGACGACCAGCACCGAGCCGACCGAGTTCGGCAGCAGATGCGCGATCATGATGTGCCGGGTCGGCAGGCCGAAATTGAGCGCGGCCTCGATATATTCCTTGCGCCGCTCGACCAGCGCCGAAGCGCGCATCAACCGGGCATATTGCGCCCATTGCACCAGCACGATGGCGAGGATGACCTTGTCGACCCCGCGCCCGATCGAGGCGAGCAGCACGAGCGCGATCAGGATTGAGGGGAAGCCGAGCATGAAGTCGACGACGCGCATGATCACGGCATCGACCACGCCGCCGAACTGCGCCGCGACGAGCCCGGCCGAGATGCCGATGAAGAGCGCACCCAGCGTCGCGGTGAGCCCGACCATCAGGCTGGTGCGCAGGCCGTAGAGGATCGCGCTCAGCATGTCGCGGCCCTGCGAATCCGTGCCGAGCCAGTAGGTCATGCCGCTCATCGCGGTCTCGCCCGGCGGCAGGCGGTTATCCATCACGCTGAGCGAAGCGAGATCATGCGGGTTCTGCGGCGCGATGAAGGGCGCCAGCAGCGCCAGCGCGACCATGATGCCGAGCAGGATCGCCGCACCGCGCGTCGTTGGCCGGTTGCGGATGCGGCGCAGTACCTTCTCGCGGAGCGGCGTGTCGGCATAGTCAGGGATGGCCGGAGCCTTCGCTGGGGCGCTCATGCCATATCTCCCGTCAGCTTCACGCGCGGGTCGAGCGCGGCATAGAGGATATCGACGAGGAAATTCACGGTGACGAAGAGCAAGGTCGCCAGCAGCACATAGGCGACGACCACCGGCCGATCGAGCTGATAGACCGAGTCGATCAGCAGCTTGCCCATGCCCGGCCAAGCGAAGACCGTCTCGGTGATCGTCGAGAAGGCGACGAGGCTGCCGAACTCGATGCCGACGACGGTGACGACCGGGATCAGGATGTTGCGCAGCACGTGCCGGCCGACGACACGACGCGGCTTCACGCCCTTGGCACGGGCGTATTTCACGTAATCCTGCGTCATCGCCTCGGTCGTGCCGGCAGCAACGAGCCGGATCATCAATGCGATCTGGGGGATGGCGAGATTGATCGCCGGCAGGGCGAGATGGCTGAGCCCGTCCCGGGTCAGCAGGCTGGTCTGGATGCCGAGGACGGAGACCGTCTCGCCGCGCCCGGCCGTCGGCAGCCAGCCGAGCACGACCGCGAAGAGCAGGATCAGCATCATGCCCTTCCAGAAGCTCGGCAGCGAGAAGCCGAGGATGGTTGAGCCCATGATGATGCGCGAGGGGCGACTGTCCGGATCGAGCCCGGCATAGAGCCCGAGCGGCACGCCGGTGACGATGGCGAGCGTCATCGAGAGCAGAACGAGTTCGAAGGTCGCCGGCAGGCGGCCGAGGATGAGCTCGATCGCCGGCACGCCATGCACGAAGGAGCGGCCGAGGTCGCCCTTCAAGGCATTGCCCATGAAGACGAAATATTGCTGCCAGACCGGCAGGTCGAGGCCCAGCCTCCGGACCAGCGCCTCGCGCTCGGCCGCGCTGGCGGAGGGCGAGACGAGCAATTCGATGGGATCGCCGATGCCGTAGACGGCGAAGAACACCACGACCGAGACCGCGAGCAGCACGAGCACGCTCTGGATCAGTCGCTGCAGGACATAGGCGGTCATGATGCTCGACCGGCTCCGCTCAATGGTTCACGGGCCGCCTTTCGAAGGGCGGCCCGGCTTGTTTTTGGCTTGGTGCCGGCGGCTTACTTGGCTTTCGGCTTCACCGACATCGCCAGCATGAACTGGTCGGCGCGGCCCTTGACGTCGAGATCGGACTTGAAGGCCCAGATGCCGCTCTCGAAGTGCAGCGGGATGAAGGCGTAGTCGTCGATGACGATCTTGCCGGCTTCCTGCAGCAGCGACGCGCGCTTGTTGTCGTCGAGGGTGGTCACGGCCTCGCGGATGATCTTGTCGAACTGGTCGTTCTTGTAGCCGCCATAGTTCGAGCCGCCGAGGGTCTTGGCCTCATTCGGGGTCGGCGGCCACTGGCGCAGGAACGACGCAGCCTCGCCGGTGCCGGAGCCCCAGCCGCCGATCGCCACCGAGAATTCCTTCTTGGCGCGGCGCGGGAAGTAGATCGCGCGGGTCATCGCGTCGACCTCGGCCTTGATGCCGACCTGGGTCAGGTACTGCGCGACGGCCTGGGTGATCTGGCTGTCGTTGATGTAGCGGTCGTTGGTGGTCGAGAGCGTGACCTGGAAGCCCTTGGGATAACCGGCTTCGGCCAGGAGCTTCTTCGCCTGCGCCGGATCATAGGCCAGCTTCGGCGGGTTCGCCCGCGTGCCGAACATGCCGGTCGGCAGGTACTGGTAGGCCGGCTCCGCCGCACCGTCCATGAGGCGCTTGACGATGGCGTCGCGGTCGATGGCGAGCGACATCGCCTTGCGGACGCGCAGGTCCTTCAGCGGATTCTTGCCGTCCTCCGCCTTGACGAAGGGGCTCTGGTCGCGGGCGACGTCGAGCTGGAAATAGACCACGCGGGTCGAGGGCGTGATGACATGGCCGAAGCGCTTGTCGTCCTTGATGCGGCCGAGATCGCGCGCCGCCGGGTTCTCGATCACGTCATAGTCGCCGGCGAGCAGGCCGGCGAGGCGCGGACCGGCATTGGTCACGGGCAGCAGGCGAACGGTCGCCCAGGGCTCGGCCTTGCCCCAGTAGGTCGGGTTGCGCTCGAGCTCGATCGCCGAGCCGCGCACATAGGACTTGAGCTTGTAAGGACCGGTGCCGATGGCGAGCGTGCCGTCGTTGAAGCCGGTCACGGTCGGCCACGGGCCGGTGACGCCGCAGTTCTTGGCGATGTCGTAGCTGATCGGGCCGTGCTCGGCGATCGATGCCGAGAGAATGGGGAGCGACGACAGCAGGTTCGGCAGGAGCGGCTCGGGCTCCTTCGTGTTGATCACCAGCGTCTGCGCGTCCGGCATTTCGACCGAGGCGAAATTGCCGGTCACGTCGGCGAAGGAATCGGAGACCTTGGTCTCGTTCTTCAGCGTGCGGCAGAAGGTGAAGACCACATCCTCGGCCGTGAAGGGCTTGCCATTGGTGAACTTCACGCCGTCGCGCAGCTTGAAGGTCCAGCGGTTCTTGCCGTCATTCTCCCACGAGGTCGCGAGGCTGGGGTGCAGCTTCTGCTGCTCGTCCTGCCGCACCAGCGAGTCGAAGATGTGCTGGGCCAGCGCGTTGTTCGGGGTGAGGTCATGGTAATGTGGATCGACCGCCGTCGGCTCCGAAGCCAGGGCGATGCGCAAGGTCTGCGCCGAGACAGCCGTGCCGGCGAGGCAGGCGGCCGCGAAAGCCGCGAGGAATAGGGGTTTACGCATGATCAGGTCCGCTCCCGGTTGAGACCGTTTTTGACAGTTTTATTTTCGTCTAGTAGCAAACATGAAAATTTTCGAACGTCAATCGGGTAGCCGCGCATGTCACAGGGCCTGAAGCCGACGACGGATCTCTCCAATCGGATCGCCCAGATCTATCCGTCGCTGAGCAACGGCCACCGCCGCGCCGCCGACTTCGTCCTGCAGCATCCGCTCGACGTCGCGACCATGACGATCGAGGGCCTGGCCGAGGGCAGCGGCACCTCCAACGCGACGGTCACGCGCTTCGTCCGGGCGCTCGGCTATGGCAGCTATGGCGAGTTCCGCAGCGGGCTTTCCGCCGCCCTGAAATTCGCCCATGACCCGGTCGACAGCTTCGCCGGTGCTCGCTCCGCCGCCGGCTCGATCTTCGCGACCTTCACCGCCGCGCTCGCCGACCAGAACGCCAATCTCCAGGCCTCCCGCGACGGGCTCGACGAGGCCTCCGTGACGAAGGCCGTCGAATTATTGCTGAAGGCACCGCGCGTCTTCATCGCCGCCTCCGGGGCGAGCCACCATGTCGCCTCCTTCCTGGAGGACGGGCTTGCGCTCTATCTCGATGCCGATGTGATCTTCGCGTCATCGCGCACCGGCCCGGAGCGCGCCATCCGGCACATGATGTCGGCACGGCCGGATGACCTCGTCGTCGCGATCTCCGTGCCGCGCTATTCCCGCGCCACGCTGGACCTCGCGAGTTTCGCCAAGAAGCGCGGCGCCTCGCTGCTCGCCCTGACCGACAGCCCGACCTCGCCGCTCGCCCCCGTCGCCGATGTCACGCTCTTCGCCCCGGCCCGCAGCCGCTTGCTGCCGAACTCGCCGACAGCGGTCTTCGCGCTGGCGGATGCGCTCATCGCCGCCGTCGCGCGCGAACGGCCGGATGCGGTCGAGGCGCTCAAGGAGCTCAGCGAAAGCCTGCTCTGGACCTTCCACCAGTAGCCAACGAACAGGATCATTCGGCGTCGGGCGTGGCGTCCGCAGGTTCCAGCATCTGCCGCCAGCCGGCATGCAGCACGGACGGGTCCTCGCGATCGACGCCATAGGTGTTGAGGACGTGCTGGAGATCGTTCATCCGCGCGATCAGCCCCGGGCCCTGCCGCAGGCCGACGAGGATCATCAGCACCTCGATCGCGATGAGCTGCACGACATAGGCATCGGTGCCGACCAGCATGGTCGTGTCGCGCGGCACGTCGATCGGCAGCACGATATGGCCGAGCTCCGCCAGCGGCGTGCCGGTCTGCGTCAGCACGATCACGGTCGCGCCGCGCTCCCGCCCGACCTCGACGGCGCGCAAGAGCGCCGGCATCCGCCCGACGAAGGAAATTGCGACCAGCACATCGGCGGAGGTCAGCGTCGCCGCGGCGACGAGCTGGAAATGCGCGTCCGAGAAGGCATTCGCGGTCAGCCCGAGGCGGAACAGACGCGCCTGCAGGTCCTGCGCCAGGAAATGCGAGGTCGCGCCGGTGCCCAGGCAATCGATCCGGCGCGCCCGCTTGATCGCCGCCGCCGCGCGGTCGAGCTCGCCCGGGTCGAGCCGGCGCTGCCATTCGGCGATGACCGTGGTGACGCTGCCGGTAACGTTGCGCACGACATCGTTGGCGGTCTCGCCGACATGCACCGAGCGGTGCAGGAACGGCGCGCCCAGCGCCAATGCGCCGGCGAGCTTCAGCTTGAGGTCCTTGAGGCCCTCGCAGCCCGCCGCTCGGGCGAAGCGGACGATGGTCGGCGCGCTGACGCCGGCCCTAGCCGCGATATCCTCGACATTGGCCTTCACCGCCCAGTCGGGGTCGTCGAGGATCAATCGCCCGACGCGCCGCTGGCTCTCGGACATCGTCTCGAGCCCGGCCCGGATCGCGCTGAGGATGTCGGACGCGCCGACGGTATCCTCGGACCCGGCAATCCGGCCGTTGATGTCGGTGGCTTCGGATCCGCGCGTCATGCCGCAAGCCTTCGGTTGGAGACGATCAAGCAGGCCGGCCAGGGCCGACCTGCGCATGTTGTGCCGGCCGGCGGGCCATCACAGCGCCTTTCTGAGCCGCGGGTCCAGCATGTCGCGCAAGCCATCACCGACAATCTGCAAGGACAGGGCGACGAACACGATGGCCAGCCCCGGAAAGGCGACGAGCCAGAAGGCGTCATCCGCGAATTGCTGGCCCGACGCGATCATCGTGCCCCAGGTCGGCACCTCCGGCGGCACGCCCGCGCCGAGGAAGGACAGCCCGGCCTCGGCCAGCACCGCATAAGCGAAGATGAAGGTGGCCTGCACCAGCACCGGCGAGGCGATGTTGGGCAGGAGATGGATCGACAGGATGCGCGCGGTCGAGGCGCCGATCGAGCGGGCGGATTCCACGAAGGGCATCTCGCGCACCACCAGCGTCGAGGCGCGGATGACGCGGACGACGCGTGGCGTGTAGACGATCGACAGGGCCAGTACGACATTACCGGCCGAGGCGCCGAGCACCGCGACGAGGAAGATCGCCAGCAGGATGTCCGGCAGCGACATCAGCGCATCGACCAGCCGCATGATCGGGCCGTCGAGCCGCTTGAAATAGCCGGCGAGCAATCCGAGCGCCGCCCCCAGCGTGATCGAGATCACGACGACCGAGAAGCCGATACCGAGCGAGGCGCGCGCGCCCCAGACGACACGCGAGAAGATGTCGCGGCCGAGCTCGTCGGTGCCGAACCAGTTGACCTCGCTCGGCGGGCGCAGGCGCCTGACCACGCGCATCGCGCCGGGGTCGAAAGGCGAGAGCCAGGGCGCGAACACGGCGAGCACGAAGGCGATCAGGAGCACGAGCGTCGCGACGAGCACCAGCTTGCGCCGGAACAGGGCACGGCAGAAGGCGAGGACAGGTGAGTTCATCGTCGCCCCCTCAGTAACGGACGCGCGGATCGACCAGCGTGTAGATCAGGTCGATGAGGAGATTGATCAGGACATAGATCGCGGCGACCGCGAGCAGCGCGCCCTGGATCACCGGATAGTCGCGCCGCAGCACCGCCGAGACCACGAGATTGCCGACGCCCGGCAGCCCGAACACGGTCTCGGTGACGATCGCGCCGCCGATCAGCAGCGCCAGCGTCAGGCCGAGCACGGTGATAACCGGCACGAGGATGTTGCGGAAGGCATGTTCCAGCAGCACGCGCCGCTCGGACAGGCCTTTCGCCCGCGCGGTGCGCAGGAAATCGGCGCTGAGGATGTCGAGCATGCTGGCGCGGGTGAAGCGCGTGATCAGCGCCGAATTGACCACGCCGAGCACGGCCGAGGGCAGGAGCAGGTGCTGGAGCCGCTCGGCGAGGCTGGCCTCCGGCGAGCCGTATCCCGCGACCGGGAACCAGCCGAGCTTGACCGCGAAGAGCTGGATGAAGATCAGTCCGAGCCAGAAGCTCGGAATATTCGCCGCGAGCATCGCCAGCCCGCTGACCGCCTGGTCGACCGGGCGCCCGCGCCAGACCGCCGAGGCGATGCCGGCCGGCACGCCGATCGCGGCCGCAATGGCGAGCGAGAACATCGCCAGAAAGAAGGTCGGCTCGGCGCGCTCGAGCAGGGCCTGCGTCACCGGCCGTTGCAGGAAGATCGAATGGCCGAGATTGCCGCTCGCGACCTCCTTCAGCCAGAGCACGAACTGCACCACCAGCGGCTTGTCGAGCCCATAGGCGGCGCGCAGCTTGGCGATGTCCTCGGCTGTCGCCTGGTCGCCGAGCATCAGCGCCGCGGGGTCGCCGGGGGCCAGCCGCGTCAGGAAGAAGACCAGTGCGGCGACGATGAAAAGCACGAGCAGCAGGCCGGCGAACCGGCGTCCGAGATGCACGAGCATCGGATACGCTCCGTTGGCTGGAGGCAGGCGTTTCGGGATGAATAAACGGCGCGGCCATGGCCGCGCCGGGGATCAGTCAGCTCGGTCGATGACCAGCCGGATCACTTGCCCAGTTCGACGTTCCAGAAGGACGGCCACGGCATCGCCGCGAAATCCTTCATCTTGGCCGAGGCGCCGGAGAGCGCGGCGAAATTGCCGGCGCGGATATAGGGCACTTCGTCATAGACGACCTGCTGGACCTTGGCCCAGAGCGCGCCGCGCTTGGCCGGATCGGGCTCGGCGTTGAAGGCGGTGAGCGCGGCTTCCTTGGCCGGGCTCGACCACCAGCCGGGCGCACCTTCGCCGAGCTGCGGCGGGGAGAGCATCGGCTCCGGCAGGAAGGCCGAATGGGTGATGTAGATATCCCAGAGCGCGGCATCGCCGCGGCGCTGGATCAGCGTTGCCCAGTCGACGACGTCGAGCTGCACCTTGAAGCCGGCCGCCTTCATCTGCTCGGCCATGACCAGCGCCATGCGGTGATGGAAGTCGTACTGCTTGGAATTCAGGATACGGATCGGCGTGCCGTCATACTTGGCCTCGGCGAGCAGCTTCTTGGCGCCGGCGGCATCGGCCTTGCTGTACTTGTCCTTGCCGGCCTCCGAGAAGAAAGGCGAGCCCTTCGGGAAATGCTCGGGCGCCAGCGCGAAGAATTTCGGGTCGCCGAAGCCCGCCATCAGCACCTCTTCGAGGTCGAGCGCCATCTGGAAGGCCTGGCGGACCTTCACATCGGCCATCGGCCCCTGCTTGGTGTTGGTCGGGAAATAAGGGAAGCCGAAGGGCATGGTCAGCACGGCACGGGCAGCGCTGGCGCCGGACAGCTTCTTGAAGGCCTCGACCGGCAGCTGGTCGGAGAACTGGTACTGGCCGGCGATCACGCCCTCGACGCGGGTATTGGCGTTCGGCACGGGAATGAAGCGCAATTCGTCGATCTTGGCTTCGCGCTTGCCGGCATAGCCGGAGGCCGGCTCGCTGCGCGAGGCGTAGGTATCATGCTTGACGAGGACGACGAACTGGTCGGGCCTGCGCTCGCGGAACTTGTAGGGGCCGGTGCCGACGAATTCGGTGAGCGGATTGGCGATCGATTCCTTCGCCATGATCGCAGCGAAGCCGGACGGCAGGGCGAGATGCGCCAGCAGCGCCGGCTCGACCTTGCTGAGCACGATCTCGACGCTCGACGGGCCCTTGGCGGCCAGGCTGGCGACGCTCTTGGCCAGCCCCTTGCCGCGCGGCGTCATCTCCAGCCAGCGCTTCAGCGAAGCGACCACGTCCTCGGCATCGAGCTCGCGGCCGTTATGGAGTTTCACGCCCTTGCGCAGTTCGATCGCATAGGTCTTGCCGTCGGCCGAGACGGTCGGCTGGGCCGACGCCAGCATCGGCTGGATCGCCCAGTTGGCGTCGAAGGTGAACAGCGGCTCGTAGACATGCTGCATGATCGTGCCGACGAGATCGGCGGTCGAAGCCATCGGATCGAGCGACTGCGGCTCGCCGACCATGGCGAGGTTCGCGCTCGTAGCGCCCTGCGCCAGGGCACCCGCAGGCGCCAGCATCGTCGAGGCCGCGAGGCCGGCGGCAAGGCCGCCGAGGCCACGGCGCGTCAGGCCGGCACGAGACAGGACATCGTTCTGCATGATCACTCCCCGTAGAAGCCGCTATTTGCGGCGTTATGAAATTTTATTACGCATCACTTACCTCAGCGGAGGATGAAAGGCAATCGGATTTCGTCGACAAACCCTTTGCAAGCGCGGATTAATCCTGCCTCGCCCGGCAATCACTCCGGGGTATTGAGGCTGACAATGTAATTTAATTCCTGATTTTGAGCAGCTGAACGGGGAGTCACCGCACTGGGGATGGGGCTTCCCGGCCTGACCGGATCTCTCAGGCCGCTCCGATGCGCGCCGCGGCAAAGCGCTCGCGCAGCCAGCGCGCCGCCGGCCCACAGGGGCGCTGCTTGTGCCAGACCATCTCCAGCGCCACGGGCAGGTCGAAATCGTCGAACTGGAGATCGGGCGTGACGAGATCGGCGGTCACCGGCGAGTTCGCGATGACATAGCTGGAGACGAAGGCCCAGCCGATGCCCTGCTTGACCAGTTGCAGGATCACCCAGTGACTCTCGACCCACCAGACCTCGGCCGCGACGCGCAGGCGCTGCTTCTCCGGCCCGTCTCCGCGCGCCGCCACGAGGATCTGGCGATGACGCTTCAGCTCCTCCCAGTCGACGCGCGTACCGGCGAGCGGATGGCCCTTGCCGCAGACGAGCTTGATCGGCACCCAGCCAACCGTCTGGAAGCCGAGTTCTGGCGGCAGCGCCTCCTGACGCCACATCACGCCGATATCGGCCTGCCCGGCCAGGACGAGCTGGCTGACATCCTCCATCAGCGGAAACAGCAATTCCAGTTCGACATGCGGGAAATGCCGCGCGAAATCGGCGAAAAGTGCGCCCAACAGATGCTCGGGATAAAGCTCGTCGATGGCGACGACGAGCCGCGTCTCGACAAGGCTCTCGAAACTGCTGGCAACACCGATCAGATGCGCGCGACGGTCCAGGATGACCTTCGCCTCGCGCAGCAGGCGCTCGCCCGCCGCCGTCAGCACGGGATTGCGCCCGGCCCGGCTGAACAACGCGACGCCGAGATCCTCCTCCAGATTGGCGACCTGCGTGCTCACCGCCGACTGCGCCTTGCGCAGCGCCCGCCCCGCCGCCGAGAAGGAGCCATGCTCGGCCGCCGCGACGAAGGCCTCCAGTTGCTCGAAGGAGAGATTCATCTATCTGATATCCAGATATAGCCTAACTTGAGATTGCAAGAATTGGCGATAGAAGGCACCGCGTCAACGAGAACGACAGGTGTTTTAGATGTCCATGCGCTCCTTCCCCGATCGGGTTCGCCACACGATGATGTTCGAGATCATCGGGCTGGCGCTGGTGATCCCCGGCGGCGCCATGCTCTTCAATCTGCCGGCGACGCATATGGGCGTGATCGGCGTCGGCTCGGCCACCGTCGCGACGCTCTGGAACTTCGTCTACAATCTCGGCTTCGACCACGCGATGCTTCGCTTCGCCGGCCATACCCGCAAGAGCCTGCAGCTGCGCGTGCTGCATGCGCTGCTGTTCGAAGGCGGATTGCTGGTCCTGCTGCTGCCGCCGATGGCCTGGTATCTCGGCATGGGCCTGTGGGAGACATTCGTGATGGACCTCGCCATCGTGGTTTTCTACGTGGTCTACGCCTTCCTCTTCAATCTGGCCTATGACCGGGTCTTCCCCGTCCCGGTGCAGCCGCGCTTGGCCGTCGCCTGAGCCTTACGCCGGCCTGACGCGGCCGCAGCGCTTAGGCCCTCCCAGCCTGCCGGCGATCTATGCTACGGCAGCCATGGACATTCGCGGGCGATCGTATTCTGATCGCCCGGAGCCTCCGGGGCGGCCTGCCCGTCCCGGCGCGAATGCATGTCGCGGCAGGAGGCCGCGCCCTGGGAGGAACGATGACAGGCAAGATCTATGACGGCCCGGCGGCTGCGCTGGAGGGGCTGCTCTTCGACGGAATGACGATCATGTCGGGCGGCTTCGGCCTGTCGGGCAACCCGGAGAGCCTGATCCCGCAGATCCGCGATTCCGGAGTGAAGAACATCACCGTGATCTCGAACAATGCCGGCGCCGACGGCTTCGGCCTGTGGATGCTGCTGCAGAGCCGCCAGATCAGGAAGATGATCGCGTCCTATGTCGGCGAGAACAAGCTGTTCGAGCAGCAGTACCTCGCCGGCGAGCTGGAGCTGGAACTGAACCCGCAGGGCACGCTGGCCGAGCGCATCCGCGCCGGCGGCGCCGGCATCCCGGCCTTCTACACCAAGACCGGCGTCGGCACCGTCGTCGCCGAGGGCAAGCCGGTCGAGGAGTTCGAGGGACAGCTCTATGTCCGCGAGACCTGGCTGCGCGCCGATGTCGCCATCGTCAAGGCCTGGAAGGCCGATACCGCCGGCAATCTCGTCTATCGGAAGACCGCGCGGAACTTCAATCCGAACATGGCGACCGCCGGCAAGGTGACCGTCGCCGAGGTCGAGGAGATCGTCCCGGTCGGCTCGCTCGATCCGGAAGGCATCCATACGCCCGGCATCTATGTCGACCGCGTCATCAAGAGCACGATCAACGAGAAGCGCATCGAGAAGCTGACCGAGCGCAAGAGGGAGGCAGCCTGATGGCCTGGACCCGCGAAGAGGTCGCCGCGCGCGCGGCCAAGGAGCTCAAGGACGGCTTCTACGTCAATCTCGGCATCGGCATCCCGACGCTCGTGGCGAACTACATCCCCGAGGGCGTCGACGTCACCTTGCAGTCCGAGAACGGCCTGCTCGGCATCGGCCCCTTCCCTTATGAGGGCGAGGCCGATCCCGACCTGATCAATGCCGGCAAGCAGACGATCACGGTGCTGCCGAGCTCGAGCTTCTTCTCCTCAGCCGATTCCTTCGCGATGATCCGCGGCGGCCATATCGACCTGACCATCCTCGGCGCCATGGAAGTGGCGGCCAATGGCGACATCGCCAACTGGACCATCCCCGGCAAGATGGTGAAGGGCATGGGCGGCGCGATGGATCTCGTCGCCGGCGTCAAGAAGGTCATCGTCGTGATGGATCACGCCAACAAGGCCGGCGAATCCAAGGTGCTGGAGCGCTGCTCGCTGCCGCTGACCGGCGCGGGCGTGGTCGACATGATCATCACCGATCTCTGCGTGATGACCTGCGACAAGGCCAATGGCGGCGGCTTGACCCTGGTCGAGCTTGCCCCCGGCGTCAGCCTCGACGAGGTCAAGGCCAAGACAGAGGCCGCCTTCACTGTTGCGCCAAGCCTCGCAAAGGCCGCGTGAGCGGCTTCCTTCGCGCAAGGCCGGCGACGACCCCAGCCATGCTGGCCGCGTTCTCGGACGCGGCCACGTTGCGCCATGCCCTCGCCTTCGAGGCGGAGCTGGCCCGCGCCGAGGCGGCCGAGAGCCTGATCGGCACGGAAGCGGCCGAGACCATCGCCGCGCTCTGCGCTTCGATCACGATCGACCCCGCCGAACTGGCGGAGGAAGCGGCGCTCGCCGGCACGCTGGCGATCCCGCTGGTGGCGCGTCTGCGTGCCGCCCTGAGCGGTGACGCCGCAAAAGCCCTGCACAAGGGCGCCACCAGCCAGGATGTCGCCGACACCATCCTGGTCTGCCAGATCCGCGCCGCGAGCGGCCTGCTCGACGCGGACCTGACCCGCATCACGACGGCGCTCGCTGCCCTCGCCCGGCGCCATGCTGCGACACCGGCGATCGGCCGCACGCTGCTGCAAGACGCTCTCCCAATCGGGTTTGGCCTGCGCATCGCGCATTGGCAGGCCGGCATCGCGGAAGCAACAACCCGCCTGCGCCATGAAGTCGAGGCGGGAGCCGCCCTGCAATTCGGCGGCGCGGCCGGCTCCCGTGCCGGCCTCGACGGCAAGGCCGCTGCCGTCTCCGCCCGCCTTGCCGCCGCGCTTGGCCTCCCCGACGCACCGCCCTGGCATGCGCGCCGCGGCGGCATCGCCGGCATCGCGACAGCGATCGCCATCGCCATCGGCACGCTCGGCAAGATGGCGCGCGACGTCTCGCTTCTGGCCCAGAACGGCATCGCCGAGGCCCGCGAGCCCGCCATTCCCGGCCGCGGCGGTTCCTCCGCCATGGCCCATAAGCGCAACCCCACGGGCTGCCAGGTCGCGCTCTCCGCCAGCCTGCGCGCACCGGGCCTTGTCGCCGGCATCCTCGCCGGCCTTCCTGCGGAGCAGGAGCGCGGCCTCGGCGGCTGGCAGGCGGAAGGCCCGGCGCTGGCCGAGCTGTTCCTGCTTGCGGCCGGCGCGGCCGATGCCATGGCGACGGTCGCGGAAGGGCTGGAGATCGACGAGGCCGCCATCGCCCGCAATCTCGCAGCAGCCGGGCTCGGCAACGATATCGGCGAGAGCGCAGCCCTGGTTGCCGCTCTGCTCGCCCAGCACGACTGAGGAACGCAACCATGCCCTTCGCAGCGAGCAACGGCGCCCGCATCTACTGGAAGCTCGAGGGTACCGACGACAAGCCGGCGCTCGTCCTGCTCAACTCGATCGGCACCGATCTCGGCTTGTGGGACGCGGCCATGCCGGCCCTGCTCGGGGCCTTCCGCGTGCTGCGTCTCGACACGCGCGGTCACGGCGCCTCCGACGCACCGGATGGCGACTACACCCTCACCATGCTGGCAGGCGATGTCGCCGCCGTCATGGACGCGGCCGGCATCGCGCAGGCGGCCGTGGCCGGCGTCTCGCTCGGCGGCATGATCGCGATGGAACTCGCTCTCTCCCGGCCGGAGCGTGTTTCGGCGCTGGCGCTGATCTGCACCTCAGCCACCATGGACAAGGCGGCGTGGCAGGACCGGATCACAAAAGTCCGCGCCGGCGGCACGGCCGCAATCGCCGACCTTGCCATGCAGCGTTTCCTGTCGCCGGCCTTCACCGCAGGGCAACCGGCCGTGGCCGAGAGCGTCCGCCGGAGCCTCATCGCCATGGCCGGCGAGGGCTATGCCGGGGCCGGCGCCGCGATCCGCGACATGGAACTGATCGGCCGCATCCCCGCCCTCGCCTGCCCGACGCTGGTCGTCGTCGGCGAGCGCGACGCCTCGACCCCCTTCGTCGGCCATGGCGAGAACATCGTCGCTGCCATCCCCGGCGCCGCGCTGGAACGGCTCGATTGCGGCCACCTCGCCCCGCTCGAAGCCCCCGCGGCGCTGGCCGGCGCCTTGCGCTCCTTCCTCGCACCCGGCCCGGATACGCAGGACGCGGCGGAGGCCCTGTTCGAAGCCGGCCTCAAGAACCGGCGCCGCGTGCTCGGCGATGCCTGGGTCGACCGTTCGCTCGCCAATCGCACGCCGTTCAACGCCGAATTCCAGGCGATGATCACCCGCATCGCCTGGCAGGAGATCTGGAGCCGGCCCGGCCTCGACGACCGCACGCGTCGCCTGCTCGTGCTGGCGATCACCGCGAGCCTCGGCCGCTGGGAGGAGTTCCGCCTGCATGTCCGCGCCGGCCTGACCCGCGGCGGCTTCACGCAGGACGATCTCAAGGAAGTGCTGATGCAGACGGCGATCTATGCCGGCGTCCCCGCCGGCAACACCGCCTTTGCCGAAGCCGCCGCGGTGATGAAGGAGATCGAGGCAGCCGGCTAAGCCGCCTCAGGCCTTCGCCCGGTAATCCGAGGGCGACACGCCTGCCCGCTTGGCGAAGAAGCGCGAGAAATAGGCGGGATCGGCAAAACCCAGCCGGAACGATATCCGCGAGATCGACATCGACGTGTAGACGAGGTCGCGCCGCGCCTCGATCATCAATCGGTCCTGGATCACCCGCGCGGCGGAGCGGCCGAGCAGCTCCCGGCAGGAGCGTGAGAGATGCGGCACCGAGGTGCCGAGCGTGCGCGCATAATCCGTCAACGCGTCATGATGCTGGAAGCGCGTCTCGACCTGCTCGACGAAGCGGCGCACGAGTTCGGCCCGTGCATCCCGCGCCGGCTCCGCGACCGCCCGCGCCCCACGCATCGCCCGCACGAACCAGGCCGCGATCAGGTCGGCATAGGCGCCGAGCGAGAATTCCCGCGCCGGCCGGTTGGCGGCGAATTCGCTCATCGCCAGCCGAAGCGTGGCATCGAGCCCGGCATATTGCCCCCCTCCCGCCGGCACATGCAGCACCGCCGCGCTGCCGAGCAGCGCGCGCGCCTCCGGTTCGCTGGCGAAGAGGCGCTTCAAGGAGGTCGCGGCCGCGCTGGCGACGAAGCCGTCGGTATCGTCGAGGAAGGCGAATTCATGGATCGTCGAGGGCGGCAGCAGCAGCACCGAGCCCGGCGACAGGGCGTGCTCGCGCCCATCCACGCGCGTGCGCCCTCCCCCCGCCGTGACCAGGAAGAACTGGAAGAGATCGTGATGCATATGCGGCTGGATGGTCCAGCCATGCAGGGAGCTGCGCGCCACGATCGGTTCGATGTGCAGCGCGTCAGGAAAGCGCTCCGTCAGGCGTTCGCCATAGAGCCAGTAGGCGGGGACGCTGCTGCCGGGCATGTCGCGCTCACGATCGATTTGTCCAAGACAATGCGCGAATCCTCCATTCCGTCAACGGCAGCGAGCGCGTTAGCATCGACCCGCGGATCGAACGGTGCAAACCGTGGAGCCGCGGGAGGCAAAGAAGAACAATGCGGACGCAGGTCGCCATCATCGGCGCCGGGCCCGCGGGACTGCTGCTCGGGCAGCTCCTGTCGCGCGCCGGCATCGACAACGTCATCCTCGAACGGCGCAGCGCCGACTATGTGCTGTCGCGCATCCGTGCCGGTGTGCTCGAGCAGGGCATGGTCGATCTCCTGCACGAAGCCGACGTCGGCGTGCGGCTCGATCACGAGGGCCTCGTCCATGACGGCTTCTCGCTCGCTTTCGGCGGCGCGCTCCATCGCCTCGATCTGAGAGACCTGAGCGGCGGCAGGACGGTCACCGTCTACGGCCAGACCGAAGTGACGCGCGACCTGATCGAGGCTCGCCAGGCCCTCGGTCGCCCGACGATCTACGGGGCCGAGGACGTCGCGCTGCATGATTTCGACGGCGCCGCACCGCGCGTGACCTTCCGGGCGAACGGGCTGGAGCAGGAGCTGCATTGCGATTTCATCGCCGGCTGCGACGGCTATCACGGCGTCTCGCGTGCCTCCGTCCCGGCGAGATCGCTGCAGACCTTCGAGCGCGTCTACCCCTTCGGCTGGCTCGGCCTGCTGGTCGACAAGCCGCCGGCGGCCCATGAGCTGGTCTATGCCAATCACGAGCGCGGCTTCGCGCTTTGCTCGATGCGCTCGGCCGAGCGCAGCCGCTACTATGTCCAGGTCCCGCTGGAGGAAAAGGCCGGGAACTGGTCCGACGACGCCTTCTTCGACGAATTGCGCCGCCGCCTGCCGGCGGAGGTCGCCGAGGCCGTGCAGACCGGTTTTTCGCTGGAGAAGAGCATCGCGCCGCTGCGCTCCTTCGTCGCCGAGCCGATGCGCTTCGGCCGGCTCTTCCTCGCGGGCGATGCCGCCCATATCGTGCCGCCGACCGGCGCCAAAGGCTTGAACCTCGCCGCCAGCGACATCCGCTATCTCTTCGACGCCTTCCGCGAGCACTATCGCGACGGCTCGAATGCCGGGCTCGACGGCTATTCCGCCCGCGCGCTCGCCCGCGTCTGGAAGGCCGAGCGCTTCTCCTGGTGGATGACCAACCTGCTGCATCGCTTCCCGGAGCGCGACGGTTTCGACCAGCGCATCCAGCAGGCGGAGTTCGACTATCTCGTCCATTCCCGCGCGGCGGCGACCGCCGTCGCCGAGAACTATGTCGGCTTGCCCTATTGAGGGCATTGCCCTCGCGGCAGAAAATTGCGTTGGTGACAACAAGAGGCACGGCGCCATGGCGGCGACCGGCCCGAGCAGCTAGAGCTTCGACCCACGCAAGGCATTTGCGGGATCGCAGGCAGGATCGGGAGGAGATGGAATGACCAAGGGTTTCCTGAACAGGTTGCTGCCGGCCGGAGCGCTGGCGCTGGCCGGAGCGCTCGCGCTCGGTGCCTCCGCCATGGCTGACACGATCAAGATCGGCATCATCGGGCCGTTTTCCGGCCCCTTCGCCCTGCAGGGCAAGAACTTCCAGGCCGGTGCCGAAGCCTGGCTGGCCCAGAACGGCAAGACCGTCGCCGGTCACGATATCGAGCTGGTCTATCGCGACCTGCCGACGGCCAATCCGCAGCAGGCCCGCGCGCTGGCGCAGGAGCTGATCGTGCGCGACAAGGTGCAGTATCTCGGCGGCGTCTATTTCACCCCGGACGCGATGGCGATCACCCCGCTCCTGAAGCAGGGCAATGTCCCGCTGGTGATCTTCAACGCCGCGACCTCGGCGATCATGAATTCGTCGCCGCTGGTGGTGCGCACTTCCTTCACCCTGTCCCAGACCACGACGCCGCTCGGCAAGGCGGCGGTGGAGCGCGGCGTCAAGAAATTCGTCTCGATCGTCAGCGATTACGGCCCGGGCGTCGATGCCGAGGGCGCTTTCAAGAAGGCGATCGAGGCGGCCGGCGGCGAGGTCAAGGAAGCCATCCGCATTCCGCTCAACACCACCGAGTTCAGCCCGATCATGCAGCGCATCCGCGATGCCGGAGCCGAGGGCGTCTTCGCCTTCCTGCCGTCGGGCCCGCCGACGCTCGGCTTCGTCAAGGCCTTCAGCGATACCGGCCTGAAGAAGGCGGGCGTCAAGCTCTTCGCGCCAGGCGACCTGACCCAGGAATCGGACCTGCCGGCCCTGGGCGAGGCGGCCGCCGGCCTGATCACCTCGTTCCACTACGCGGTTTCGCATGATTCCGAGATCAACAAGCGCTTCATCGCCGCCGCCGAAAAGGCGATCGGCGCGCCCGATCTCGTCTCCTTCCCGGCCGTTGGCGCCTATGACGGCCTATTCGTGATCTCGAAGATGATCGCGGCCACCGCCGGCAAGCAGGACGCCGAGAAGGCCGTCGAGGCGGTGAAGGGGTTGGGTTGGGAAAGCCCGCGCGGCCCGGTCAAGATCGATCCCGAGACCCGCCACATCACGCAGACGATCTATCTGCGCGAAGTCGCGAAGGATGCGCAGGGCCGCTGGATCAACAAGGAGATCGCCAGCGTGCCGGAGCAGAAGGATTCCGGCCTGACGAAGTAACGGCATCGTTTCCCCCCGGAAACACGCCGTCATTCCGGGCTTGCCCCGGAATCCATCATAGAGCGTAACGCCCTTCGATGGATTCCGGATCGACGCGGCTTCGCCGCTTGTCCGGAATGACGGTGGTGGTTCCCTCCGCATACGACACGCCTGAGCAGCAGAAGGCCCGCAGCATGCAGACCGCGCTGAGCATCGCCATGGACGCGCTGGCTTATGGCATGGCGCTGTTCATCATCTGCATCGGCCTGTCGCTGACCATGGGCCTAATGCGGGTGGTGAACCTCGCTCATGGCGCCTTCGCCATGATCGGCGGCTACATCGCCTCCTATGCGGCGCGCGACCTCGGCCTCGGCTACGGCTTCGGCATCGTTCTGGCCATGATCGGCACGGTCCTCATTGCCGTGCCACTGGAGCGGCTGCTCTATCGCCGTATCTACGACCGCAGCGAACTCTCGCAGGTGCTGATGACGATTGGCATCACCTTCTGCGTGATCGGCATCACCAACTATTTCTTCGGCCCGACGCTGAAGACCATTCCCTTGCCGGCGGAATTGGCCCGCTCGGTCGATCTCGGCTTCCGCAGCATCGCCGGCCACCGGCTCTTCGTCATCGCGAGCGGCCTCGTCGTCGCCGGCGGCCTGTGGTTTCTGATCGAGCGCACCGGCTTCGGCATCAATCTGCGCGCCGCCGTCGAGAACGCGCCGATGGCGCGCACGCTCGGCATCCGCACCGAGATCATCTATGCCGCAAGCTTCGCGCTGGCGATCGGGCTCGCGGCCTTCGGCGGCGTGGTCGGGGCCGAGTTCCTGCCGATCGAGCCCTATTACGCGCTGCGCTACATGGTGACCTTCCTCGTCGTCGTCTCGGTCGGCGGCGCGGGCTCGATTCCAGGCGCGCTCGCCGCCTGCCTGCTGCTCGGCGCCATCGACGTCACCGGCCGCTATCTCGTGCCGGATTTCGGCAATTTCTTCTTCTACCTCGCGGTGATCCTGGTGGTCTGCGCCTTCCCGCGCGGCCTGATGGGGCGGGCTCAGTAGCATGGCGAGCGCAACGACCATGCCCGCGACCCCAGCCGCCGGCCGCACGCTCGGCCGCGATCTTCTCGGCCTCGCCCTGATCGCGCTGGTCGGCCTCGCCGGCTACTGGCTCTTTCCCGACAACCTCGCCTTCCTGACCCGCGTGATCTCGGTCGCGCTGCTCGTGCTCTCGCTCGACCTGATCGTCGGCTATTGCGGCGTCGCCTCGCTCGGCCAGGGCGCGCTTTATGGCGCGGGCGCCTATGCCGCCGGCATCGCCTGCGTCCACGGTGTCACGGACCCAGTCCTGCTGATCCTGATCGGTGCGGCAGCCGGCGCGATCATGGGGCTCCTGATGGGCGCGGTGATGCTGCGGGCCCATGGCCTGCCGCAGCTCGTGCTCTCGATCGCGATCGTCCAGCTGCTGCACGAGGGCGCCAACAAGGCGTCTTCGATCACCGGCGGCAGCGACGGCCTCTCCGGCATGAGCCCGGCCCCGCTCTTCGGCCTGTTCGCGTTCGATCTCTGGGGCCGCAGCGCCTATCTCTTCGGCCTCGGCCTACTCCTCATCGTCTTCGCCGTTCTGCGTTTCGTCACCCGTTCCCCCTTCGGCATGGTCTGCCGCGGGCTGAAGGAGGACCCGCTCAGGATCAGCGCGCTCGGCATCTACGCCTTCCCGGTCCTGCTCAAGATGTTCGTCATCTCCGGTAGCGTGGCCGGCATGGGCGGCGCGCTCGCGGCCATCGCGACGCAGGTCGTCGGACTCGACAGCGTGAGCTTCGAGATTTCGGCCAATGCGCTGGTCATGCTGGTGCTCGGCGGCATCGGCCATCTCTATGGGGCGCTGATCGGCACGGTGATCTTCATGGCGCTTGAGCACATCGTCGCCGCGATCAACCCGTTCCACTGGATGACGCTGGTCGGCGCCGTGCTGATCGCCATCGTGCTCTTCGCCCCGCGCGGCCTCTCCGGCACGCTCGACGAACTCGCCCGGCTGCTGACCCGCGATCGCTGGGGGGCCGGCCGATGAGTGCGGTCTTCGAAGTCTCGCATCTCTCAAAGGAGTTTGGCGGCCTCAAGGTCAGCCGCGACATCTCGCTTGCGATGAACGAGGGCGAGCGCCTCGCCCTGATCGGCCCGAACGGCGCCGGCAAGACCACCTTCGTCAATCTCGTCACCGGCCGCATCCCGCCCAGCGCAGGGACCGTCCATCTCGCGGGCGAGGACATCACCGCACTCGGCGCCGTCAAGCGCGTGCGCCGCGGCCTCGTCCGCACCTTCCAGGTCACGCGCCTCTTCCCGGACATGACGCCGGAAGAGCATGTCGTGATGACCATCCTGCAGCGGCTCGGCCGGGCGACGCGCATCTTCGCCCGCTTTCATGGCGACTCCGAAGCACGTGACGAAGCGGCCGAAATCCTTGCCACGCTCGGCCTGACCGAGGTCGCGCGCCGTAAGGTCGCGACCATCGCCTATGGCCAGCAGCGCCTGCTGGAAATCGCGATCGCGCTGGCGCAGCGCCCCAAGGTGCTGCTGCTCGATGAACCCGCTGCCGGCGTGCCCTCCAGCGATACGCCACGTATCGAGGAAGCCTTGGCCCGCTTGCCTGCCTCGCTGGCCGTTCTGATGATCGAGCACGACATGGACCTCGTCTTCCGCTTCGCGAAGCGGGTCGTGGTGCTGGCGGCAGGCGAGCTGATCTTCCAGGGCCTGCCGGCCGAGGTCGCCAAGGACCCCAAGGTCCGCGAAGCCTATCTCGGGAGCTATGCCCATGCCGGCAGCTGAGCTCGACGTCCGCAATCTGAGCGCCGGCTACGGCCAGACCCATGTGCTGGAGGATGTCTCCTTCGCGGTCCCGGCCGGCGGGCGCCTCTCCATCCTCGGTCGCAACGGCATGGGCAAGACCACGCTGATGGCGAGCCTGATGGGCCTGACCCGTCGCTATGCCGGCAGCATCAGTCTTGGCGGGCAGGACGTCATCGCGCTCGGCACGGCGGCCCGCGCCCATGGCGGTATCGGCCTCGTCCCGCAGACCCGCGAAATCTTCAAAGGGCTGACGGTGGAGGAGAACCTCTTCGCGGGGCTGAAAGGCCGGCCGCGCAGCGCGATCGAGGAAGCCTATGCGCTCTTTCCCCGTCTGGGCGAGCGCCGCCGCAATCTCGGCTCCCAGCTCTCCGGCGGCGAGCAGCAGATGCTGGCGACGGCTCGCACCATCCTCGGCCAACCCTCCGTGCTGCTGCTCGACGAGCCGTTGGAGGGCCTGGCACCAGTCATCTGCGACATGCTGATGGAGGCTTTCGGCCGGCTCGCCGCCAGCGGCGCGATGACCATCCTCTTCGTCGAGCAGCGATTGGAAAGCGCACTCGCCTTCGCCGACGACGTCATCATCCTCGAACGCGGCCGGATCGTCTGGTCCGGCAAGCCCGACGCGCTGCGGGCCGATGCCGCGGTGCTCGAACGCTATATCGGCGTCGGCGGACTGCACTGAATCTGCCGCACTTGGAAACGCGGGTCATCCCGGCCGGAGCGAAGCGCAGAGCCGGGATCCATGCCTGAACTCCGGCCGGAAGCGCTCCGGAATGGATCCCGGGTCAAGCCCGGGATGACGGCGTGTTTCCTTGCAAAATGACGAAGCGTAGGCCTTACACTACCAGATCGAGCGGCGGCACCGGCTCGCCGCGCGAGACGTGCTGCATGTTCGCGAACATGCGCTTCACCACCGGCGCGAAATTATCGGCCGCCATCGCGGCGAGATGCGGCGTGGTCACAAGGTTGTCGAGCGTGAGCAGCTGGCTGTCCGCCGGCAGCGGCTCGATCTCGTAGACGTCCATCGCCGCGCCCGCGATTTCCTTGGCCCGGAGCGCCGTAACGAGATCGGTCTCGTTGACCACGCCACCGCGCGCGCAATTGATCAGCACCGCCGTCTTCTTCATCTTTTTCAACGCCGCGAGGTCGATCAGGTCCTTGGTCTCAGGCGTCAGCGGGCAATGCAGCGAGACGACGTCGGCCTGGGTCAGGATCTCGTCGATCGAGGCATGCTTGACGCCGAGGTCTGCTTCCTCCGCGGCACCGAGCGGGGTGCGCTTGCTATAGAGAATGGTGCAACCGAAGCCTTTCAGCAGCTTGGCGAAATTCTTGCCGATCGCGCCGAAGCCGACGACGCCGACCGTCTTGCCGGAGAGCGTATAGGTATCGGACGGCAACTGACCGGTGCGCCAGTTGCCCTTCTTCAGTTCGGCATTGCCATAGGCAATCAGGCGCAGCGTCGAGATCGTCAGGCCGAGCGCGAATTCGGAGACGGCAACCGCGTTGGAACCGGTCGTGCGCGCGACCTTGATGCCGAGCTCCTTGGCAGTGGCGATGTCGATATTGTCGTAGCCGACGCCCCATTTGTGCAGGAGCTTCAGCTTCTTCGCCGCCCGCAGCACCTCGCCCGAGACGCCGACCTGGCCGGAGATCGCATAATCGGCCTCGGCGATGATCTCCTTCATATGCTCGTCGCCGCGGGCGGTGCCATGGGTCAGCACGAAGCCCTCCGGCAGGAATTCGCGCAGGCGGTCGGCCCGCTCGGGCGTGGTCATGTCGAGGAGGCAGATGGTCTCGGGCATGGGATGGTCCAGTCGAAAAGAACGGGTCAGATGGTGAAGCGGGCACCGGCGCGGGCGAGCCCGCCGGAGATGGCCACGGGCGTGCCGTCGGCGCGCCAGCAGGCGGCGCCGGTCAAGGTGCCGTCCGCATTGAAGGCGATGGCATTCATGCCGCCGGCGACGCGCGGCGAGCGCACGACCTTGTGGCCGCGCGCGATCAGCGCCTGCGCCACGGCCTCGGGAATCGCTTCCTCGAGCTCGAGTACGCCGCCTTCGGTCCAGACGCGCGGCGCCTCGACGGCCTCCTGCAGGCTCATGCGGTGATCGATCAGATTGACGATCGCCTGCAGGGCAGAGGGGAAGATGCGCAAGGCGCCGGGCAGACCGAGCGCGAAGGCAAGCCGCCCGTCCTTCACCGCCATCATCGGCGCCATCGAGGTGAAGACCCGCTTGCCCGGCGCGATCGAGAGCGCCCGGCCGGGATGCGGATCGAAGTTGAACATGTAGTTATTGGCGATCATCCCCGTGCCGGGGATCTGCACGCAGGCGCCGAACAGCCCGTTGATGGTCTGCGTCGCGCTGACGACATTGCCCATGGCATCCGCGACGGTGACATGGGTGGTATCGGCGGATTCGCCGCCGGAGAGCCCGGCCGTCCAGCTCTTCGCCTGCTCCATCGCGATCAGGGCGCGGCGCTCGTCGGCATAGGCCTTGTCGATCAGCCTCGCGACGGGAACCTTGACGAAGGCCGGGTCGGCTGTCGCGACGGCGCGGTCGGCGAAGGCGATCTTCAAGGCCTCGGCCAGCAGATGCACGGCATCGGTGGAGCCGAAACCGAGCGAGCCGATATCGTAGCCTTCGAGGATGTTGAGCATCTGCGTGATATGCACGCCGGATGACGAGGGCGGCGGCGGGCCGATGATCTCGTAGCCGCGATAGGAGCCCCGGATCGGCTCGCGCAATTCGATGCGGTAGTTGGCGAGATCGGCCTGATCGATCAGCCCGCCATTGGCGGCCATGTAGTCGGTCAGCGCTCGCCCGAGCTTGCCGCCATAGAGCGCTTCCGGCCCTTCCGCCGCGATCAGCTTCAGGCTCGCGGCATAGTCAGCTTGCACGAGCCGCATGCCCGGCTGGAGCGGCTGCCCACCCGGCAGCAGCATCGCCGCAAGGCCGGGATCGCGGGCGAGATCGGCGGCATTGTCGGTGATGCAGTTGGAAAGATAGGGCGTGACGACGAAGCCGCGCTCCGCCAGTCCGATCGCCGGTTGCAGCACCTCGGCCAGCGGCAACGTGCCGAAGCGGGCGAGCGCCTCACACCAGCCCTTGAGCGCGCCGGGCACCGCCACGGCCTTGGCGCCGACCACGTTCTCGCGGTCGCGCGTGTCGCGCTGCTTGCCGATCTCGTCGGAGAGGCAGTCATACATGTCGGCCGTCGCCTTGCCCGGCGCGGTCGAGAGATTGTCGATCACGACATGGCGCCCATCGGCGAGCCGGATATGGCTCAGGCCGCCACCGAGGATGCCGACCATCATCGGTTCGGCCACCGTCAGCGCGAAGAGCGAGGCAACGGCCGCATCGATGGCATTGCCGCCGGCCAGCAGCATCTGGGCGCCCGCAGCCGAGGCGAGCGGGTGGTTGGTTACGACCATGCCGCGCGAGCCGGTCGCAGGCTTCTTCTCGCAGGCGAAATCGGCAACGCGCGGGACGGATACGGGAGCGTTCATGATCGGCCTCGTCAACCCTTCGCCGCCGCGATGGCATCGAGCACCATCTTGGTCGCACCCGAGATGTCGCCGAGCTTTTCACCTGCTTTCACCCGGCCCTGGTTGCGCTCGCCGCGCTCCTGCCGGGCGATGGCGGCGTCGGCGATCGCCTCGGCCTCGGCGCGGGGCAGCACCAGCACGCCGGATTCGTCGGCGAGGATGACGTCACCAGCCTTGACCGGGACATTGCCGCAGGAAATCGGCAGGTTGAGCGTGCCGCCGAGATTGTAGAGCCGCGTGGTGATCGGCGACATGCCGCGGCACCACATCGGGAAATCGGAATCCTCGATCTCGGCAAGATCGGTACAGGGCCCGTCGACGATGCCGCCGACCGCGCCGGCCGCCTTCGCCGCGACCGTGACGCCGCCGCCCCAGCAGGCATGCTTGTCGTCGCCGAGCCGGTCGACGACGAGGATGTCGCCGGGGCGCAGCAGGCCGAGCGTGTGGTGCAGCAGGGTCGAATCCTGTCCGGGGATCGCCAGCGTCACGGCCGCCGCGGCGATGCGCTTGCCGCGCAGCAGCGGCTGGATGCCGCGATCCATGAAGCCCCAGTGCTGGGAATGGCCGATGGTCGCGGTCTCGACCTTCTGCAGCTTCTCGACCAGCGCCGCCGGCAGCTGCTCGGGCATGGCTTCGATGCGGTAATCGGGCATTTCTCTCTCCTACTTTCCGACAGCACGGGCGACGCCGACGAGGCGTTCGACCACGAGAACGACGGCAAGCGTCGCGACGATGAGCACCACGGACAGGGCCGCGATGAGCGGATCGGTTCGCCCTTCGACATAGCGCACCATCTCGACCGGCAGGGTCGAGGCGCGCGGGCCGGCGATGAACAGCGAGATCACCGTCTCGTCGAAGGAGAGCAGGAAGGACAGGCAGGCGCAGGCGATGAGGCCGGGCGTCGCCAGAGGCAGCGTCACCCGCCGCACCACCCGCCAGGGCGTGGCGCCGAGCGTGGCGGCGGCCGCCTCGATATCGTCAGGCAGGTTGGCCAACGCCGTCGCCATCATCCGGATCACGAAGGGCACGGTCACAATCATATGGCCGAGCACGAGTCCGGGCAGCGTCGCGGTGAGCCGGAGCGGCGAGAAGAACAGCAGCAGCGCGAGACCGGTAATCAGCGTGGGCAGCAGGAGCGGCGCCAGGAAGAAGCTGGTCAGTGCATCCTTGCCGGGAAAACGCCCCTTCGCCAGGGCGAGCGCCGCGGGCACGCCGATCGCGAGCGACAGCACGGTCACGACCGACGCGATCTGGACGCTGAGCCAGAGCGCCGCCAGCAGAGGGCCGTTGCCGGCAAGCTGCCTGAACCAGCGCAGTGAATAGCCCGAAGGCGGGAACAGGATGAAGTTGTCCGCCGAGAAGGACAGCATGACCACGACGACGATCGGCGCCAGGATCAGCACATAGACCAGCGCCGCGAAGCTGGAGAGAACGCGCCCCGCCCCGGTCATCGCTGCAGCCTCCTCGCCACCAGATTGGAGACGACGAGCAGGGCAAGCAGCAGCACGAGCGTGTAGATCGCCAGCACAGCCGCGACCGGCCAGTTCGTGTTGGTCGTCGCCTGCTCGAAGATTTCGGTCGCGAGGACGAAGACGCGCCCGCCGCCCAGCAGCTTGGGCGTGATATAGGCGGACATCGACAGAACGAAGCCGAGCCCCGCCGCCAGCGCGATCGCCGGCAGGCTGAGCGGCAGCGTGACGCGCCGGAAGGTGCGGAACGGCGAGGCGCCGAGCGAACGCGCCGCCTCCTCCAGCGTGCGGTCGAGCCGGCCGAAGCCGGCGAGCAGCGCCAGAATCATATAGGGCATGATGCTTTCGGCGAGGCCGATGGTGACGCCGGTCCAGTTGAAGACGAGCTTCAGCGGTGTCGAGATCAGGCCGAGCGATTGCAGCGTCGTGTTGACCAGTCCGCGATCGCCGAGAATGGCAAGCCAGCCGAAGACGCGCACCACGCCGGAGACCAGCATGGGCATGATCGCGACGACCGCGAGCAGCCCCCGGAAGCGGGAATCCGTGCGGAACAGGAAGAGCGAGACGGGATAGGCCAGGCACAAGGCGATCAGCATCGACACCGCCGAAAGCCAGAGCGAGTTCAGCGTGAGTTCGAAGGTGAAGCTGTCATGGAAGGTCGCGCGCGCGGTCTCCAGCGACCAGGCCTCGACCATCGCGCCGGTCGGCCCGACCTCGTTGAAGGCGTTGCGGAAGAGCCCGAGCGACGGCCAGACATAGACGACGATGAGGAACAGCGTCGCCGGGATCAGCAGCAGCGGCAGGCGGCGCGAGGCGGTCATGCTGCCTCGCGCGCGAAGACACGGCTTTCACCGCGCGGCCAGACGACGGCGACGTCGGTGCCTTCGGCCGGCGCCGCCGAGCCCGATGGCATCTCGACCGTGAGCTGGCCCCCGGCGCCCTCCACCAGCACCTCGACATGGTCGCCGACGAAGACGCTGCGCAGCACGCGCCCGATCAGCCGCGCCGTATCGCCGCTTGCCGGCTCGGAGAGCGGCACGATCCGCATGCGCTGCGGCCGGACGAAGAGATCGGCATCATCAGCCGCCTCGACCGGCACCGCCTGCCCCCAGACGGTCGCCCGGCCCTGCGCGTCGCGCGACAGCGGCAGCACATTCGCCCGCCCGACGAACTCCGCCACGAAGCGCGTCGCCGGTCGGTCATAGATATCCTCGGCATTGCCGATCTGGGCGATGCGGCCGCGATGCATCACCGCGATCCGGTCGCACATCGTCAGCGCCTCGACCTGATCATGCGTGACGAAAAGCGTGGTGATGCCGAGCGTGCGCTGGATCGAGCGGATCTCGTGACGCATCGCGTCGCGCAGCTTGGCGTCGAGATTGGACAGGGATTCGTCGAGCAGCAGCACGGAGGGCTGGATCACCAGCGCGCGGGCCAGGGCAACGCGCTGCTGCTGGCCGCCCGAGAGTTCCTTGGGACGGCGCTGCGCCAGACCGCTGAGCCGGACCAACGCCAACCCTTCCTCGACACGTTTCGCGATCTCGCCGCGGGAGACGCCGCGCTCCTCCAGGCCGAAGGCGATGTTGCGGCCGACCGAGAGATGCGGAAACAGCGCGTAGGACTGGAAGACATAGCCCATGTTGCGCTTATGGGCCGGCAGCTTGGTGATCTCGCTGCCGTCGAGCGTCATCGTGCCCTTGTTCGGCTCGATCAGCCCGGCGAGCATGCGCAGGGTCGTGGTCTTGCCGCAGCCGGAAGGGCCGAGCAGCGCGACGGACTCGCCCTGCTCCACCGAGAGCGAGACATCGTCGACCGCGACGGAGTTGCCGTAGCGCTTCTGCAGCCCGGCGAGTTCGAGATAGCTCATCGCCTGCCGCTCAACGTGCCGCCGAGATGACCTCGCGGCGCCAGCGGTTATTCCACTGGTCGCGCACCTTCAGGACCTCGTTCCAGTCGACCGGGATCATGCGCGCGCGGTTCTCCGGCGAGGCGGCGGTGCGCGCCAGCGCCTTGGCGTCGATCTGCGCCTTGGCATTGGTCGGCGCATAGAACATCCGCTCGGTGAACGCCTTCTGCGCGCCCTGCGACAGCGCATGCGCGACGAAGGCGGCGGCCGCGGCGCGGTTCTTCGAGCCGGCCGTCAGGTTGATGGTGTTGACCTGGAAGACCGAGCCTTCCGGCGGCAGCAGCACGTTGATCTTGCCGTTGGTCTGGTCGGAATAGAGCTGGGCGCGGGCGTTCCAGCCGGTCGCGACTTTCGCCACGCCATTCAGGATCAGCGAATAGCCGTCCGGGTTGGGGTCGAAGGTGTTCACGCCGGGCGCGAGCTCCTTCAGCCGCTTCATCGCGGCATCGATCGACTTGCGGTAGTCGCCGCCCTCCATCTTCTCGGCCATCGCCGTCAGCGCCAGGCCCTGGATGTTCGGCGGGGCGGCGAGCGCGATATGGCCCTTGAGATCAGGGCGCCAGAGATCGGCGAGCTTGGCGAGCTGGGGATTGAGCGCCGCATCCTGAACGATGACGAGATGGTCGAAGGTCACGGCCGGGCCGAACTCCCCGCCGGCCGCGCGCGCTTCCGGCAGAAGCTCATTCAGCACCGGGAACTCGGAGGGGCTGAGCTTCTCGAACAGCCCTTCGAGATTGCCGATGCTGGAGGTGGTGACGTCCATGATCACCACGTCGGTCTGCGGATCGGCCTTCTGCGCCCGGACGCTGCCGACCATCTGCGCCGAGGAGCCACCGGGCACGAAGTTCACCTTCACGCCCGGATGCGCCTGCTGGAACGGCTCGATCACCGTCTTGGTGTAGTTGTCCTGGAAGATGCCCGCATAGGACATCAGCGTGATCTGCCCCGAGAGCGTCTGTGCCCGCAGGACGGCCGGCATCGCGATGGTCGCGAGGCCGGACTGGATGGCGAGGCGGCGGGTGAGCATGACAATCTCCTGCTATGGCGCCGCCTCGGGCGGCTGATGGACGAGCTGCCGGCTCAGGCCGGGACCTTGGCCGCGAAATGCGCGATGAAGCGGGCGCAGACATCCGTCAGCTTCTCGGCCAGCTGCACGCCGGTCTCGGCCGAGCAGAGCGTCGGGTCGCCCTTGCCGACGCCGTCATGATAGACCTCGTCATACTCGTTGGGCATGCCGACTTCGGCGCCGTCGAAGCTCGCCGTGCCGAGCCCCGTGAAGGGCAGGTCGAGGACGGGGTCGCGCTTCATCGACTTGCCGGCCGGGATGAAATCCTTGCGGATCAGCTCGGGGAAAAGATGCAGGCCGAGGCTGGTCAGCGGATCGGCGCCATGGCCGGAGACTTTCGCCGACTTCTCGGCGCCGACGATGCCCGGCAGCATGCCATAGGCGATGCGCCAGAGATAAAGGCTCGGCAGCACGATGCGCTCGCGCTGGTAGAGTTCACGTGCGACCTCGGAGATCGGCCCGACATTACCGCCATGGCCGTTGATCACGATGATCCGGGTCAGGCCGTTGCGATGCAGCGAGTCGACCATCTCGGCGATGACCGCCGTCAGCGTGCCCTGCGAGATGGCGATGCCGCCGATCATCGGGCCGAACCAGTCGGCGCCGCCATAGGGCAGCACCGGCGCGACCAGCGTGCGCGTGCCGGCCTTGGTCGCTTGCAGGGCGGCAAGCTCCGCGATCTTCTCGGCCAGCAGGTAGTCGCCCATCGGCGCATGCGGGCCCTGGTCCTCATGGCTGCCCATCGGCAGCAGGATCACGGGGTTGGACTTCAGCAGCTCGCGCGCCTCCCCGCCCGTGATGGTGCCCATATGGACGAGGGGATCGGTCTTGGTAGCCATGGCGTGGTCCTTCCTTGGGATAGGCTGGTCGTCAGCGTTCGCTGGTGCGCGGGTCGAGAATGTCGCGCAAAGCGTCGCAGAGCAGGTTCATTGCGAGAATGGTCAGGGTCAGCACGGCGCAGGGCCAGAGCAGCAGCAGCGGGGCCTGCTCCATGGTCGAGCGCGCGCCGCGGATCATCAGCCCCCAGGATGGCGCGGGCGGCACGACGCCGAGCCCCAGGAAGGACAGACCGCTCTCGATCACCACGGCAGCGGCAACCGCGAGCGAGAACTGCACCAGCAATGGCCCGGCGATATTCGGCAGCACGGTGCGGAAGAGCAGATGCGACTGCGTCGCGCCGAGCGCCCGTGTCGCCTCGACATAGTCGCGCCCCTTCACCGCCAGCACCTCGGCATAGGTCACCCGCGCGAAACCGGGCAGGTAGAGCACCGAAAGGACGAGGATCAGCGTCGCCGCGCCCGGCCCGAGCAAGGTCACCACCAGAAGCGCCAATAGCACCGGCGGGAAGCACATGATGATCTCGACGCTGCGCACGGTGAGAAAGGCGCCCCAGCTCCGTGCCCAGCCGCCGATCAGCCCGAGCGTGATGCCGACGAGCCCGGCGAAGGTTGCCGAGACGAAGGCCACGGAGAGGCTGGTACGCGCACCCCAGACCAGGCGCGAGAGCACGTCGCGGCCGAACTCGTCGCGCCCCAGCCAGGAACCCGGCATCGGCCCGGCCAGGCGCCGCGCCACATCCTGCCGGATCGGATCAGGCAGCGGCAGCAGCGGCGCCGCGATCGCGACAAGCAGGATCGCCGCGACGATGCCGCCGGGCAGGATGAGCCGTTTGATGCCGCGTCGCTTCATCCGTGCTGCACCCTCATCCGTGTTGCACCCTTGGATCGATCGCCGCATGCAGCAGTTCGACGAGGAGGTTGATGAGCAGGAACAGCACCGAGATCGTCAGAATGATGCCGACCACCATCGGGTAGTCGCGCCCCTCGACCGCGCGCAGCAGCGGCGTCGACAGGCCCGGCCAGTTGAAGACGTATTCGACCAGCACGGTGCCGCCGAGCAGGGTCCCCATCTGGAGGCCCAGCACGGTGACGACCGGGTTCAGCGCGTTGCGCAGCACATGCACGACAAGAGTCCGTCGCGGCGACAGCCCCTTGGCGCGGGCGGTGCGGACATAGTCATGGGCGAGCGCGTCGAGCGTCGCGGCCCGCGTCATCCGGAACAGCACGGCCGCGAGCCCCTTGGCGATGGCGATCGCCGGCAGGGTCAAGAGCTTGAAATGCTGCGCCGGATCCTGCGTCAGGGGCACGAAGCCGCCGGCCGGCATCACCCGGAGCGTCTGCGCCAGCAGCAGCACGAGGAGCGTGCCGACGACGAAGACCGGCACGGCGAGCAGGAGCGCGGTGACCCAGGAGGCGACGCGATCGAAGGCGCCGCCGCGATGGACCGCCGCATAGACGCCAGCGGGCACGCCGATCACCACCGCGATCACGGTTCCCGCCAGGATCAATTCCAGCGTGCGCGGCAGACGAAGCGCGATTTCCTGGATGACCGGATAGTCATCGACCAGCGAGGTGCCGAGATCGCCGCGCACCAGCCCTGACAGGAACCGCCCGTACTGGACCATGAGCGGCTGGTCGAGCCCGAGCTTCTCGCGCAGTTCCTGCACCGTCGCCGGATCGGGCATGGCGCCGGAGGTCGAGAGCAGCAATTCGGCCGGGTCTCCGGGCACCATATGCAGCGCCAGGAATACGATCGTCGCCACGACCCAGGCCATCGCCAGGGTCAGGAACAGCCGCCGTCCGAGCCAGGCCGCGCTCATCCGAAATACGTCTCCTCGAGCTGGTTGCCGGAGGAGGTCGAGAGTGCACCGGGCAGGTTGGCGAAGCCCTGGATGCTCTTGTCCATGCCATAGCCCTGCTCGCGCCAGGCGAGGCCGACAAGCGGCACCTCCTCGAGCGCCGCGCGCTGCATCTCCTTGTAGATCTCGACGCGCTTGGCCTGATCGAACTCGGCCCGGCCCTTGGCGAGCGCGGCGATGGTGCGTGGCGCATCGACCTTGAAGGAGCGGCCATGTGTCGGCGACAGCGAGGTATCGAGCACCACGGTCAGCCCGTCCGGGTCGTTATTGTCCGAGGACACGCCATGGATCGCCATGTCGTACTGGCCGCGCGTGCCGCGGCTCACCCGCGTCGACCAGTCCGGCAGTTGCAGTTCGGCCTGGATGCCGATCGCCGCGAGATATTGCTGGACGATCTCGGCAGTGTCCTTGTGCATGCCGAACTGGGCGGTGGCGAGCAGCGTGGTCTGGAAACCGTTGCCGTAGCCCGCTTCCGTCAGGAGCGCCTTGGCGCGGGCCGGATCGTAGTTCCAGCCATGCGCCAGCTCCTTGTCGTACCAGGGCGTGCCCTCGACGATCGGCACGCCTTCGAGCGGCTTACCGCGCCCGAAGAAGGCGACCTTGACGATATCCTCGCGCTTCACGGCATGGGCGACGGCCCGGCGCACGCGCGGATCGTTGAACGGCGGCTTGGTGCCGTTGAAGAGCACGTCCATGAACGGCCCTTCCTGCGTGTCGAGCTTGAGGCGCGGGTCGGCCTGCACAGTCGCCATCGACTGCCACGGCACGTACTCGATCATGTCGACATCGCCGGAGATCAGCGCCGCGTTGCGCAGGTTCTCGTCGGCATAGACGATGAACTTGATGCCCTTCGCCTTGGGGATGCCCGGCTTGTAGAACTTGTCGAAGGCCGCAAGCTCCACCGAGCTGCCGCGCTCCTGCCCGACAAGGCGGAAGGGGCCGGCGCCGATCGGCTCGTTGGCGTTGGATTTCCGCCAGATGATGAAGGTGTTGTAGTTGGCAAACCAGCTCGGCAGCGTGACCTGCGGCTCCTTGGTGATGAGGCGCACGGTCTGCGGATCGGGAATCTCGACGCGCTCGATCAGCTGGAACTGCGTGCGCATATAGGCGGTCGATTTCTCGCCGGCGATCTGCTCGATCGACCATTTCACGTCATCGGCCGTGACCGGCTCGCCATTGTGGAAGACGCAGCCCTTGCGCAGCTTGAAGACCCAGGCGCCATCGGCATCGCGCGACCAGGACTCGGCCAGCTCGCCGCGCAGCTCGCCCTTCGCGTCATAGGAGACGAGGCTGCGGTTGATCAGCATCTTGACCGTGCCGGCCGACGCGCCGGTCGACACCCAGGGCTGGAGGTTGGGCGGGAAGGCCGAGAGACCGTAGCGGATGATGCCGGCGGCGCGTTGCGCGCTGGCGGGGCGGATCAGGAAGGGCGAGGCCAGCAGCGGACCGGCGAGACCGGCACCAAGGACGGAACGGCGAGAGATGGTCATCGGCTGATCCTCTGCTGCTGGGTCCGGCTGTCCGCTGGGGCTTATGCCCTGTCGCGTCCCGTCGATGGCGGGAAGGGCGGAGCCGGGCGGATGCGAGCAATAACCGCGCCAGCATGCCGACAGGCCCGGTCGTGCCCGGCCAAACGGCGCGGACTCCGGCTCTCTGTCGCGATGGTGGCGTGCACGGTCATGCGGTTCCCCGGCGCGGCTTCACTGTAGACGAACAGATGAGCCACGCTCTTGATGCGTCATGTATACGTGGCGGATTTTTTGTTGTCTACTCTCGAAAGCCCTATGGAAGAGCGAAAGGGGCGAGATGTCGATGGCGATGATCGAACAGGACGAGATGGCTGCCTTGCGCGGGAAGCCGACCCGGGAACGGGTCTATCTCTATGTGCGCGAGCAGATCCTGCGCGGCCGCTTCCTCGGCGGCTGCTTCATCGAGGAGGAGGAGATCTCCTCGGCGCTCGGCGTATCGCGAACGCCGGTCCGCGAGGCGTTCCACCGCCTGGAGGCCGAGCGTTTCATCGATCTCCTGCCGCGCCGCGGCGCGCTCGTCCGGCAGGTCACGGCGCAGGAGCTGCTCGATCTCTACGAGGCCCGGCGCATGATCGAGGGCCATGCGATCCGCCGCATCTGCCGCGAGGAATTGCCGCTCCCCGCCGACATGCATGCGATTCTCGCCGAGCTGGAACGCCTGCCGCAGGGCGACTACTTCAACCGCGTCGAGCTGAACCGCGAGTTCCATTTCGTCATGATCGCCGCAGTCGGCAATGTCGTGCTGTCCGAGCTCTACCAGTCGCTCGGCGCCCGCCAGCAGCGCGTCGCGATGACCGCGATCAACACCGACCCGAGCCGCGTCGCGCGGATCAGCAAGGAGCACCATGCTCTGGTCGCCGCCCTCTCCGAGTGGGACGAGGAAAAGGCGCTGGCGATCCTCGAGCAGCACCTGCGCCCGATCGTCGGCGTGATCTCGCGCCTGCCCGAGCAGGCCGGCGAAATCTGACGCGTCAGGCCGGCTCCACCATCGAGCGAACGGCATCCCGACGCTCGCCCAGGTGCCGCAGCAGCGGATCGAGATGCGGCACGCGGTCGCCGGCCGCCGCGAAGGGCACCGCCTCCCGCACCAGCGCGTGAAGCCGGCCGGTGACAGCGCCGAGCGGGGTGGCTTTGCGGATATCGACCGCCTGCGCCGCGACCATCAGTTCCACCGCCGCGATCGACCGGCAGAGCGACGCGACTTCCCCGGTCTTGCGGGCGGCGAGCCCGGCCATGCCGGCGCGGTCGAGATTGCCATTGGAATGGCTGGAGCTGGCGAGCTCATGCACCACCGGCGCCGTCGCGAGCCGCGCCTCCGAGGTGATCGCCTTGTGGAACTGGGCCAGCCCGTTGAAGCCGGGCAGGCCGACGCCGTCCTCCTCGATCAGCCCGACGGTGAGGCCCGACCAGAAGGAATCGACCTGCTTGGCGACGCGCTCGGCTGAACTGGTCATCACCGGCGCGAATCCGAGCCTGGCGATATCGAGCGCCATCGACAGCGAGACCGTGTCGAAATTCGCGACGGAGACCAGCGCCTGCTCCTCGATCGAGACGATCGGGTTGTTCTGGCTGGCGCTCAACTCGGCTTCGACCTGGCCATAGGCGAAGCCAAGGCTGTCGGCCGCCGTGCCATGGAGCAGCGGCAGCGAGCGGAAGCTGAGCGGGTCCTGCAAGTGACGCGGCCCGCCCTTGGCGAAGATATAGCTGCCCGCGAGATAGGCCCGGATGCGCTCGCCATGCCGCTTCAGCCCCGTGAACGGGCGCGACTGCAAGGCGGCGTTCGAGACGATCGAGGGATTGGCGGCGAAACCTTCCATGCTGAGCGCGGCGATCAGGCTCCATTGATCGAGAACCTCGCGGAGATCGGCCATGGCCAGTGCCGCCGTGCCGAGCGCGAGCGCGCTGGAATTCAGCATCGCCAGCGCCTCGCCAGCTTGCAGTTCGATATCCGAATAGAGTGCCAGCGCGAGGTCGGTGATCGGCGCCATGTCGCTCTGGCCCATCGAGCCCCAAATATGGACGTCGATCGCGCGGTCTTCGTTCAAGGCGGCAGCCAACCGCTCGGCCAGCAGCGGCCGCACGCCGAGGCGCCCGCTCGCCATGGAATTCAGCAGCACCGCCATCATCGCGCGTACAGCCTCTTCAGGCGCGAGCGGCCCATGCGCGACATTGTGGGTCAACAGCAGGCGGCGGTTGAATTCGCCGATCCGGCCGGGCGCCAGCGGCACGCCGGTCTTGGCGCCGACGCTGGTCGTGACGCCGTAGACTTTTTCGCCCCGCGCCACGGCATTATCGACAACCGCGCGGGCCGCCTTCATCCGCTCGATTGCCTCTGCCGTGAGCGAAACCGGCGCCTTCTCGCGGGCGATGCGGACGAGCCCGTCGATCGTCAGATCGAAGCCGGTTATAGCGACATGGCTCATGGCAATTCCGTCCCCAGCAAGACCGGCGGGTATTCGGAGAGCTTTCCCCGCCCGGCCCGTTCCTCAGCGCGCGTGCGCTACGCTCCTGCGCAGCTCTGACCGATTCCGTGATGGCCGGGAAGCGCCCGCATGCGGCCGGGAAAGGCTTTCGTTTCATTTGTTGAAATGGAGCATAGCCGCCCGACCGCCAGCCCCGGATCGGCTAGTTTCGCGCCGTCGAAACGGGCTTGGGCGCATGGCGATCACCTACGATCTGGTCAAGGAGGTCACCGCCAATCTCTACGATTGGTCGCTGCGCCGGATCCCTGAATCCTCCAAGGCCGAGTTCCGCAAGGCGCTGACGACCGAAACCGAACCGCAGGCGCGCCAGACGCTGGCATTCATGCTCGACAGTGCCGAGCGCGCCGAACAGACCGGCAAGTTCCTCTGCTCGGATGCCGGCGTGCCCAGCTACACCCTCAAGATCGGTTCCGGCGCCCGCATGGAAGGCGATATCCGCCAGGCGATCGTCGACGGATTCGCCGATCTCGTTCACACGATCCAGCCGCCGCTCCTGCGCTTCGTCACCAACCCGCTGACCAATGAGCGCAGCTTCCACGGCAAGGACATGCCGCTGGTCTCCTGCGAATTGATCGGTGATGTTGACTATCTCGACATCACCTGCGCGCCCAAGGCGCTCGGCGGCGGGCGCTGGGCCGCGATCGAGACCCTGGTCAGCCCGAGCCTGGAGGAGATCGAGCGCTGCATCCTCGAACTCGTCCTGCGCGCCGGCGGACAGCATTGCCCGCCGGTGGTAATCGGCGTCGGCATCGGCGGAACCTTCGACCATGCCGCCAAGCTCTCCAAGGACGCGACCTTGCGGCCCTTCGGCGAGCGCAATCCCGAAGTGATGGTCGCCGAGATGGAGGAGCGCCTGACCCGCGCGGTCAATCAGATGGGCTTCGGCCCGATGGGCGTCGGCGGCTCGACTACGACCTTCGGCGTCCATATCGAATATGCCTCGGGCCATGGCTTCACGCCCGTCGCGGTCTCGTTCAATTGCTGGATCAATCGACGTACCCGCGCCCGCATCCACAATTCCGGCGTGGTGGAGCGGATCGAATGACGATGTCCCCGCCCCGCCGCCTCACCTTGCCGCTGACCCGCGAAGACGCGCGATCGCTGAAGCTCGGCGAGGTCGTGCTGCTCGACGGCGACGCGGTCGCGACCGTCGGCATGCCCACGCAGAAGCGCATGGTCGCGGAACTCGCCGCCGGTCGCGACTTGCCCCTGCCGCTAAGCGGCGGCGCTTTCTTCCACATGGGCGTGAGCTATGAAGAAGCCGCGAACGGCCCTGGCCCGCTGCATTACGTCAACCCGACCACGTCGAGCCGCTTCGACCATCTGATGCCGACCTTGATCCGGACGCTGGGCTTGAGTGCGACCGGCGGCAAGGGCGGGCTCGGCCGTGAGAGCGTCGAGGCGATGCGGGAGACCGGTTGCGTCTATTTCTCCTTCGTCGGCGGCGCCTCGGCCATGTTGAGCGAAGGCGTGCAGGCCGTGACGGATTGCGCCTGGACCGATCTCATCATGCAGTTCCGCCTGAACCGCATCCGGCTCGACGGCTTCGGCCCCGTCATCGTCGCCATCGATGCGCACGGCAATTCGATCTACGAGCGCCTGATGGAGAAGGCGCGCGAGCGGATGCCCGAAATCCTGCAATCGCTTCACCCCTCTGCGGGCAACAACGAGACATCGCGATGAAAGTGATCGAAATCACCAAGCCGGGCGGCCCCGAGGTCCTGGCCTTCGGCGAGCGTCCGCGACCTGAACTCGGCCCGGCCGACGTGCTGATCCGCGTCCGCGCCGCCGGCGTGAACCGCCCCGATATCCAGCAGCGGCGCGGCCTCTATCCGCCTCCGCCCGGCGCGACCGATCTGCCGGGCCTCGACGTCTCCGGCGTGGTCGAGGCGGTCGGCGCCGACGTGGCATGGCCCAAGGTCGGCGACAGTGTCTGCGCGCTCGCCAATGGCGGCGGCTATGCCGAGTTCTGCGCCGTGCCGGCCTCGCAATGCCTGCCCTTGCCCGGTGGATTCTCCTTCGCGCAGGCCGCCGCACTGCCGGAAGTCTTCTTCACCGCCTGGAACAACGTGATCTGGCTCGGCCGGCTGGCCGAGGGCGAGACCCTGCTGGTCCAGGGCGGTACCAGCGGCGTCGGCATGGCCGCCATCCAGATCGCCAGGCAGCTCAGGGGCGCCCGCGTGATCGCGACCGCGGGCTCGCCCGAAAAGCGCGCCGTCAGCCTGGAGATCGGTGCCGATCATGCCGTCGATTACCGCGCCGACTGGGTCGCCGAGATCGAGGCCGCGATCGGCAAGGAGAAGGTCGATGTCGTGCTCGACGCGCAGGCCGGCCCCTATACCGAAAAGCAGCTCGGCCTGCTCGCGCCCGACGGCCGCGTCGTGCTGATCGCCAGCCATCTCGGCCAGACCGCGGAGGTCAATGTCCGCAACATCGTCCGCCGCCGGCTGACGCTGACCGGCTCGACGCTGCGCCCGCGCAACGCCGCCTATAAGGGCCGCATCGCCATGGAGCTGGCCGATCAGGTCTGGCCCTTGCTGGCCAGTGGCAGGATCCGCAGCCATATCTGCGCGACCTTCGACTGGGCCGATGTCCGCGACGCGCATGCGCTGATGGATGCCGGCGAGCAGATCGGCAAGGTCGTCCTGACCATGCCGGGCTGACGGGGCCACGCTCCGAAATACCGCGCGCAAACCCGGAGCATTCTGCACTAGTGTCGGCGTTCGTTCTCGCCATGCCGGACCTGCAGAGTGTTCTCCTTCGCGCCCGTTCAATCCGTCCTCAAGGCGCTGCGCCTGCTGACCGAGGTCAATCGCTCCAGCCCGGCCACCGTCGGCGACCTGCATCGCCGCACCGGCCTGCCCAAGCCGACCATCGTGCGCCTGCTGGAGACGCTGATCGAGGCCGGCTATGTCACGCGCGACGAGCGCATGCGCGGCTATCTCGTCACCTCGCAGGTCGCGCAGCTGAGCTCGGGCTTCCATGGCGCGCCCATGGTGATCGAGGCCGCACGGCCCTGGGCTACGGCACTGACGCGCCAGATCAAATGGCCTTGCACCGTCTGCCTGCTCGATTACGACGCCGTCATCGTCCGCTTCAGCACGATCCCCGACAGCCCGATCTCGCCCTTCCATGCCACGCTCGGCTATCGCCTGAGCCTCGGCGGGCGGGCGCTCGGACGCGCCTATCTCGCCTTCTGCCCGGACGAGGAGCGCGCCGTGCTGCTCGCCGCGATGCGCGCCTCAGCCGATGCCGAGAACAGCAGCCTGACCGACGAGGATGTCGCACGATTGATCGAGCAGGCCCGCTGGCGCGGCTATACCGAGCGGGACACCGCCGTCGAGCCGCGCAATTCCGCGACGATCGCGGTGCCGATCAAGCTCGGCGAGCGAGTGCTCGCGACCTTCGGCGTCACCTTCTTCCGCGCGGCCGTCGCCAATCCCGAGGACAAGGCGCGGATCATCCACCCCCTGAAGAAGGCCGCCGCCAGCATCGAGGCGCAGCTGGAAGCGCTCTCCCAATCCATGGGCGTCGCGTTTCAAGGTGAGAAATGACGTCCCATTTCCGCAGCCCCGCGACGGCGCGCCCCTAGTCTCCGCCCAACGCGTCCGCAGTGGCGCCGTGGGGAGGAACATTCAATGGAGCGACAGCTCTCACGCCGTGGATTCATGGCCGGAATCGCCGGGGCGAGCGCCCTGGCGGGCAACGGCCCGGCCTTCGCCGATACCTGGCCGAGCCGCGCGACCAATATCGTCGTGCCCTTCCCGGCCGGCGCCTCGACCGACGTGGTCGCAAGGCTGCTGGCGGATCGCCTGCGCGGCGAGCTTGGCCAGGGCTTCATCGTCGAGAACAAGACCGGCGCCGGCGGCAATATCGCCGCGACCAGCGTGGTTCGCGCCGCGCCCGACGGCTACACGCTGATGTTCTCGTCTTCGGGCCCGCTCGCGACCAACAAGCTGCTCTACAAGACCCTGTCCTTCGATCCCCTCGCCGATTTCACGCCGATCGCCGTGCTCGGCGACGTCCAGGGCATCGTCGCGGTGCATCCGTCCGTGCCGGCCAAGTCCTTCGCGGAGCTCGTCGCCTACGGCAAGGCCAATCCCGGCAAGCTTACCTTCGGCAGCCCCGGCTTCGGTTTGATGGGCCACATGATCGGCGAGCTGATCCAGCGCAAGGCCGGCTTCCAGATGACGCATGTGCCCTATCGCGGCTCGGCGCCATTGGCGACCGACCTGCTGGCCGGCACCGTCAATGTCGCGGTCGACTTCATCCCGGCGTATATTCCGCATGTCAAAAGCGGTGCGATCCGCGCGCTCGCGGTCTCCAGCGACCAACGCGCGCCGCAATTGCCGGAGGTGCCGACGCTGTCGGAAGCCGGCCTGCCCGACGTCAACACGACCGGCTGGTTCGGCCTCGTCGGCCCCAAGGGCCTGCCGGAGCCGGTGGTGGCGCGGCTCGCCGCGATCACCCGCGCCTATGTCGAAAGCGCGGAAGGCCGCGACAAGCTCGCCGTGATCGGCGTGCGCGCCCGCAGCGGCGATGCGGCGGCGATGCGGACGGCGCAGGCCATGGAGATCGCCCGCTGGGCCGATGTGATCAAATCCGCCGGCATCACGCTCGACTGAGCGGCAAGCGCCCTTCATCCAAAACAGAACGGCCCGGATCGCTCCGGGCCGTTTTTCGTTCCGCCTCAGGCGGCCTGATCCAACCCCAGCAGCTCCGCCGCATGCCCGCCCGTCATCCGCCTGATCTCGGATTCGGTGAACTGCAAGTCGAGCAGGTGGCCGACGATCTCGCGGTAGCCGTCGATCGGGCGCGGCGAGCCGACGAGACCGAGGTCAGAGCAGAGCACGGTGTTCTCGACACCCGCGACGTCGATCACCCGGCGCAGCTCCGGCGGGTCGAATTTCTTCGACTTGCCCTCGACGAACATGCAGATCGAATGCTCCATCACCGCGCCGAGCCCGACGAGATGGCGGATTTCCGCGTCGCTGCAGTTGTTGACCATGTAGGTCGGGTGATTGACGAGCAGCTTCTTCACGCCCCGCGCCCTGGCCTCCTCGAACACCGCGAAGAGCTCCGGCGTCGAGAGATGGCCACCGGCCAGGATGACGTCGCCCTCCGCGATCAGGTCGAGGATCTGCTTGACCGCGTCGATCAGCTTGCCGTCCGGGCCGAAGGCCGTCAGCGGGATCGGATCGAGCATCTTCTGCGCCGTCTTCGGGAAGGTCTTCACGGCGCCGGAGGCGAGCACGTCGATATGGTTCTTGGCCGCAAGCGTCGGCAGCCAGACGATCTTGCCGCCGAGCTTGATCGCATGATCGACGGCATGCGGGTTGAAGCCGCCCGAGGCGTTGTTCAGCGCGATGCCGGAGAACAGCCTGACGCCGGTATCCGGCACGAGCTTTTCCAGCAGGATCGCGTGCGCGGTGCCGAGATAGAAATGGTCCTTGTAGACGACGGCGCGGAACTTTGCGGCGGCAGCGTCCAGCATCGCGTCGTGATGATCGAGGATGCGCGGCATCGCGGCCGGGCCGCTGTGGCAATGCAGGTCGACGGCGCCGACGAGGAGATCGGCGATCTGGCGGCTGCGCGCATCGGCGCTGGTAGCGGTGGCGTTCATGTCCGTGGCCCTCACGCGGTTTCGCCGGGCATCGGATAATCCGCGGCGTTGATGACCCAGCCGGGCTTCAGCGAGAAGTCGAGGCGAGGCGGGGAGAAGATGTCGATCATCTGGTTCAGGCCCGGCAGGACCGAGCGCGAGGTGTGGATCGACGGCGGCGGGATCACGGTGAGCGAAGGCGCGGCCATCAGCTCGTGCTCGTCCTCGCGCCAGATGCGCATATCCGGCGTCCAGGGCCAGCGGATATCGTGGATATAGCCGCCGTCGATGACGAGCGAGCCCTGCTCGAAATCGTCATGGTGGTGCGGCGAGAGCGTGGTGATGTCGCGCAGGCCGAAGCGCGGATCGAGCATGTTCACCATCAGCGTCGTGCAGCGGAAGATGCTGCCGAAACGCCCCGTTCCGCCGGCATCGACGTCCAGGCTGTAGGCGCGGACCTTCCAACCCCCACGCGGCTCCGGCCAGGGCTTGAGCAGCGCGACATTGGCATGGGGCTCGGCATAGGACGCCGCATTGGAGCAGGCGGCGGCGAGATCGGGCGCGACGCTAGAGAAGATGCGGATCAGGCGCCCCTTGCCGGCAACGCGGACGCGCGAGGCACCGGGGGGAATGAAGGCGATCGAACGGCCGGGTACTTCGACCGTCTCAGCCCCGGCCGTCACCGTTGCGCCTAGCGTCTCCTCGGGCAGGATCAGGCAGTATTCGTCGGGCTGCGCCGGGCGCTCCAGAGAGGCGCCCGCCTCGACATCGGAATAGGCGACGATGAAGTTCTGCCCCCGCGCCACCCAGGTCTTGAAGCCGTCACCCGCCTGCTGCGGTGCCTCCGCATAGAAGCGTGCATAGTCGGCGCCGGCATAGGCCTTGACCGCTGGTGCCTTGGGCGCCGGCTGCGCCGCCAGTTGCGAACGGGGATCGCTGGAAGGGTAGCTGGACACGGGTGATCTCCTATCGCGCGGAAGCTTCGACCCGGCTCCGGGCGGCCTGCATCTGTGAGAGGGTGTCGCTCGCGGCCTTGCGCAGGAAACCCTGGTCCGATGAGAGGATGAAGGCGCTGGCGCCGCGCTCGGCGAAGGCGGCGGATTCCTCGCCATTGTCGGTCATCACGCAGACCGGCTTCCCGGCAGCCTTGGCGGCCCGGAGGATCGCGTCGACCGCGTCGCGCACCACCGGCGCATCGCGATTGGGCGCGCCGAACGCGACGGTCAGATCGCCGCGACCGATGAAAACGGCATCGAGCCCTTCGACGGCGAGGATGTCGTCGATCCGCTCCAGCGCGGAGGGGTCCTCGATCATGGCGATGGTGGCGACAGCCGCATCGGACGCATCGACGAGGTCCCACATCTTCGAGCCGCCATAGCGGCCGGCACGGGTGACGCCGGAGAAACCGCGCTTGCCGCCCCGGTAGCGGCAGGCTGCGACCAGCGCCTCGGCATCGGCAACCGTGGCGATATGGGGCGCGAGCACGCCCTCGGCACCGCAATCGAGCACGGAGAGAATCGCATCGGCCGAAAGCGAGGGCACCCGGACGACGCCGGCGATGCGGGCCGCACGGGCTGCCAGCAGTGCGATATCCGTCGCGTTGCGGTCGAAGGGTGCGTGCTCCTGGTCGACGACGACGAAGTCGTAGCCGCAGAAGCCGAGGATTTCGGTCGCGTGGGCGGTCGGCGTCTTGATGAAGCTCCCGGCCAGGAAGGCGCCGCTGAGCAGGCGCTGGCGGAAGCTGTTCGGTGTGGGTTCCTGCATGCTGCGACCTGCCGGTTTCGATGGTCGCGATGATGGGCATCGCCGCAGGCGCAAGCGGCCGGAATTGGTTTCGTTTCACTTGACGAAATGCACCAATGCGCAACTGCCCCTGGGTCAGAAAGCCGGCAGGATCGCGCCGGGATCAACGAAACGGCGGATCGCACCGTCTGAAAGGCCATCCGAAATGAAGAAGCGCCTCCTGCTGCTCGCCGGCTTGCTCGCCGCCTCCGCCCTGCCCGCCGCCGCCGGCACGCTCGAGAACGTCCGGGCGCGCGGCGAACTGGTCTGCGGCGTCAGCCCGGGCGTGGCCGGCTTCTCCGTGCCGGACGAGAAGGGAGCCTGGGGCGGCTTCGACGTCGACATCTGCCGCGCGGTCGCCGCTGCCGTGCTCGGCGATGCCAAGAAGGTACGCTTCACCCCGCTCAGCCCGAAGGACCGCTTCGTCGCGCTGCAGACCAGCGAGATCGACGTCCTCTCCCGGCAGGCGACCTGGACGCTGGGGCGCGACACCCAGATGGGCCTGCGCTATGTCGGCATCGCCTATTATGACGGCCAGGGCTTCATGGTCCGCAAGTCCGCGAACATCACCGCGGCCAAGGACCTGAACGGCGCCTCGGTTTGCGTGCCCACCGGCACCACGACCGAGCTCAACATCGCGGATTACTTTCGGGCGAACGGCATGAAATACGAGGGCGTCGCCTTCGAGGCCGGCGATCAGGTCGCGAAAGCCTTCGAATCCGGCCGCTGCGACGTGTTCAGCAACGACGTCTCGGCGCTCTCCGCCTATCGCCTGAAGCTGGTCAACCCGGCCGAATACGTCATCCTGCCCGAACTGATCTCGAAGGAGCCGCTCGGCCCCGTCGTGCGCCAGGGCGACGAGACCTGGACCAGCATCGTGCGCTGGGCGCTCTACAGCATGATCGTGGCCGAGGAGCTCGGCGTCACCTCCGCCAATGCCGATCAGCTCAAGGCCAGCGGCTCGCCCGAAGTCCAGCGCCTGCTCGGCGGCAACGGCAATTTCGGCGAGTCGATGGGGCTGAAGCCGGACTGGGCCCAGCAGATCGTCAAGCAGGTCGGCAATTACGGCGAGGTCTACGAGCGCAATGTCGGCACGGGCTCGAAGCTCGGCATCGGGCGCGGCCTCAACAAGCTCTGGACCCAGGGCGGCCTGCAATACGCCCCGCCGGTGCGCTGAGCGCCGCGACAACGTATGTGACGACCACGCCCGGCAACAGCGCCGGGCGTCTTTGCATCGGGGACAGGCTGATGGCGACCTCCAATCTGTATCCGGCGGAGAGCCTGAAAAGCTTTGCCGTCGCACTGCTTGAAGCGGCCGGCGCGCCGCCGGACAACGCCGCTGTCGTCGCCGAAGCCCTCATCGAAGCCGATAGCGAGGGCCTGCCCTCGCATGGCCTGCTGCATCTGCCGATGTATCTTGCCCGGATAGCGGGCGGCTCCGTCGATCCCCGTGCCACCGGCGCGGTCGTCGTCGATCAGGGCGCGCGCCTGACCATCGATGCCGGCAACGGGCTGGGGCAGGTCATTGCCGAGACCGCCTGCGGCATCGCCATCGCCCGCGCCGAAGCTCATGGCCTGGCGCTGGTCGCCGTCCGCAACGCCTTCCATTTCGGCGCCGCCGGACGCTTCGCCCGCAGGATCGCGCTCGCCGGCCAGATCGGCATCGTCATGGCGAATACCCGCCCGATGCTGCCTGCTCCAGGCGGCATGGAAGCCGTCGTCGGCAACAACCCCCTCGCGATCGCGGTCCCGACAGAGGGGGAGCCCGTCGTGCTCGATTTCGCGATGAGCGCGGGCGCGATGGGCAAGATCAGGCTCGCGGCCGGCAAGGGCGAACAGATCCCCGAAGGCTGGGCGCAGACGGCCGAGGGCCTGCCGACCCGCGATGCGCTGGAGGCGCTCAAGGGCTCGCTCCTGCCCGCTGCCGGGGCCAAGGGCTTCGGCCTTGCCTTGATGATCGATCTCATCGCCGGCGGCCTCTCCGGCGGCGGCATGGGTGAAGCCGTGCAGCCGCTCTATGGCGACATGGCCCGGCCCTATGACAGCGCGAACCTGTTCCTGGCGATCCGGATCGAGGGCTTGCGCCCACCTGCGGAATTCGCGGCAGCGACATCGGGCCTGACCGACCGCATCCGCGCCTCGCGTGTCACGGCCGGAGCGGCTCCCGTCCGCGTCCCCGGCGACCGCGCGGCTCAGGCGCGCAGCCGCTTCAGCGGCCATTGCCCTCTCGCCAGGGAGACGCTCGACGCGCTGCGCAGCCATGCCGGCCTCCTCGGCGTCGCCGTTCCCGAAGCTCTTGTCGCGACCTAGGGCTCAGCCCGCGAGCGTCGGCCACGGCCGCGGCGGCGCGCGCATCTCTTCGTAGGCGCGCGCGAGGCGGAGGACGCCGAGATCGTCGAAGGCCTGGCCGATGATCTGCAGGCCGATCGGCAGGCCGGCGCCGGAATAGCCGCAATTGATCGACACGGCCGGCTGGCCGCCCATATTGGCCGCGACCGTGAAGGCGATATGCTCGAACGGCCTCTGCGGATCGTTGAAGGGCGAGGCCCATTCCGCCGGATAGGACGGCTCCGGCGCCGTCGGCGAAATGATGAAATCGACGTCCTTGAGCGCGGCGTGGAGCGCATTGCGCATCGCCTCGATCTGGGCGAAGCCGGAATAGACGTCGCCGCCGGTGAAGTCCTTGGCGGTCACGATCCAGTTGAAGATATAGGGCAGGATCCTGGCCTGCTGTTCCGGCGGCAGGCGGGAAACGTCCTCATAACCCCGAGCCCGCCAGAAGCGGTCGAGCCCGTCGATCATGGCCCGCGTCAGGAAGGGCTTGATCGGTACGATGGTCGCGCCGGCATCGGCGAGCGCAGCCGCCGCACCCTGCACTGCCGCGCGCGTCTCGGAGCCGACCTCCTGGCCGAAGCCCGCCTCGAGCCAGAGGCCGATCTTCAGGCCTTTCACCGGCCTCGCGAGATCGAGCCAGTCGAGTTCCTGATAGGGCAGTGCCATCGTGTCGCGCCGGTCGGGCTTGGTCAGCACCGACATGTAGAGCGCGGCATCAGTGACGGTCCGCGTCATCGGCCCGGCGACGCGCCCGATGAAGGGCGGATCGATCGGCAGGCGCCCGGCCGAGGGCTTCAGGCCGACGAGCCCGCACCAGCCGGCCGGCAGGCGGATCGAACCGCCGATATCGGTGCCGATATGGAGCGGGCCGTAGCCGGCCGCCGCCGCAGCCCCCGCCCCGGCGCTCGACCCGCCGGGATTGGTCGAAATATCCCACGGATTGCGCGCGAGCTTGTGGAAGCTCGACAGGCCGGAGGAGAGCATGCCGTAATCGGGCATGGTCGTCTTGGCGAGGATCACGCCGCCCGCCTCCCGCGTGCGCGCGGCAGGAGGTGCATCCGCCGCTGCCGGCACCAAGGTCATCGCGGCCGTGCCGAGCGGGACCGGCGTCCCCTTGGTCGCGATGTTCTCCTTGATCGTGAGCGGCACGCCGTCGATCGCGCCCAGCGGCTCGCCCTTGGCCCAGCGCGCCTCGGATTGCCGCGCGCTCGCGCGCGCAGCGCCCGGGTCATAGGCCCAGAGCGCATTGAGCTGCGGCTCCCAGGCATCGATCCGCGCGATGACCGCGTCGACGACCTCGACCGGCGAAAGCCTGCGGGCGCGATAGGCTTCGACGAGCGCAACCGCGCTCAGATCGGCAAGATCGGTCATGGAGCAGCTCTCGTCCTGTCCGGCTTCCCACGGCCCGGAGGCCGCGGAAACGCCCTCAACCGTGGAAGATCGAAATGGTCTTCATGCTGGCGAAACCGTAGAGGGCCTCGAAACCCTTCTCGCGGCCATGGCCGGATTTCTTGACGCCGCCGAAGGGCAGCTCGACGCCGCCGCCGGCCCCGTAATTGTTGATGAAGACCTGGCCGGCATGCGCGGCCCGCGCCATCCGCAACTGCCGGCCGCCATCGTTCGTCCAGATGCCGCAGACCAGCCCGTAAGGCGTGCCGTTGGCGAGCGCGAGCGCCTCCGCCTCGGTATCGAAAGGCATGATCACCTGCACCGGGCCGAAGATTTCCTCCTGCGCCAGCTTGTGATCGGGCGGAACGTCGCGCAGCAGGGTCGGCGCGACATAGGCGCCGTCCGACGGCGCATCCGGGACGACAGTGCCCTGCGCCGCGACCTTGAGGCCGTCCTTGCGGGCAACGCCGAGAAAATCCTCGACGATCGCCTTCTGACGCTGCGAGACCACGGGGCCGACGGAGAGATCGGCCTCGGCCGGCCCGACCTTGAGCGCGCGGTATTTCTCGCTCATCCGCGCGATCACGTCCTCATAGACGGAGCGCTCGACGAGGATGCGCGAGGAGGCCGAGCAGGTCTGGCCGGCATTCTGGATGCCGGCATTGACGAGGAACGGCACGGCGCGGTCGAGATCGGCATCGGCGAAGACGACCTGGGCCGATTTGCCGCCGAGTTCCAGCGTCACCGGCACGGCGTTGCGGGCGGCGGCGGCCTGCACCATCTCGCCCGTCCGGGCCGAGCCGGTGAAGGAGATGTGGTTGATGTCATCATGCGCGGAAAGCGCCGCGCCCGCTTCCGCGCCGAAGCCGGTGACGATATTGAGCGCGCCGGCCGGCAGCCCGGCCTCCTGCGCGATCCGCGCGAATTCGAGGATGGTGAGGCAGGCTTCCTCGGCCGGCTTGACGACGGCGGCATTGCCCATGGCCAGCGCCGCGCCGAGGCTGCGCCCGAGGATCTGCATGGGGTAGTTCCACGGGATGATATGCCCGGTGACGCCATGCGGCTCGTAGATCGTCAGGACGGTGAAGCCGTTCTGGTAGGGAATGGTGTCGCCATGCACCTTGTCGGCCGAGGCACCGTAGAATTCGAGATAGCGCGCCAGCGCCACGACATCGGCTCGCGCCTGCGTCAGCGGCTTGCCGACATCGCGCGCCTCGGTCTCGGTCAGAAGGTCGATATTCCCCAGCACGCCGGTCGCGATCCGGGCGAGGATGCGGCCACGCTCCGTCGCCGTCAGGCGGCCCCATTCGCCGGAAAGCGCCTGGCGGGCGGCGGCGACCGCCAGATCGATATCTTCCTGCCTGCCGCGCGCGAGCTTCGCGAAGACCTGCCCGGTCGAGGGATTGCGGACGTCGATATGCTCGCCATCGACGGCGTCGCGCCATTCATTGGCGATGAAATTCCGATAGGTCTTCACGTCAGGCCTCGATGGGTTTCTGCTTTTCGGCGAGCTGCGCCTTGAGGCGGACAGCCGTCGCATGGATATGAGCCCGCGCGACGCGCTCGGCGTCGTCGGGCTGGCGCTTCTGGATGGCGTCGAGGATGTCGCCGTGCTCGGCGACCGCGGCGGCCGCCCGCTCGCAGGACAGCGCGAAAGCCGGGGCGAAAACCTGGGAGGTCAGGTGCAACAGCGGCACAAGCGGCGGCAAGGAGGCATTCCCGGCCGCATCGATGACCGCCAGATGGAAATCGATATTCGACTGCGAGTAGTCGCTCGCATTCCAGTCCGCGATCAGCTTGCGCTGGCGCTCGACCAGCTTCGCCAGCTCCCTGATCTGAGCAGCCGTTGCGCGCTCGGCGGCATGGCGCGCCGCGACACCGTCCATCGCCTCGCGCACGGCATAGGCATCGAGCAGCTTCGGCAGGTCGGCCGTCGCGACCCTGACCCCGCTTCCCGGCTTGTTCACGACGAGCCCGTCGCGCTCCAGCACACGGAAGGCCTCACGCAGCGGCGTCCGGCTGATGCCGAACTCGGCCGCGATTCGCTCCTGCCTGAGCGTTGCGCCGGGCGCGTAGACCCCGGCATAGATGCGTTCGCGCAGGGCCTGCGCCACTTCGTCGAGCAGGCGCGACTGGCTGCGCCATGCGAGCACCTGGCCCATCGACGTCTCCACAACCGCCGAAAATGGTATCCAGGATACAGAGACTGTCAATGCAAGCGCAGGGCTGGGCGCCCCCTCGCGCAGGGCATGCCCTTCAGCCGGAAAGGGGAATTCCCCCGGAGAAGCCGGGGCCCTCGGGCGCCTACCGCAACAGGAAGCCGTGCCGCAGCGGATCGTCGCGGTCGATGAACCACGACGCCTGGCCGCAGAGATGCGCGCTGCCCGAGACCTCCGGGATGATCGCCTCGATCCCGCCGAGCCTGGTCTCCTGCAGAACACGCCCCGTCATGATCGAGCCGACGATGGATTCGTTGACCAGAAGCGCACCCGGCTTCAGCAGCCCCTTGGCGTGGAGCAGCGCGGTGCGCCCGGCCGTGCCGGAGCCGGTCGGCGAGCGGTCGAGCTGCCGATCGGCGAAGATGCAGCAATTGGCCTGCGTCGCCTCGGGGTCGAGCGGGTCGCCGTCGATGATCGTGCCGTAGATATGGTTCAGCTCCGGGATCTCCGGATGCACGACCGGGAAGGCCTTGTTGGCGGCAATCTTCACCTCGGCGCCGAAGCGGATCAGCGCCTCGGCATTTTCGCGCCGGATCGCGAGGCCGAAGGGGCGGCCATCCGTGTAGAAGTAGAAGGCGCCGCCGAAGGCGATGTCGCCAGTGACCTTGCCGAAGCTCGGCGTCTCGATGCTGACGTCGCGATGAACCAGATAGGAGGGCACGTTGACGAAGCGCACGCTGGCGGCGCGCTTCCCGTCCCAGGTCACGAAGGCCTCGATGAAGCCGCAGGGCGCATCGATCCCGACGCGCGTCTCCGGCTCCGTGCGCTTGACCCAGCCGAGCTCGACGGCCGCGGTCGCGAGCGCGATGACGCCATGGCCGCAATGGTCGCTATAGCCCTCGTTATGCACGAAGATGACGCCGAAATCGGCTTGGGCCGAGACCGGCTCGGTCAGGTAGCCCGCATACATGTCGGCATGGCCGCGCGGCTCGAAGATCAGCGCCTGCCGGATCTCGTCGATGTTGTTCTTCACCCAGTCGCGCCGCTGGACGATCGTCTTGCCCGGCAATCGCGGCAATCCGCTGGTCACGATCCGGAACGGCTCGCCGCCGGTATGAACCTCGACGGTCTGGATGACGCGATCAGCCTGCATCGTTCCCCCTTGATGCCGTGTTCCGGCACAGCCTTGAGCAGGTTCAGGCGCCCTCCGCAAGGGAGGAGCCTGAACCTGCGTTCTTCGTCTCAGCCAATGGTCATCAGGCTGGCATTGCCGCCGGCCGCCGTGGTGTTGATCGAGGTCGAAACCTCTTCCAGCAGCCAGTTCAGGCAATAGGCGTCGGGATCGCGCTTCAGCTCTTCCGTGCTCGCGGCCTGGACCAGAACCAGCGGGCCGGAGAGTTGCGCGATACGGCGGTTCATCTCGCCGATCCGTTGGGTATTGCCCTCGACCAGCGCGCCCGAGAACGGGCCGTCGGCCTCCCAGTCCGAGGTCCAGCTGACGCGGGCTTCGACCGCAGCCGGCAGGCCGGTGAGAGCGCCCTTCAGGCCGGAAGCCGCGTCGATGACGAGCTGGTTGCCCGTCGCCAGCGCCGCCGCGACCTGCTGGTACAGGCCGGCCTCCGTCTGCGGTACGAGCAGGATGCGGCCGCGCGGATGCAACGCATAGAGATTGCGCTCGCCGACCGGGCCGGCCAGCTCGACATGCAGACCGAGCGCCGAATGGCCGCCGATCTCGCGCGCGGTGTTGGCTTCGACGTTCAGGCCCTTGCCCGAGAGCCAGGCAGCGTATTCGAGCAGCGCCGGATCGGTATGGATCGAGCTGTGCTGTGGCGGGATCGGCGCCTTGCGGACGAGCCGGCCGATATAGAGCGGCCCGCCCGCCTTCGGCCCCGTGCCCGAAAGCCCGCGCCCGCCGAAAGGCTGCACGCCGACCACCGCGCCGATGATGTTGCGGTTCACGTAGAGATTGCCCGCCTTGATGCGGCTGGTGACATGGGCGATCGTCTCGTCGAGCCGCGTGTGCAGACCGAAGGTCAGGCCGTAGCCGGAGCCGTTGACCTCGTCGATCAGCTTGTCGAGATCGTCGCGCTGATAGCGGATGACGTGGAGCACCGGGCCGAACACCTCGCGCTTCAGATCGCTCAGGCTCTTCAGCTCGACGATGGTCGGCGGCACGAAGGTGCCCTTCGCCGCGGCCTCCGGCAGCGGGAGCTGCTCGACCTTGCGGCCGAGGCCGCGCATGCGCGCGACATGCTCGTCGATCTCGCGCTGGGCGCCCTCGCTGATCACCGGGCCGATATCGACGTTGAGCTTGTCGGTGCGGCCGATGGTCAGCTCCTTCAGCGCGCCCTGCAGCATGTGCAGCGTGCGGTCGGCGATATCCTGCTGCAGGCAGAGCACGCGCAAGGCCGAGCAGCGCTGGCCGGCGCTGTCGAAGGCGGAGGCGATGACGTCGGCGACGACCTGCTCGGCCAGCGCCGAGGAATCGACGATCATGCCGTTCTGGCCGCCGGTCTCGGCGATCAGCGGGATCGGCTTGCCTTCCGCCGAGAGGCGCTCGGCCAACTGAGCCTGGATGCCGCGCGCGACCTCGGTCGAGCCGGTGAACATCACGCCGGCCGTCTCCGATGCCGCGATCATCGCCGCACCGAAACGTCCGCTGCCGGGCGTGAACTGCAGCGCGCCGCGCGGGACGCCGGCCTCGTGCAGGATCCTGACGCTCTCATGGGCGATGATCGGCGTGACGCCGGCAGGCTTCGCCATCACGGCATTGCCGGCGACGAGCGCCGCAGCAACCTGACCGGTGAAGATCGCCAGCGGGAAGTTCCACGGGCTGATGCAGACGATCGGCCCGAGCGGCGCATGGCCCGGGCCGAGCGTCTTGCGCGCCTGATCGGCATAGTAGCGCAGGAAGTCGATGGCCTCGCGCACCTCGCTGATCGCATTGGCGGCGGACTTGCCGGCCTCGCGCATGGCGATGCCCATCAGCGTCTCGATGCGCGCCTGCATGATGTCGGCGGCGCGATCGAGGCAGGCGGCGCGATCGGCGGGAGACACGGCGGCCCAGGCCTTGCCGCCCTCGGCGGCGAGGCGCGCGATCTTGGCGGCGTCCTCGACCGCAAGCTCGGTGACCTGCCCGACGATATCAGAATGATCGGCCGGGTTCAGGATCGGCCGCGTCGCGCCTGAAACGGAGTTGTCGGCGAGCAGCGGCACGGCATGCCAGCTCTGGCCGACCGTCGCCGCGAGATTGCCGGCGAGCGCGGCCAGCGCCGTCTCGTTGGAGAGGTCGATACCCCCAGAATTGGCGCGGTCGGCGCCGTAGAGATCGCCCGGCAGCGCGATCTGGTCGTGCAACATGCCGATGACCGGCATCGCCTCGACGACATCGACGGGATCGGCGACGAGCGAGTCGATGGTGACCTTCGGGTCCGAGATGCGGTTGACGAAGGAGGAGTTCGCACCGTTCTCGAGCAGGCGGCGCACGAGATAGGCCAGCAGCGTCTCATGCGTGCCGACCGGCGCATAGATGCGGCAAGGCCGGTCGAGATTGTCCTGGCCGACCACCTCGTCATAGAGCGGCTCGCCCATGCCGTGCAGACACTGGAACTCGTATTTGCCCACAGTGAAGTCATTGCCGGCGAGATGGTAGATCGTCGCCAGGGTCTGCGCGTTATGCGTCGCGAATTGCGGGAAGATCGCGTCGGGCGCGGCCAGGAGCTTGCGGGCGCAGGCGACATAGGCGACGTCGGTATGGACCTTGCGGGTATAGACCGGGAAATCGGCGAGCCCGTCGACCTGGGCGCGCTTGATCTCGGCATCCCAATAGGCGCCCTTGACGAGGCGCACCATCATGCGCCGGCCGGAGCGGCGGGCGAGATCGATGATCCAGTCGAGTACGAAGGGGCAGCGCTTGCCATAGGCCTGCACGACGAAGCCGAGCCCGTTCCAGCCCTGCAGCGCGTTATCGAAGCTCAGCGCCTCCAGGAGGTCGAGCGAGAGCTCCAGCCGGTCCGCCTCCTCGGCGTCGATATTGAGGCCGATGTCGTAGGACTTGGCGATCAGCGCGAGTTCGCGCACGAGCGGCAGCAGCTCCGACATCACCCGGCCGGCCTGCGCGCGGCTATAGCGCGGATGCAGCGCCGAGAGCTTGATCGAGATGCCCGGGCCTTCATAAACGCCGCGCCCGTTGGCGGCCCGGCCGATGGCGTGGATCGCGTTTTCGTAGTCGCGATAGTAGCGGGCGGCATCGGCAGCGGTCGTTGCGGCCTCGCCGAGCATGTCATAGGAATAGCGGAAGCTGCGCGCTTCCAGCGGGCGGGCGCGCTTCAGCGCTTCGTCGATGGTCTCGCCGGTGACGAACTGCTCGCCCATCATCCGCATGGCCATGTCGACGCCGCGGCGGATCACCGGCTCGCCCGCGCGGGCGATGAGGCGCGTCAGGGCAGCGGCGAGGCTGCGGTCATTGACCGTCGAGGTCAGCTTGCCGGTGACGACGAGACCCCAGGTCGCAGCATTGACGAAGAGCGACTTGCCGCCGCCGACATGGGACTTCCAGTCGCCATCGGCGATCTTGTCGCGGATCAGCGCGTCGCGCGTCGCCGTGTCCGGGATGCGCAGCAGCGCCTCGGCAAGGCACATCAGCGCCACGCCCTCCTGGCTGGAGAGCGAATATTCCTGGACCAGCCCCTCGACGCCGGTGCCCTTGTGCTTGGCCCGCAGCGCCTCGATCAGCTTGCGCCCGGTGCGGGCGATCTCCTGCTTGCTCGCTGGCGCGAGTTTCGCGGCCGCCAGCAAAGGCGGCAGGCATTCGGTCTCGGGCCGGCGATAGGCGGCGGTGATCGCCTGACGCAGCGGCGACTGTTCGCGGATCGGCGGAGCGAAGCCCTCGAAGGGCGCCGGGCTGGTGGCGGTCTTGGCAGCTGAAGCGGTGGCTTGGCTCATGGCTTTTCCCGGCGGGTTCGAACGCGACGGGTCGGGGACGACACCCCTCACCCGTTCTTGCGCGGGAGCTTATCACGAGCCCGATTCTCACGCGGTCCAATTTTCGCTACCCTGCAGTCCATACGGACTTCAGATTCGGAGATCTCAAGTGAAGAAGCCTAAGGAAATCCAGAACGAAGGCGATCTGGACGCGCTCGATCGAAAAATCCTCGACGTCCTCAGGGAGGACGGCCGGATTTCGATCGCCGAGCTCGGCGCCCGCATCGGCCTATCGAAGACGCCCTGCCAGATCCGGTTCCGCCGGCTGCTCGATGATGGCTATATCGAGGGCTTCCGGGCAACACTGAATCCGGCGAAGCTCAAGCTCGATCACATCGCCTTCGCCGAGGTGAAACTGTCCGACACCACGGAAAAGGCGCTGACGAAGTTCAACGAGGAGGTCAAGAAGATCAGGGAAGTCGAGGAGTGCCACATGATCGCGGGGCGTTTCGACTATCTCCTGAAAATCAGGACGCCCGACATCAGGCGCTACCGGGCCGTGCTGGGCGAGAAGATCTCGAACCTGCCCCATGTCGCGAACACCTCGACCAATGTCGCCATGGAGACGGTCAAGGAAACCTGGTGATCTCGCCGCCCGCGACGATCGAGACTTGAGACCGTGGGGCGCGACACGCCGGACACCGCCTCACGCCACCCCGGAGCGACGAACGCATGAATCGCTATCCGATGTTCAACCCGCAGGTGCTGATCAGCTTCGTCGCGGTCTGCGAGACGCTGAGCTTCACGCGCGGGGCCGACCGGGTCTCGCTCTCGCAATCCACCGTCAGCCTGCAGGTCAAGCGCCTCGAGGACCTGCTGGGCTGCCCGCTGCTGGAGCGCTCCTCGCATCAGGTCCAGCTCACGGAGGAGGGAGAGCGGCTGCTGAGCTATGCGCGGCGGATCATCGCCCTCAACGAAGAGGCCCATGACGCGCTGACCGGGGCCTGGCGCGACGGCGTGCTGCGGCTGGGCATGCCGGAGGATTTCGCGGTTCCGACCATCGATCTGCTCGCCGATTTCAGCCGGCAGCACCCGCATCTGCGCCTGGATGTCAGCAGCGGCCTGAGCGCCGATCTGCGCAGCGCCTATGAGCGCGAGGAGCTCGATCTCATTCTGGTGAAGCAGCGGCGCGGGCAGCCGCCGCGCGCCGCAAGGCAGGAGCCCCTACTCTGGCTCGACAGTCTGGCGCATCCGGCGATCGAGCGTGCGCCGGTCTCGCTGGCGATGTTCCCGCTCGGCGGCCTCTATCGCGACGAACTCTGCCAGGCCCTCGACGCGCTCGGCATGCGCTGGCGCATCGGCTATTGCAGCGGCAGCCTCGCCGCGCTCGCCGCCGCCTCGGCGGCCGGGCTCGGCATGACCCTGCTGCCCGCAAGCTGCCGCCTGCCCGGCCACAGGGTTCTCGGCCCCGCCGAGGGCTTTGCCGAGATCACCGATTTCGAGCTCGCCCTCTATTATCGCGACGATGCGCCGGCCTCGACCGCGATCCTGGCCGAACGACTGGCCGCCTATTGCCACCTGGAGCCGTGAAGGACGCTCGCATTGATCGCCGCAATCGCCAGCATTGCCAAATATCGCTGCCAAAACGCCGGCTACGCGCTTATGGCGTCGGCAACAATCACAAGGAGGCGGCGACCATGGAACTCTCACATCATCAGAGCAGGCGTTCATTCATCGGCCGGACGGGTGGGCTCGCCACCGCCTGCGCCGTGATGGCGGGATTGCCGGGCGCAGCCGCGCAGGCCCAGACGGCCGCAGCCAGGCCCGCTTCCACCAAGCCTGCGGCCGATGCCGGCAAGCGCATCCCGACCGAGCAGCATTATCTCCTGACGGATGTCCGGCTCGAAGACGGCTTCGTCTATGACGGCGACATCGTCACGGGCACGCGCTCGAGCCTCCATACGCTGGAGATCAAGGCCGGCAAGATCGCCGCGATCCATGCCGCCGGCGCCGCGCTGCCGGCGGGCGTGCCGAGCTATCAGGCCCATGGCGAGCTCGCCCTGCCGGCGATGCGCGACATGCATATCCATCTCGACAAGACCTTCTACGGCCGCGCTTGGCAGGCGCCGCTGCCGCGGCAGGGCAAAACGATCCTCGACATGATCGCCCGCGAGGAGAAGCTGATCCCGCAATTGCTGCCGGACTCGCAGAAGCACGCGGAGCAGCTCATCGCCCTGCTGCATTCCAAGGGCACCACGGTCGCGCGCAGCCATTGCAATATCGACCCGGTCAGCGGGCTGAAGAGCCTTGAGCACCTGAAGCGCGCACTGGAGAAGCACCGCGCCGATTTCGACTGCGAGATCGTGGCCTTCCCGCAGCACGGCCTGCTGCTCTCGAAGGTCGACAAGCTGATGCGCGAGGCGATGAGCATGGGCGTCGCCTATGTCGGCGGCCTCGACCCGACCAATGTCGACGGCGCCATGGAGAAGTCGCTCGACGCGATGTTCCAGATCGCGCTCGACACCAATACCGGCGTAGACATCCACCTGCACGAGTCGAGCCCGGCCGGCGTCGCCGCGATCCTGCACATGATCGCGACCGTCGAGAAGAACCCCGCGCTGCGCAACAAGGTCACGATCAGCCACGGCTTCGCGCTGGCCACGATGGCGCCCGGCGCCCTCGACGAGGCCGCGACCCGCATGGCCGCACAAGGCATGAGCGTCGCCTCCACGGTGCCGCTCGGCGCCTCGACGATGCCGCTGCCGCAGCTCACCGCCAAGGGCGTGTTCGTGATGACCGGCACCGACAGCGTCATCGACCACTGGTCGCCCTTCGGCCGCGCCGACATGCTCGAGAAAGCCAATCTCTATGCGCAGCTCTATCGCGGCAGCGACGAGTTCCGCCTGTCCCGCGCGCTGGCGATCGCGACCGGCGGCGTGCTGCCGCTCACCGACAAGGGCGAGCGGGCCTGGCCCAAGGCCGGCGATTCCGCCAATTTCACGCTGGTTCCCGCCAGCTGCTCGGCCGAGGCCGTCGCCCGCCTGCCGGAGCGCAGCGCGACCTTCCATCGCGGCCGCATGGTCTTCGGCGGCGTCGGCGCGGCCTGACGCGATTCCATCACAACGATCCGGCCGGCGCCCACGCCGGCCGATCTGGCGTCAGGCGGTCACCAAGGCCCCTGGCGCCAGCTTACCCATGATTGGCCGCAGAGCGCCCGTAACACGGGCGCGCCGCCATCAGGTATTGCGACAAGCTTTGCCGACGTTCGGACACCGAGCCGCTTCGGACGCGTGCCGTCGCATGCTGGCCAACGCATCAACTTGCTTCAATCAAACAATTTTCGGGAGATCGACGACTTACGCCGGGCCTTGGTGGAGCTGAGGGGATTCGAACCCCTGACCTCTGCAGTGCGATTGCAGCGCTCTCCCATCTGAGCTACAGCCCCAAGGCGCTGGCCTTCTAGGCTGTGCGTCGCGTGGATGTCAATCACTTCCGCCATGAGATTTTGGCGCGAGCAGGGGATATTCCGCGTCACCTTTCCGGACAGGCCTAAAAGGAACATCGATGCGTGCCGTTCTCGACGTGGTTCTGCTCGCCCTGCAGATCTATGTATGGCTTCTGATCGCCTCGGCGGTGCTGAGCTGGCTGATCGCCTTCAACGTCATCAACACGCGCAACCAGTTCGTCTCGACCGTCTGGGACGCGCTCTATCGCGTCACCGAGCCCGTGCTGCGGCCGATTCGCGAGCGCCTGCCCAATCTCGGCGGCCTCGACATCTCGCCGATCATCCTGCTGCTGATCATCTATTTCATCCAGAGCGTGATCGTCCGCTACATCTACCCGAACGTGTTTTAGGGCTCCGCGCCCTGCACGGCGCGCGCCCCATGATCCGCCACGACGCATTCGACGCCGTGGCGGACGGCATGCAGTATGGCCGCCTCGCCAACGCCTAGGGTCTGCCCTCACAATGGACGTTGTTTCGATCGGGCCAAAATGCCCGAGAACAAGGAGGAGCCCGCAGCCCGATACCCCAGGTATCGGGCAAGGGGCCGACACAGCTATCGGGCATTTTGGCCCGACCCCGAAGGGACGCGGGCCTTTTGGGCGGCTGGTGCGTCGCGCGGCCTTGCAAACCGGACGGTTTGCTGCGCCCACGCTCCTGCCCGCCGACCAAAATGCCCAGCGTCAAAACCACGCCCATTATGAGGGCAGACCCTAGAGGTTTCCGCATGGCCGCTGCCGCCCTTCCCTATCGCAGCCAGAACTGGGCTCTGACCAAACCCGCCGCGCGCGGCAAGCATGGCATCGTCGTCTCGCAAAGCCGCGAGGCGGCGGAAGCCGGCACCGCGATCCTCGAACAGGGCGGCAACGCCGCCGACGCGGCCGTCGCCGCCTGCTTCGCGCTCGCCGCGGTCGAGCCCTGGAACAGCGGGCTCGGCGGTATCGGCTTCGCCGTGGTGCTCAAGGCCGGCGAAGCCCGCGCGCAGGTCGTCGATTTCGGGCCGGTCGCGCCGCGCCGCGCCGATCCCGCCGATTATCCCCTGACCGGCGAGATGAAGAGGGACCTCTTCACCTGGCCGGAGGTCGTCGACGACCGCAACATCCACGGCCCGCTCTCCTTCGTCACCCCGTCCTCCGTCGCGGGCTATAGGAAGCTCAAGGAGGCCTTCGGCTCGAAGCTGCCGCTCGCCGACATCCTTGCGCCGGCCATCGCGCTCGCGAAGCGCGGCCTGCCGGCCGACTGGTACACGACGCTGAAGATCGCCTCCTCGGCCTCGGTGCTGCGCCTCTATGCGGAAAGCGCGCGCATCTACCTGCCGGGCGGCCTGCCGCCGGTGCCACCCTATCAGGGCATCCCGGGCTTCATGAAGCTCGGCAATCTCGGCGACACGATCGAGCGGCTGGCCACGGCTGGACTCGACGACTTCTACCGCGGCGACGTCGCGAGCCGGCTCGTGGCGGATGTCGCCGCGGCGGGTGGCGTCGTCGATGCCCAGGACCTCGCCGACTGCAAGGCGGAGCTCCGCGACGCCCCGACGATCGACTGGCGCGGCAGCCACCTCATCCATACGGCCGGCGGCCTCACGGCCGCGCCGACGCTGGAACGCGTCGTCGCCGGCATGGCCGATGCCCCGCTCGATGGCGCCGGCCCCTCGGCCGCCTGGTTCGCGCAGCTTTCGCGCGTGATGCGCGAAGCCTACAGGGAAAGGCTCGACGGCCTCGGCGCCGCCGTCACGGCCAAGGAGCCGGGCGATACCTGCACGACCCATCTCACGGTGGTCGATGGCGAGGGCAATCTCGTCACCGTCACCACGACGCTGCTCTCCTCGATGGGCAGCCGCGTCGTGCTGCCCTCGACCGGCGTGCTGATGAACAACGGCATGATGTGGTTCGATCCGCGCCCCGGCAGCGCCAATGCGATCGCGCCCGGCGCCCGCCCGCTCTGCAACATGTGCCCGGTCGTGGTCACCCCGAAAGATGGCAGCTGGCCGCGCCAGGCGATGGGCGCCTCCGGCGGGCGCCGCATCCTCGCCAGCGTCTACCAGACCCTGGCCTGGCAGCTCGATTTCGGCATGGGCACCGAGGCGACGGCGCACCAGCCGCGCATCGACGTCTCCGGCCCGGATTCGGCCAGCGCCGACCTGCGCCTGCCGGCCGAGACCCTCGCCGCGCTGGAAGCAGCCGGCCCGACCGCGATCGTCGAGCACAGCGTGCTGCCGATCAACTTCGCCTGCCCGAACTTCGTCCGCGTGGACAGGAACGGCGCGGAAGGATCGAGCGACGCCGCCTCGCCCTGGTCGGCCGCCGTGGCCGCGACGCGCTGAAACAAAAAAAGGGCGGCCAATGCGGCCGCCCTTCTTCATGATCCCACGCGATCAGCCGCGCTTGAGGCCCCACGGATAGGGCGCCGAGCCGGCGAGCATCCCGGTCATGTCCTTGCGATAGGCAGTGCGGCTGACGAACTGGCCGAGCGGGATGGTCGCGACCTCTTCCAGAGCCAGCCGGGCCAGCGCCTTGGCGCTTTTGCGCTGGGCCGCCTCGTCGGGGGCATAGAGCCATTCCTCGGCCAGGGCTTCGGCCGCATCGCTCTTCCACCAGCCGAACCAGCCCTTGTCGCCCTGTCCGCGCACCAGCGTCGACATGGCCGGATTGCCCCAGCTCGTCGCCGATCCCGTGGTGTGGAAGATGCTCCAGCCGCCCTTCTCCGTCGACTCGCGGCTGCCGCGGCGCTGCACGACGGTGCCCCAGTCGCTCGCCGCCATCTCGACATTCATGCCGAGCTGCTTGAGCAATTCGAAGGTCACTTCGCCGAGCGGGCCGATATCCGGGAAATCGGTCGGGTTGATGATGACGACCTTCTCGCCATTGTAGCCGGATGCCTTCAGCGCCGCCTTCGCCTTCTCCAGGCTCTGCGGCATCAGGTCTTCCTGCTCGCCGTCGTAATAAGGCGTGCCGCGCCACCACAGGCTGCGGCAGGTCTGCCAGAGCGTGGTGTCGTCGCCCTGGGCGGCGCGCATATAGTCTTCCTGCTTCACCGCCATGCGCACGGCCGCCCGCACCTTCGGGTTGTTGAAGGGCGCCTGCAGGTGGTTGAGGCGGATGATCGCGCCGCGCCCGGCCTTGTCGATGACCTCCTGCCTGATGTCCTTGTTGCTGGCCAGCATCGGCTGCAGGTCGGTGAGCGGACGCTCCCACCAGTCGACCTCGCCGCGCGTCAGCGCTGCCCCGGCTGTCGCCGGATCGGGCAGAACGTTCCATTCGATCCGCTTGAAATGCGCGACCTTGCCGCCGGCATTGCGGCTGGGCGGCTCGGCTCGCGGCTTGTAGGCCTCGAACTTCTCGTAGACGACCTTGCTGCCGGAGACGTATTCGGACGCGATGAACTTGTAGGGTCCCGAGCCGACCATCTCGGTCACCTGCGTGTTGGCGTCGGTCTTGGCCAGGCGCTCCGGCATGATGACCGGTGGCTGGTCGGATTTCGCCAGGCAGTCCAGCATCATCGGGAACGGGCGCTTGAGCTTGATCTCGACCGTGCGCTCGTCCGGCGCGCCCCATTCCTCGACGGCCCGGCCGAGCAGCTGGCCGTAGGGGTCGCGCTGCGTCCAGCGCTTCAGGCTCGCCGCGCAGTCGACCGCCTTGACCGGCGTGCCGTCATGGAAGCTCAGGCCCTCGCGCAGCTTGATGCGCCAGGTCTTGCCGTCGGCCGAAACCTCGTGCCCCTCTGCCATCTGCGGCTGCGGCTTCAGGTTCTCGTCAGCTCCGTAGAGCATGTCGAAGACATAGTAGCCGTGGTTGTTGGTGACGGTCGCCGTGGTCCAGACCGGATCGAGCGAGGACAGGTTGGCCTGCGGCACGAACTTCATCAGTGTCGTGCTGGCTTGCGCCGCGGCCAGCCGCGGCAGGGCCGGGCCGGCCAGGCCAAGCGCGGCCGTCCCCATCAGAAAATCACGACGTTTCATTTGGACTCTCCCCATTATGATTGTTCTGGAACGCAGGCCCGGCCTCAGGCGAAGCCCATGAAGTTCGGGCTCTCGCTGAGCGGCCGTGCCTTGGCGAGCCGGGCGAGGTCCGGCACCGGGCGCGCCGTCAGCGGATCGCCCGCAAGCGCCGCTTCCAGCGCTGCCGCGACCGCCAGAACCTTGGCGTCGCCGCCGCGCGGCCCGACGATCTGCAGGCCGAAGGGCATGCCGTTACGGTCGAGCCCGACCGGCAGCGAGATCGCGGGATGGCCGACGATGGTGACGGCATAGGCCGCCGCCAGCCAGTGGAAATAGGTCCGGGTCGGCTTGCCGTCGATCTCGGACGGGAAGAGCTCGGTCCAGGGCCGTGGGCTCAGCGTCACCGCCGGCGACAGGATGACGTCGTAATCTTCGAAGAAGCGCTGCCAGTTCTGGTAGATCACCGTCTGCTGCTTCATCGCGCGGGTGACGTCGAGCGCGGAATAGCCGAGTCCCTCCTCGACATTGGCGCGCACGTTCGGCCCGACCATGTCCGGCGTGTCGCGCACCTTGTCGAGATGCGCGGCGAGGAAATTGCTCGCACGCAGGATCTCGAAGACCTCGTCCGTGCCCTCGCAATCCGGCGTCGTCTCCTCGGCCACATGGAAGAGATGGCTGAAGGCCTTGGTCTTGTCGAAGAACGTGTCGCGGATCAGCCGTTCGGTCGGCGCGAAGCCGAAATCAGGCGTCAGCGCCACCTTGAGCGAGGCGAGATCGATCGCGTCGGGACGGGCGAAATCCTCCGGCCGCCGCACGGTCTTGCCATGGACCGTCGTCGCGAGCGGGTCGGAACCGGCATCGGAGACCATGGTCGAGAGCAGCAGGCAGAGGTCCGGCAGGTTGCGCGCCATCGGGCCGAGCACCGGCAGCGGCGACCAGCCGAGCTGGCGCTTCTCGCTCGGCACGAGGCCGGGCGTCGGGCGGAAGCCGACGATGCCGTTGAAGGCGGCCGGGTTGCGCAGCGAGCCGCCGGTGTCGGAGCCGGTCGCGAGCGGCACCATGTTGGTGGCCAGCACGACGCCGGAACCACCCGAGGACCCGGCCGCGCTCTTCGAGGGGTCGAACGGGTTGCCGGTCGCGCCATAGACGGCGTTGCGGGTATTGGCGCCCGCACCCCATTCCGGCGTGTTGGTCTTGCCGGCGATGATCGCGCCGGCCTTGCGCACGGAGGAGACGATCAGCTGGTCCTCCTTCGGCACGAAATCGCGATAGAGCGCGCTGCCGTAGGTGGTGCGCAGGCCGGCGGTGTTCTCGAGGTCCTTGATGCCGATCGGCAGGCCATGCAGGGGCCCGAGCGCATCGCCACGCGCCGTCGCCTCGTCGGCGGCGAGCGCATCCTGGCGCGCCTTGTCGTCATCGCGCGCGACCATCGCGTTCACGGCCGGGTCGATCGCGTCCATGCGACGGATGCAGCTGTCGAGCAGTTCGCGGGCGGAAAGCTTCTTGGCGCCGATGAGGGCGCGCGCGGCAACGGCGCTGAGGTCGCAGGGTTCGGTCAAGGCAGGTCACTCCGTTGCGCTCAGCCCCACGCAAGCGCCATGCCGCGCGGGGCAATCCTCGCAGACTAGGCGACGAGTCCGAGATGTCCATGACCCGATGGTGCATGCGGCCCCCGCCCGCTGCGCGGGTTCGTGAACGCTCTGCCCGCCCTTCTCAAAGGTGCCTGGGCGAAGGCCGGCAGACGGGCTGAGCGATACCGCACCGCAACATCGACTTGACGAAACCGTCGGATTCCTGTTCGAGAGAGGCCATGGACAAGCCTGCAGAGCCATTCCCGCAGCGCCTGACGGAAGGCTACCGCGCCTTCCTCGACGATCGTTTCATCCGAGAGCAGAGCCGTTACGAAGAGCTCGGCGAGCACGGCCAGACGCCGCAGATCATGCTGATCGGCTGCTGCGACTCGCGCGTTTCGCCCGAAGTCATCTTCGACGCGAAGCCCGGCGAAATGTTCGTCGCGCGCAACATCGCCAATCTCGTGCCGCCCTTCCAGCCGGACGACCAGCTTCACGGCACCTCGGCGGCGCTCGAATACGCCATCCAGGCGCTCAAGGTGCAGCATATCGTCGTGCTCGGCCATGGCCGGTGCGGCGGCATCCGCGCCTTCGCCGACGACAGCCAGCAGGCGCTCTCGCCGGGTGACTTCATCGGCAAATGGATCACCCTGATCGGCCCGGCGGCCGAGCGCACCGGCGGGCGCGGGCGCAACGAGAACTTCGAGGACTATCTCCAGCGTCTGGAGCTGGCCTCGATCCAGCAGTCGCTCGCCAACCTGCGCACCTTCCCTTGCGTGCAGATCCTCGAAAGCAAGGGCCGCTTACACCTGCACGGCGCCTATTTCGCCGTTGCCACCGGCGTGCTGATGATCCTCGATAACGCGACCGGCCAGTTCATCCCCGCCGTCGGCGAGATGCCCAAGCGCGTCCAGCAGATCCGCTGCTCCGAGGCTTGATCTCCGGGCGTCATCCCGCCTCACTCTCCATCCGAAAGCGGGTGGAGATCACGGACCATGCTCTTCAGGCGCTCGTCGAGGACATGGGTGTAGATCTGGGTCGTCGCGATGTCGGCATGGCCCAGAAGCTCCTGCACGACCCGGAGATCGGCGCCGTTCTGCAGCAGATGGCTGGCAAAGGCATGGCGCAGGACGTGCGGGCTCAAGGCTGCCGCCGAAAGCCCGGCCGCTCCGGCGAGCGACTTGAGATCCCTAGCGAAGACCTGCCGGGTCAGATGCCCGCTCTCGCCCTCCGACGGAAACAGCCAGCGGCCATCCGCCGCCCCGGCTTCCTTTAACGCCTCCAGCCAGTCGCGCGCCGCCTGCCTTGCGGCATCGTTCAGCGGCACCAATCGCTCCTTGTCGCCCTTGCCGCGCACGATCAGGAAGCGCTCGCGCGTCGTCGCTGCCGACAGGGGCAACGCGATCAGCTCGGACACACGCAGGCCCGTGGCATAGAGCATTTCGACGAGGCAGCGCATGCGCAGGGCCTTGAGGCGGGCGGCCTTCGATAGGCCGTCCTGTTCGCAGGCGGCCCGCGCCGCCTCCAGCAAGCGGTCGACATCCCCGACGGTGACAACCTTGGGCAGGGGCCGCCCGAGCCTCGGCCCCGAGATTGCCGCCGAGGGATCGGTGCCCGCCAGCCCTTCCGTGTAAAGGAAGCGGTGGAACTGGCGCACGGCCGAGAGTCTTCGCGCCGCCGAGGAAGCCTTGAGCCCGCGCGTCGCGAGATCGGCAAGCCAGCCGCGGATATCTTCGGCCGCAGCATCGCCCGGCGCCTTGCCGCCGAGAAACTCGAGATAATCCGCGATATCGCGCTCATAGGCGTCGAGCGTGTTGCGCGCCGCACCGCGCTCGGCCGCCAGCATGTCGAGGAAGGCGTTGAGCCGCTGGCGCCCCAGCCGGCTCATTGAGGGCCTCTAACAAAACTGGGAGAGGTCTCGACGCCGGCAATTCGTCCGCTCCGCCAGGAGCGGGGTGAAGCCGATACCGTTGGTATCGGCAAGCGCCGCGACGCCGCGGGCGGTCGAATTCCCGGCGCCGCAGGCGGGCTTTGGAGGGCCGCCTGCGGCGTCGGAACGACTGGCCGATATCTGGGGATATCGGCTGCGCGCTCCTCCTGGCATGCGGCTCCTCCAAAGCCCATCGAGACCCCTCCCAGTTTTGTTAGAGGCCCTTAGGCTGCAATTTTGAAGGGGGAACGATCTCGATCATCTCGCGCTGGACCGGCTGGACGAAGGTGACGAGCGCGATCATGCCCCCGAAGATCAGCCCGGCGATGATCGCGATGAAAGCCAGGAAACGGAACAGCGTCGGCACGTCGGGCGGACTCTCGCAATCGCTTGGGTGCGCACGATCCCGGCACCGGGCTTGACTATCTCTGATCGCAACCGGCTCGCGCAAGAGCAGGCCGGCCACAGCCCCGTGCAAAGCGGCTTCGAACGCATGACAAGGGCATGACGCAGCTGCCGGCCGGTGCTACAGCCGTGCCGAGGATTGAAAATCAACATGACCGCCGCCGCTTCCGTCGCCACGTCCGATATGACCGATCTCCGCGCCGCTCTCGGCCAGCGCGCGATCGTGCTCGTCGGCATGATGGGCTCCGGCAAGAGCTCGGTCGGCCGCCGGCTGGCCGGGCGCCTCGGCCTGCCCTTCGTCGATGCCGATACCGAGATCGAGACGGCGGCGCATATGACGATCCCCGAAATCTTCGCCCAGCGCGGCGAGGCGGAGTTTCGCGAGGGCGAGCGCCGCGTCATCAGCCGCGTCCTGACGACGCGCGCCCCGCTCGTGCTGGCGACCGGCGGCGGCGCCTTCATGAATGTCGAGACGCGCGAGCGCGTGAAGGAGCTCGGCATCTCGGTCTGGCTCAAGGCCGAGCCCGACGTGCTGATGCGCCGCGTCCGCAAGCGCTCGAACCGGCCGCTGCTCCAGACCGCCGATCCCGAAGCGACCTTGCGCCGGATGCTGTCCGAGCGCGAGCCGGTCTATGCGCTGGCCGACATCACCATCCTGTCGAGCGACGAGCCTCACGAAGTCGTGGTCGGCGAAACCATCGCCGCATTGGGCGACTATCTGCGGCTGGCAGCCGGAGCGACAGCATCATGAACGCCACCACACCCGAGAAGACAGGCGCCCGTATCGTCGTCCCCGTCGCGCTCGAAGGCCGCGGCTACGACATCCATATCGGCCGCCACCAGCTCTGCGAGGCCGCAGCCCTGATCGCCGCCTTCGCGCCGGGCGCCAAGGCGGCGCTCGTCACCGACGAGAGCGTGGCCGCCCTGCACGGCGCCGCCTTCGAAACCTGCCTGCAGCAGGAAGGCATTTCAGCCACCCGCATCACCATCCCGCCGGGCGAGGCTTCGAAGTCCTATGCCCAGTTCGTCGCGCTCTGCGATGCGCTGCTGGCGGCGAAGATCGAGCGCAACGATCTCGTCATCGCCTTTGGTGGCGGCGTCGTCGGCGATCTCACCGGCTTCGCGGCGGCAGTGCTGCGCCGCGGCGTGCGCTTCGTGCAGGTGCCGACCACCTTGCTCGCCCAGGTCGACTCCTCCGTCGGCGGCAAGACCGGCATCAACTCCCCGCATGGCAAGAACCTGATCGGCGCCTTCCATCAGCCGGCGCTGGTCATCGCCGATACCGCGCTCCTGGACACGCTGAGCGAGCGCGAGTTCAAGGCCGGCTATGCCGAAGTGGTGAAGTACGGGCTGATCGATGATCCTGATTTCTTCGACTGGTGCGAGGCGAACTGGAGCCGCGTCATCGCCGGCGGACCGGAACGCGACCATGCCGTCGCCGTTTCCTGCCGCGCCAAGGCCGCCATCGTCGCCCGTGACGAGCGCGAGGAGGGCGACCGCGCCCTGCTCAATCTCGGCCATACCTTCGCCCATGCGCTGGAGCGGCTGACGCATTACGATTCCGCCCGCCTCGTCCATGGCGAGGCCGTGGCCATCGGCCTGGCACTCGCCTTCCGCTTCTCGCAGCGCCTCGGGCTTTGTTCGGGCCAGGACGCCATCCGCGTCTCGCGCCATCTCGACCATGTCGGCCTGCCCAGCCGCTTGCGGCAGGTGCCGGGCGGTGTCAGCAGCGCCGAGGAGATCGTCAACGCCATGGCGCAGGACAAGAAGGTCAAGCGCGGCGTGCTGACCTTCATCCTCGCCCGCGGCATCGGCAAGAGCTTCATCGCGCCGGGCGTCGCGGCCGACGAGGTCCGTGCCTTCATCGAGGCGGAACTCGCCTCGAAGGACTGAAGCCGGTCAGGCGAGCCCGGCCTTCGCCAGGAAATCGGTCGCGCGGTAGCCCGGCTCCACGCCGTTGACCAGCATCGCCGTGCCCCGCGAATTCTCGGTCCTGAGCGGCAGGATCGCGCGGTATTCCTGTGAATCGTACCAGGCGCGGGCCCGGTCCATGTCCGGAAAGGCGATGAGCACGAGATCGCCCGGCCAGGGCCCCTCGACGATCTCCGGCGTCTTCCCATGGATCAGGAAGCGACCGTCAAAGGGTGCGAGCGTGGCGTCGATCCGGGCGATGTAATCGACGATTTCCGGGCCGAGCCGGACATCCTGCAGATGGGCGATGGCATAGGCGGTCATGGTTCTCTCCTGCGGGTCGCGGCCGGAAGGCCGTTCGTTGCGGAGGACCATGACGCGTGAAGCGAATGGGGTCGATTACCGCCGGGGTAATCGCATGGGCGTCACGGGCTGAAGACCAGCACGAGAAAGACGAAGAACACGGCGAGATGCACCGCGCCTTCCAGCATCGTCGTGCGCGTGCCGGTGAAGGTCAGGGTCGAGAGCAGCAGCGTCATCGCCGCAATGACCATATTGGTCGCCGACAGGCCGAGCACGACCGGCTGGCCGGTGAAAACGCCGATCAACAGGACGGCCGGCACCGTCATGCCCAGCGTCGAGGCCGCCGCGCCCAGGCAGAGATTGACGGCGCGCTGCAGCTGGTTCGAGGTGATCGCCCTGAGCGCCGCGATGCATTCCGGCGTGAACACCACCATCGCGATCAGGATGCCGCCGAGCGCGGCCGGCGCGCCGAGCTTGGCGATGCCGAAATCGAGCACGGCCGCGAGGCCCTTCGACAGGATGACGATCGGCAGGATGTTGGCGAGCAGCAGCCCCACATGCGGCAGCACCTCCCGCACCGACGATGGCGAAACCGGCTCGCCATCCGCGTCCACCGTGACGACCGGCTTGCCGTCTTCGTCCGGCTCGCGGAAGAACATGCTGTGCCGGCCGGTCTGCAGCGCGAGGAAGGCCCCGTAGAGCGCCACTGTGAAGATCGAGAAGGCGACCGCCTGGAAAGGGGTCAGCGTGCCGTCCGGCGTCGATGTCGTGAAATTCGGCAGGAAAAGCGGGATCACCGTCAGCGGGATGATCACGGCGAGATAGGACGACGCGCCCTTGAGGTTGTAGCGCTGCTGGAAATGCCTCAGGCCTCCGATCAGCAGGCCGATGCCGACGACGCCGTTGAGCACGATCATCAGCACGGCGAACATCGTGTCGCGGCCGAGCGTCGGCGCGCCCTTGGCGCCGAGCATGACGGCGCCGACCAGCGCCACCTCGATGATGACGATCGAGAGCGTCAGGATCAGCGTGCCATAGGGCTCGCCCAGTCTCTCGGCCAGATCCTCGGCCTCATGCACCACGCCGAAGGACGACCAGATGATGACGCCGAGCAGCCAGAGAAAGACGAGGAGCGACGGCAACGGCGCGCCGAGCTGACCGAGCAAGGTGTCGCCGAACAGCAGGAAGGCGGCGACCGAGGCCCAGGCACAGGCAAGGCGGAGAATCATCATCGTTCGTCGTCACTCGGGATCGCGGGCGGGAAAGGCTCCTGCCCAATAAGCGGGAAAGGCGACAACGGCGCAACGCCTGATCGCGCCTGCGACCCCGAGAACAGCCCGAAAACGTCGTTCCTCAGCCCGGAATGATCTTCTGCGCGAGCGGGCTCGGCGCATCGTCGGCCGGCGCCGCCGGCTTGTCGCTGACGAGATACTGCGCCCGCGCCAATGCCGCAAAGCGCCCGCCCTTGGCGACGAGCTCGTCGAAAGTGCCCATCTCCTCGACCTGCCCCTGCTCGAAGACGAGGATGCGGTCGGCATTGCGGATCGTCGCGAGACGGTGCGCGATGACGAAGGTGGTGCGGCCCTTCATCACCTCTTCCAGCGCCTTCTGCAGCTTGACCTCGGTCGCGGCATCGAGCGCGGAGGTGGCTTCGTCGAGGATCAGGACCGGCGGGTTCTTGAGCAGCGCGCGGGCGATCGAGAAGCGCTGGCGCTCGCCGCCGGACAGCGTGCGGCCGCGCTCGCCGACCAGCGTGTCGAGGCCGTCGGCCTGGCGCGCCATCACCTCGGAAGCCTGCGCGCGCTCCAGCGCCTGCATCATCTCGGCGTCGGTCGCATCCGGCTTGCCGACCAGCAGGTTCTCGCGGATCGAGCGGGCGAACAGCATCGGTTCCTGGAAGACGACGCCGATATTGCGCCTGAGCGAGAGCAGCGAGATCTCGCGGATATCGGTGCCGTCGACGGTGATCCGGCCCGATTGCGGGTCGAAGGCGCGATGCAGCAGGCCGAGCGTCGTCGACTTGCCCGAGCCGGTCGAGCCGACGACGGCGATGGTCTCGCCGGGCTTCACCGTGAACGAGACGTCCCGCACGGCGGCGCGCTTGCCGTCATAGGAGAAGGAGACGTCCTCGAACGCGACCGCGCCTTCGAGGCGGCCGGGGTCCTTGGCGTTGGGCAGATCGCGCACGCTCGGCAGCGTGTCGAGCACCTCGAAGAACTCCCGCATCTTCGGCGCCTGCATGAAGATGAAGTTCACGAAGCCGACGATCTGCTCGAGGCGCCCGACCAGCATGGTGGCGAAGCCCATGAAGGTGACGATCTCGCCGACCGTCGTCTGGCCGTGCATCAGCAACCAGGTGCCGACGATGAAGATCAGCAGCACGGTCAGCGTCGCTGACGCCCGCGTCGCGACATTGGCAATCGCCCACCAGGACAGAACCGGCAATTGCGCCGCCAGCACATTGGCGATGGTCGTGCGCAGGCCGCGCACCTCGGCCTCGATGCGGGTGAAGCTCTGGATCACCGGCACGTTGCCGAGCGCGTCCGAGGCCCGCTCGGCGAGGTTCGAGTGATAGGTCTCGACATTGCTCTGCAGGCGGTCGGTCTTGCGCAGCACATAGGCCGTCAGCGAGCCGAACAGCACGACGAGCGCGACCAGCAGCAGCCCGAGCTGCCAGTTCTTCCAGATCGTGAAGGGCAGGAGCACGAACAAAGCGACGGCCGAGGCGCAATGCTCGCGGAAGAAGGACAGCCACAGGCCCCACATCGCGTTGGTGCCGTCGAGCATGATCTTGAGCACGCGGCCGGAATGGGTCTGGCTGTGATAGGCAAGCGGCAGCGAGAGCGCATGCTCGAAATAGCGGGCCATCACCATCAGGCGGGCGCGGTGGGCGAGCCGGTCGGCATGCAGAGCGACGAAGACGCCCAGCGCGATATTGGTCAGGCCGAAGCCGACCCAGGCGACGATCAACAGGTTGATGCTGGCCCAGGTCAGCGCCCCGCCCGAGGCCTGAATCGTGGTGAGACGGTCGATCAGCGCGCCGAACAGCATCGGCTCGGCGAAGGCGACCGCCGCCAACACGATATTGGCCAGTGCCAGGATGACGCCAAGCCGCTTTTCGGGGCCGAGTTCGCCAAGGACGCGGGCATAGAGCGAGAGCAGAGACATCGCGACGAGCTTTAGCGAAACCGGCGCTGGCGGCAAGCGGTCATCCAGCTCGTTTGATCAGCAGGCCGCGCCATATTCGCCCCCGGCCGACTTGCCGAGCGGCTTCACGTCCCTAAGACCGCAGGGCTTCGGCCAGCGCTTCCGCCGTCACCTCAGCCATCGCCATCTGCAATTTGTAGGCGCGGGTCTTCTCGCCCGGCTTCATCACCAGAATCACCGTCTCGCTTCCCGGACAGGCGGGATCGGCGCAGATGATCTCGTTGACGGCGATCGCCGCCATCTCGGGCAGGCCGAGCAGCTCCCTGACCTGCGCCTTCAATCGTTCGGACAGGACCTTCGCCTCGGCCTTCGCATCGCCGCCCTTGCGGGTGTCAGGCTTGCCGAAGAGACCGAAGCGCATGGCGCTCAGCCCGGCAGGGCGAGCACGCCGGCCGCGCCGTCCTCGGCGCCGAAGGCGAGCCGCTTGCCGGCCTTGTCCCAGGCGAAGGCGCTGACGCCGCTGCCGCGCAGGGCCGGCCGCACCAGCAGTTCGGAGCCGTCGGTCAGGCGGACCATCAGGATGCAGCCGTCATCGTAACCGATCGCCAGCACCAGCGCGCCCGGATGGAAGGCGACACGGGTGACGCGGGCATGGCGCACGCCGCATTCGCGCGGCGCCTTGCCCTGCGGGCCGTCGCCCTGGAATGGCCAGACAATCGCGCCATCGGCTCCGCTCGACGCGAGCCAGAGCCCGTCATGCGACCAGGACAGCGAGCGCGGCTTGGCGGGATAGCCGGTCATCCGCATATGGCCGGGCTTGTCGCCAAGCTTCCAGCCATGCAGCGCGTTCTCCTGCATCGAGGAGACGACGAAACGCCCGTCCGGCGACCAGGCCACGTCGAGATGCGAACCCTTCCATTCCAGGAATTCCGGCTTGGCTTCGGTGTTCGGATACCAGAGCGAGACGCCGTTCATCTGGGCGATGGCGAGGCGATAGCCCTTCGGCGCGAAGACGAGGCCCTGTGGCGTGCTCGCCGCCTCCAGCGTGCGGATGCGCCCCTTCTCGTCACGGGCCTGCACCGACTTGCCGGTGTTCCAGGCGAGATTGCCTGATGGAGACAGCGTGATCGCATCGATCCAGCGGCGCTTCTGGTCCTTGGCCAGCTCCTCCGGCTCACCTTCGAAGCGGGTCGCGACGACACGCCCGTCATCGCCGCCGGTGATCAGGCGCTCGCCGTCGCCGGTCGCGCAGAGAATGCCGCCGGCATGAGCCTCGACGCTATCCACGAGGGCGCCGTCGCGCCAGCGCAGCACGCGCCCGTCGGCCAGCGCGAGCGCAAGCCCCTGCTTCAGCCAGTGGACCGCGACGACATGCGTCTCCGCGGCAATGGGAGTGACATGCTCGCGCAGCGAGACAGGTGGGGTCATCGTCGTCATGACGCGGCTTTAGCTCAGGCCGCGCAGGCTTCAAACCCCTTGCGCAGTTCGTTCTCGTTGAGATCGCGCCCGATGAAGACGAGGCGGCTCTCGCGCGTCTCGCCATCCTTCCAGTCGCGCTGCAGGTCGCCGTCCAGGATCATATGCACGCCCTGGAAGACGAAGCGGCGCGGCTCGTTCTTGAAAGCCAGGATGCCCTTGGAACGCAGGATGTTCGGCCCCTGGATCTGGGTGAGATCGTTGATCCACGGCATGAACTTCTCGGGATCGACATCGCCCGGCACGGTCAGCGAGATCGAGCGCACATCTTCGGCATGGTGATGGTGATGCCCGGCCTCGAGGAAATCCGGCTCGATATCGAGGATACGGTCGAGATCGAAGGCGTTGCGGTCGAGCAGGGCTGCGATATCGACATTGGCGCGCTCGGCCTTGTGCAGCTTGGCATAGGGGTTGATCGCGCGGATTGCGGCCTCGACATCGGCGAGCTCTTCCGCCGTCACGAGATCGGTCTTGTTGAGCACGATCACATCGGCGAAGGCGATCTGGTTCTTGGCTTCTGGCGCATCCTTCAGTCGGTCCTTCAGCCACTTGGCGTCGGTCACGGTCACGACGGCGTCGAGACGGGTGGCGTCGCCGACATCCTGGTCGACGAAGAAGGTCTGGGCGACCGGCGCGGGATCGGCGAGACCGGTGGTCTCGACGATGATCGCGTCGAACTTGCCCTTGCGCTTCATCAGCCCGTCGAGAATGCGGATCAGGTCGCCGCGCACGGTGCAGCAGATGCAGCCGTTGTTCATCTCGAAGATTTCCTCGTCGGCGCCGACGATGAGGTCGCCATCGATGCCGGCCTCGCCGAACTCGTTGACGATCACGGCGAATTTCTTGCCGTGGTCCTCGGTCAGGATGCGGTTGAGGAGCGTGGTCTTGCCGGCGCCCAGATAGCCGGTGAGCACCGTGACGGGGATTTTCTCGGACATGGCTTGACCTGAATGACTGCGACGCGAGGAGGACACCGCCCGGTCAGGCCGGGCCGGCGGTCAGCGCCTTTTCGATCTCGCTTATATTGTGCTTCATCATCCGGATGTAAGTCCCCGCCGGGCCGGACTCGGCCGAGAGCGCATCCGAATAGAGCCGACCGCCGACCTTCGCCCCGCTTTCCCGCGCGATCTGCTCGACGAGACGCGGATTGGTGACGTTTTCGAGGAAGACGGCGGGAATCTTCTGGGCCTTTACCTGCCGGATGATGCGGGCGACATCCCTGGCGGAAGCCTCGGCCTCGGTCGAAACGCCCTGCGGCGCTACGAAATCGATGCCGTAGGCCTTCACGAAATAGCCGAAGGCGTCATGGGTGGTGATCGCCTTGCGCCGCTCGGCGGGAATGCGCGCGATGGCGGCCTTGACCTCGCCTTCGAGCCTGTCGAGTTCGGCCAGATAGGCCGTGGCATTGGCCTCGTAGCTTGCCTTGCCCGCCGGATCGGCCGCGCTCAGCGCATCCCTGATATTCGCGACATAGATCTTCGCATTGGCGACGCTCTGCCAGGCATGCGGATCGTCGTGCCCATGGGCATGCGCATGGCCGCCCTTGCCCTTGTCGTCATGGTCGTCATCGGCTTCGAGGGGCGTGATGCCCTTTGTTGCCGTGGCCATGGTGGCCTTGGTGCCCGAGGATTTCACGAGACGCGGCAGCCAGCCCTCGAAATGCAGCCCGTTGACGAGCACGAGCTTGGCCGCGACCATAGCCTTCGCATCGGCCGGCGTCGGGGAATAGACATGCGCGTCGCCGTCAGGGCCGACCAGCGTGGTCACGCTGATGCGATCCCCGCCAATTTGCCGGGCGAAATCGCCAAGGATCGAGAAGCTCGCCACCACCGGCAGCTTCTCCTGAGCGAAGGCACCGAGCGGCGCGGCAGCCATGGCGAGCCCGAAAGCAAGGCCGGCGACGAGGGCGCGACGATTGGGCATGGACGACTCCAAGAAATGAAACGATATAACGTTTCTATCTCTGGAGATGGGCGCGAGGCAAGAGCCGACGCGCAAGCCCGTCCTGCGAGCCGAACAGGAGCGAGCCGATATAGATCGCTCCCGCAGCGAGGATGATCGACGGCCCCGCCGGCAGGCTCGACCCCGCCGCATAGGACGTGACGAGCCCGGCATAGCCGGAAACCATGCCGAACCCGGCCGCGAGCAGAAGCAGGCGGGTGATATCGGCCGTCCAGAAGCGCGCCGCCGCAGCGGGCAGCATCATCATGCCGACGGCGAGCAGCGTTCCCAACGCATGGAAACCGGCGACGAGATTGAGCACGACCAGCGCGAGGAAGGTCAGGTGAACGAACCCACCGGAGCGGCTGACCGAGCGCAGAAAGCCGGGATCGACGCATTCCAGCACCAAAGGTCGGTAGAGCGCCGCCAGCGACAGCAGCGACACCGTCGCAACGCCGGCGAGCAGGATCAGGACCTGATCGTCGAGCGCCAGAACATTGCCGAAGAGCACGTGCAGCAGGTCGATCGCCGAGCCCCTGAGCGAGACGATGGTGACGCCGAGCGCCAACGAGATCAGGTAGAAGGCAGCCAGCGAAGCGTCTTCCTTGAGGACGGTCGCTCGCGCCACCGCGCCAGCCGCAAGCGCCACGGCGAAGCCGGCCGCGAGGCCGCCGATCGTCATCGCCGGCAATGAGAAACCCGCAACGAGATAGCCCAGCGCCGCGCCGGGCAGGATCGCATGCGCCATGGCGTCGCCGGTCAGGCTCATGCGCCTGAGCATCAGGAAGACGCCGATCGGCGCACCCGAGACAGACAACGCCACCACGCCGACGAGGGCGCGGCGCATGAAATCGAATTCGGCGAAGGGGCCGATGAGGAGGTCGTAGAGCATCGGCTTGGCCTGGCTGGGCGGATCAGGCGGCGTCGCGCTGGCAGGGAGCGGCGTGGCTGTCGAAAGCCTCGACCATGCGCCGCGCCTTCAGCAGGTTCTCCGGCGTCAGCACGGTCGCGGTCTCGCCCCAGGCCACGGCCTCGCGCGCCAGCAGCAGCGTCTGCGGAAAAGCCTGCCTGACGGTCTCGATATCGTGCAGCACCGCGACGACGGTGCGGCTCTCGCCATGCCAACGCCGGACGAGTTCAAGCAGATCAGCTGTGGTGCGGGCATCGATCGCGGTGAAAGGCTCGTCGAGCAGGATCACGTCGGCATCCTGCAGCAGAAGCCGGGCAAACAGCGCCCGCTGCATCTGCCCGCCGGAGAGCGTGCCGATCGGCCGGCGCTCGAAGCCGGTGAGGCCTACGGCCGCGATGGCATGCTCGATCTTGTGAGCCGCGCCCGCGCCGATCCGGCCGAAGATGCCGGCACGGTTCCACAGGCCCATGGCGACGAGATCATAGACATGGATCGGGAAGGAACGGTCGAGATCGGCCGATTGCGGGAGATAGGCCAGCCGCTTGCCCTTGGCGAGCGAAACGCCGCCGGAGAGCGGGGCGAGCGCGCCTGCAATGCCCTTGAGCAGGGTCGACTTGCCGGCACCGTTCGGCCCGACGATGGCGGTCAGGCTCCCGGCAGCGATCTCGCCGGAGAGGTGATGCACCGCCGGATGGCGGTCATAGCCCAGCGTCAGGTCGGTCAGGCGGATGGCGGACATCGAACGCGAACTCACAGGATCACGGCCAGCGTCGCCAGCCAGAGCAGGGCGACGATGGCAGCGGCCAATCCCACGCGCGTCCCCGCCGACAGGCGCAGCAGCGACCACCCCGGAGCTTCCGAGGCGGCGCGATGCGTGTGATGGGCGTGCGCGTGAGCCATGAGAAACGATATAATGTTACGCCCACGCCGGAGCAAGCGCGATTCCGCGCCTGTCCAACACTTGAGCCCCTTTGATCCCCGAGCCCTCATCTTGAGGAGCGCCGCAGGCGCGTCTTGAAAGATGCTTCAGGAGGCTTCGGAACCATCTGGAGCATCCTTCGAGACGCCGCTTCGCGGCTCCTCAGGATGAGGGCTTGGACTGCCGAAATATCCCTCAGAACGGCAGGTACTGATAGAGCCAGGTCTCGGTCAGCACGGTATCGCCCGCCTTGAGGTAGCAGCGCATCTCGACCGGCTCGACGCCGCCCACGGTAAGGTCGAACTGGGCGCGCCAATGCCCGGGCACGTCATCCGGCACCGCTTCCGTCAGGACATAGGAGAAGCTGCCGCGCGAGGTCGACAGCACCACCTCAGGCTTCACGCCGAAGGGGATCGTTTCCAGCGCGGGTCCAAGGAACTCGACCATGAACTTGCGCACGCCACGCGGCCGCGCCGTTCCCGGCTGGCCGCCATTGCCCAGTCGCGTGGCGACGACCCGGCCCAGCTTCGTCGGGAAGGGCTCATCGGCAAGCCAGTGCAGCGTGTAGCGGAAGTTATAGGCGTTTCCGGCCTTCGCCGGTCCTTCGGGTACCCACATCGCGACAATATTGTCGTGGATCTCGTCATCGGTGGGGATCTCGACCAGCTGGACGGAGCCCCGGCCCCATTGCCCGTCGGTCTCGACCCAGAGGCTCGGCCGGCGCTCGTAATGCACCCCGTCAAGATAATGCCCGGCCTCGCGGTCGCGTTGCATCAGCCCGAAACCGCGCGGATCATTGTCGACGAAGGCCGAAGCCATGGTGTGCGGCGGATTGTTGAGGGGGCGCCAGGCGCGCTCGCCAGGTCCCGTCCAGAGCGCGAGCCCGTCGGAATCATGCACCTCCGGGCGCCAGTCGATCGCCGTCTGCTTGGCGGTCTCGGAATACCAGAACATCGAGGTCAGCGGCGTGATGCCGAACCGCGAGACGTCCTTGCGCAGATGCAGCGCGGTCTCGATCTCCATGGTGACGCCCTTGCCGCGATGCATGCGGAAGCGATAGGCGCCAGCCACGCTCGGCCCCGAGAGCAGCGCGTAGACGACGACATGCTCGGCGCCCGCCTGAGGCGTCTCCAGCCAGATATGGGTGAAGTCGGGAAACTCCTCCAGTTTGCCGGAGACGGCCGGATCGATCGCGACGCCGCGCGCCGACAGGCCGTACTGGTAGAGCTCGCCGATGGCGCGGAAATAGGAGGCGCCGAGGAAGGCGACCCAGTCATTGGTTTTCCAGTCGAGCGCCCCGCCATCGCGGCCGGGATGGCCGCTGCGGCTCTCCTGCAGGCGGAAGCCGGCGAAGCCGGCGCCGGCCGGCAGGTCGCGGGCCGGAGAACTGGCCGGCATCTCGAAATAGCTGGGATCGTAGACGATCTCGCGCGCCTTGCCGGCCTCGACGACATGCATCCTGACCGGCTTCTGGAAGAAGCGGCCGAGATGAAAGAAGGTCACCGGCCAGGACGAAGGCCCCTCCGCCCAGAGCGCCGCTTCCGGCTTGAACCTGATCTTGCCATGGGCGTCGTAGTCGATCCGCTGCATCGCCTCGGACCGCGGGCTCGGCGGGGCCTCATAGGGTTTGGCCGCCATGTCCTTCGCCCGCGCCTTCAGCGCCTCGAAGGTGAAATCCCTGGCATCGCCGAGCGTGAGCCCCTGCTGCGCCAGGGCTTCCGGCGCGAAGCCGAGCGCGGCGAGCGTCGCCGTCGCACCCGCACCTGCGAGAAGAGTTCGTCGGTCGAGGCGAGGCCCCTGGCTGCTACCCTGCTCGGCACGGTCGTGCATGTCGTTCCTGATCGCTCGTTGCTCGGATGCCCGGTCGCCGGCCTAAGGCGCGGTGACCGTTCGAAACCGGAGATAGGCAGCCAATCATGGCGAAACCAGTCCGCGCCTTCGGCTAAAGGCGGAGTTCCACCTTTCGTCGAACGCTTTCCCTTTCGGGTTCAGCATGCTCTAAAAACCCGATCAACCGGCCGTATGAGCCGGAGCGACCCTCAGGGAGACGTCATGAAAGCACTGTTCCGCAACCGCCGCCTCGCCGGCCTTGCCGCCGCAGCCCTGATCGCCGCGGCCCCCGCCACCGCACGGGCCCAGGAATTCATCAACGTCCTCACCGGCGGCACCTCAGGCGTCTATTATCCGCTCGGCGTCGCGCTCTCGAAGATCTATGGCGAGAAAATCCCGAATGTCCGCCCGACCGTGCAGGCCACCAAGGCCTCGGTCGAGAATCTCCAGCTCCTGCAGCAAGGCAAGGGCGAGATCGCCTTCACGCTGGGCGACTCGCTCGACGCCGCCTGGAAGGGCGACGAGGAGGCCGGCTTCAAGGCGCCATTGAAGAAGCTGCGCGGTGTCACCGCGATCTACCCGAACTACATCCAGATCGTCGCCTCGAAGGATAGCGGCATCAAGACGCTGGCCGATCTCAAGGGCAAGCGCCTCTCGGTCGGCGCGCCGAAATCCGGCACCGAGCTCAATGCCCGCGCCATCCTCGCCGCCGCCGGCATGTCCTACAAGGACCTCGGCAAGATCGAGTACCTGCCCTTCGCCGAGTCGGTCGAATTGATGAAGAACCGCCAGCTCGACGCCACCCTGCAATCGGCAGGCCTCGGCGTCGCCTCGCTGCGCGATCTCGCGACCTCCGTGGAGATCACCGTGGTCGAGGTGCCCGCCGCTGTTGTCGACAAAGCCGGCCCGCCCTTCGTCAAGGTTTCGATCCCCGCCAATACCTATACCGGGCAGACCGCCGCCGTGCCGGCCGCCGCCGTGGTCAACTATCTCGTGACCCATGAAGGCATGAAGGAGGAGACCGTCTACCAGATGACCAAGGCGGTCTACGACAACCTGGCCGATCTCGGCGCCGCCCATGCCGCCGCCCGCTCGATCAAGCTGGAGAACGCGCTGGAGGGCATGCCCCTGCCGCTGCATCCGGGCGCCGCGCGCTACTTCAAGGAAAAGGGCCTGAAGGTCGGTTCCTGAACCGGGCCTTCCCTCCGCAAATGACGGGCGAGGCCGGCCTGACCGGCCTCGCCCTTTTCCATGCCGGCAGCGCCGACATGAGGCCAGGGGCACAGCAGCATGAGCCGCGACGAAACCAGACCGCTTGCAGAACAGGATCTCGCGGGAGGGCCCGCGCCGGCAGCTGCACCCTATGATCCCGAGCACGGTCTCCCGGCCACCTTCGGGACCGGCTGGAAGGGCCGGCTGCTGTTCTGGCTGGCCGTCGCCTTCTCGGCTTTTCAGGTCGTCACCGCCTTCGGCATCCCGCTCGACTTCCGGCTGATCGGCTCGGTCGCCTGGCTGACGCCGATCACGCTGATCCGCGTCGCCTTCGGGCTCTGGCTCGCCTGGATCGTGCTCGGGCTCGTGCGCGGGCGTCCGATGCTCGAAGCCGCCACCGCCTTTCTCGCGCTTCTTGGCGCCTTCGAGCTGGTCTCGCTCTATACCGGCACGCTGCCCAACCAGGTGCTGCGCACCGTCCATGTCGGCTTCCTTGCGCTGATCGCCTGCGGGCTGCTCGCCAATGCCGACGAGACGGCGCCGCCGGCCCGCGCCTTCTGGTGGGCGGTCGGCCTCATCGGCTTCGCCGTCGGCCTCTACCACTGGTGGAACTACATGGAGCTGGTGAACCGCGCCGGCGAGCTCACCGACGCCGACATGGTCGTCGGCATCGCCGCGCTCGCGGTCCTGTTCCTGCTGGTCTGGCGCGCCATGGGCATCGCCCTGCCGCTCGTCGCCGGCACCTTCCTTGCCTATTGCCTGTTCGGCCGCTATCTGCCGGCGCCGTTCGATCATCGCGGCTACAGCCTCGAGCAGGTGATCGAGCAGATGACCTTCGGCACCGAGGGCCTCTACGCCACGCCGACGGCGGTCTCCGCCACCTTCATCTTCCTGTTCATCCTGTTCGGCGCCTTCATGGAGCGCGCCGGCGTCATCGATTTCTTCAACGACATCTCGATGGCGGTGTTCGGCGGCAAGCAGGGCGGGCCGGGCAAGGTCTGCGTCGCGTCCTCGGCGCTGATGGGCACGGTCTCCGGTTCCGGCGTCGCCAATGTCGTGGCCTCCGGCCAGTTCACGATTCCCCTGATGAAGCGCTCGGGCTTCAACGGCGCCTTCGCCGGCGGTGTCGAGGCGACCTCCTCGATGGGCGGCCAGATCATGCCGCCGGTCATGGGCGCCGTCGCCTTCATCATGGCCGAGACCATCGACGTGCCCTATTCCAAGATCGTCGAGGCCGCGATCATCCCCGCCTTCCTCTATTTCGCCGCCTGCTATTGGGCGGTGCATCTGGAGGCCGGCAAGCTCGGCCTCACCGGCCTGCCGAAATCGGAACTGCCGAGCGCCCGCGCCGAACTGCGCAAGAGCTGGTACCTGATCGCGCCGCTTCTGGTGCTGGTCTATCTCCTGTTCGCGGGCTTCACGCCGCTCTTCGCCGGCGCGATCGGCCTTGCCCTCACCGTCGCCCTCATCCTCGCGCTGGCGATTTCCGCCGGCCTCGCGACGCCGGCGCTGCGGATCGCCTTCTGGGTCGGCTTCGCGCTGATCTCGGCCGCGTCGATGGCGATCAGCGTCGCGACCGTGCTCGGCGTCGTCCTGCTGCTCGTCATCTGGAACGTGCTGCGCGGCCGCTCCGGGCGCGAGGTCCTGAACGCCTGCATCGAGGCTCTCGCCGACGGCGCGCGCCAGGCGCTGCCGGTCGGCCTCGCCTGCGCGCTGGTCGGCATCGTCATCGGCACCATGACGCTGACCGGGATCGGCACGATCTTCGGGTCCTGGCTGATCGGCATCGGCAAGGAGAGCATGTTCCTGGCGCTCGTCCTGACGATGATCTTCAGCCTGATCCTCGGCATGGGCATCCCGACCATCCCGAACTACATCATCACCTCCTCGCTCGCCGCGCCGATCCTGCTGCAGCTCGACGTGCCGCTGATCGTCAGCCACATGTTCGTCTTCTATTTCGGCATCATGGCCGACCTGACGCCGCCGGTGGCGCTGGCCGCCTTCGCGGCGGCGCCAATGGCCAAGGTCTCCGGCATGAAGATCGGCGTGCAGGCGGTGAAGATCGCGCTGCCCGGTTTCGTCGTGCCCTACATGGCGGTCTACGATCCCACGCTGATGCTGCAGCCGGTCGCGGGCCTGACCGGCCCCGGCTACTGGCTCGCCGTCGTCTACATCGTCGTCAAGGCAACGCTCGCCATGCTGCTCTGGGGCATGGCCTTCGTCGGCCAGTTCATGCGTCCCTTGTCGATGTGGGAGCGGATTCTGGCGGCGGCCGGTGCCGGCTTCCTGGTCGCAGCGGTGCCGCTGACCGACGAGATCGGCTTTGCCATCGCAGCCGTGATGATCGGCCAGCATCTCTGGCGCATCCGCACGGCGAAGATCGCCGCATGAGTCTCTGCCTCGCGGCCGGCGCGCTCGTCGTGGCGCTAGGCCAGGGCGAGATCACGCTGGGCTGGCGCCATTCGGTGCAGAAGACGCTGTGGGAAGAGGTCTGGCGGGAGGCGCCCGCCGGGCTCGAAATCGTCGAGGCGCGGATCGAGGGCTCGGGCGCCGGCATGGACCCGCCTGATGGCGCGAAGCTCGTCGACGGCTTCTGGCGCTGGCATCCGGCCTTGCCGCCGCTCAAGGAAGTGGTGATGCGCCGCTCGGGCGCTACCGCGGACTGGCGCATCTGCACGGCATCGGGCTGCCGCGCGATGGGAGATCATCTCCCGGCCGATGCCGATCCGGTCACATTGAAGATATGCGACTGAGGAGGAGGCCGAAGGGCCTCAATCGACCTCGGTCAGGTGCTCGATCTTGAGCATGCGGCGCATCAGGTTGATCAGACCATAGCCGGCGAAGACCGAGAACACCGCCATCAGGATGTATTCGAAGATGGTGCCGAGTTCGAACAGGCCGGCCAGTGCCCAGCCGGCCGCCAGCGCCACGCCGAAAAGCTCGACGGCGATCAGGATCCCGAACGAGGAGACCATGATCAGGTTGCGCCAGTTCATATGCCGTCCGGCCATGCTGTCCTTCCTTCACGCGCGGGCTGCCTTGCGCAGCCATGCGCCCCACGCACCTAGCGGAGCTTGCCGCCCCATGCAACAAATTCGCGCCCCAAAGAGGCTGTCATGAACCATGGAAGGGAATTTGATGAGGTCAAAACGCTGGAGATGGGAGGAGCATCGCGCCGCCGATACGTCGGTATCGGCAAGCGGTGCGACGCTGCAGCTCCAGTGTTTTCACCTCACCCGCAGGGCGCGGCGCTTTTGCGCGACTGCTGTGTCGTTCTTCGTAGCAAGCCGGAAGGCTTGCGTCCTCGAACTCCGCGGCATTTGCGCAAAATCGCCTGCGTCAAATCCCCTTCCATGGTTCATGACAGCCTCTGCCCAGATGGGCATGATCTCCGCGCTTGAAAAGTCCTGATGCTCGACACGCCCGTCTTCGCTTCCGCCGCCGTCGCGGCCCCTCACCGCCTCGCCTCCGAGGCGGGCCGCGCCATCCTTGCCGAAGGCGGCAACGCCATCGAGGCGATGGTCGCGATGGCCGCGACGATCGCTGTGGTCTATCCGCATATGAACGGCATCGGCGGCGACGGCTTCTGGCTGGTGCATGAGCCCGGCGGGAAGATGCACGGCATCGAGGCCTGCGGTCCGGCAGGCTCTCTCGCGACGATCGAGCGCTACCGCGGCAAAGGCTATGACGTGCTTCCCGCGCGCGGGCCGGAAGCGGCGCTCACCGTCGCCGGCGCCGTCGGCGGCTGGCAACTCGCCCTCGATCTCTCGCGCGCGCTCGGCGGGCGCATGCCGCTCGGCGAATTGCTGCTGGATGCGATCAGCCATTGCCGCGAGGGCTATGCGGTCTCGGATTCCGAGCTCGGTAACAAGCCGAACGAGCTGGAGGCGCTGAAGGCCGCGCCCGGCTTCGTCTCCAGCTTCTGGATCGACGGCGCACCGCCCAAGCCCGGCGCCCGCCGCAGGCCGGAGGCGCTCGGTGCCGCCCTGCAGCAGCTCGCCGATGCCGGGCTCGACGATTTCTACCGCGGCGATGTCGGCCGCGAGATCGCCGCCGATCTCGAACGCATCGGCGCGCCCGTCACCCGCACGGACCTCGAGCGCTATTACGCGCGATCCGTCGCACCGCTCACGCTGAAGCTCCCCGGCCTCACCGTCGCCAACCTGCCGCCGCCGACGCAGGGGCTGGCCTCGCTGCTGATCCTCGGCATCTTCGAGCGACTGGGCGAGGCCAGGCTCGACTCGTTCGAGCACCATCACGGGCTGATCGAGGCGACGAAGCGCGCCTTCGCCATCCGCGACCGCTACGTCACCGACCCCGCCGAACTCGACCACCCGCCCGCCGATTTCCTGACCGACGCCGCCCTGATGCGCGAGGCGGCGGCCGTGGACATGAAGCGGGCGGCGAAGCTGCCGCTGCGCCATGGCGACGGCGACACGATCTGGATGGGCGCGATCGACGGCAAGGGCCTCGCCGTCTCCTATATCCAGTCGATCTACTGGGAATACGGCTCCGGCTGCGTGCTCCCCGCCACCGGCATCCACTGGCAGAATCGCGGCGTTTCCTTCTCGCTCGATAAGAATGCCGCCAACCCGCTCAGGCCCGGCCGCAAGCCCTTCCATACGCTGAACCCGGCGCTTGCACGCTTCGACGACGGGCGCGTCCTGCCCTACGGCTCGATGGGCGGTGACGGCCAGCCGCAGTTCCAGGCGCAGATCCTGACGCGCTACCGCGCCGGCCAGAGCCTCGCCACGGCGGTCGATGCGCCGCGCTGGCTCTTCGGCAAAACCTGGGGCGCAGGCTCGACCAGCCTCAAGTTCGAAAGCCGCTTCGACCCGTCGCTGCTGGAGCGGCTCGATGCTGCCGGCCATCCGGTCGAGGAAAGCGGCCTCGCCTACTCCGAGGGCTTCGGCCATGCCGGCATGCTGGTGAAGCACGCCAAGGGCCATGTCGAGGCGGTGCATGACCCGCGTTCCGACGGCGATTCCAGGGGGATCTGACGCCAGATGACTTTCGACGATCCGTTCCGCTGCTTCGTTCCCTATCCCGACGCGCCCGTGAAACATGCCGTCGCCGGCCCGCTCGCCGGTTTGACGCTGGCGGTGAAGGACCTCTTCGACATCAAGGGTTATCCGACCGGGGCGGGCTCGCCGCTGGTACTGGCGCAATCCGGCATCAAGACCAAGACCGCGCCGATCGTGAAGGAGTTGCTCCAGGCCGGCGCCCGCTTCGTCGGCAAGACCCATACCGACGAGCTCGCCTTCTCGCTCAACGGCCAGAACGCGCATTTCGGCGCGCCGATCAATCCGGCCGCGCCCGAGCGCATCACCGGCGGCTCCTCCTGCGGCTCGATGGCCGCGGTGGCCGGGCGCCTCGCCGATATCGCTGTGGGATCGGACACCGGCGGCTCGGTGCGCGCGCCGGCAAGCTATGGCGGCCTCTTCGGCATCCGCCCGAGCCATGGCCGTCTCTCGCTGAAGCGCGCCTGGCCGCTGGCCGAAAGCCTGGACACGCCCGGCTGGTTCGCCCGCGACGGCGACATCTTCGCCCGCGTCGCGAATGTCCTGCTCGGCCCGGACAAGACCGAATTGCCGGAGGCGCCGCACCTCCTGATGGCCGACGACATGTTCGCCCAGGCCGTGCCCGAGGCGGAGACGATCCTGCGCAATGTCGTGCAGCGCACGGTCACGACCCTCGGCCAGCCCGAGGGCGTCAAGCTCGTCCGCGATCTCGACGCGCTTTACTGGGCCTTCCGCTGGATTCAGGGCCGTGAAGCCTGGTTGTCCGACGGCCCGATGATCGAGCGCTTCAACCCGCCGCTCGGCCCGGGCGTGAAGGAGCGCTTCGCCTTCTCGAAAGCGGTGACCGACGCCGAATACGCCAAGGGCGAGGCGACCCGGAAATCCTTCCGCACCAAGCTGTCGCGCCTGCTCGGCCAGAATGGCGTGCTGATCCTGCCGACCATGCCCGATGTCGCCCCGCTGATCGCGGCGAAGGAATCCGAGCTGGAGGATTTCCGCAACCGGGCACTGCGCCTGCTCTGCCTTGCGGGCTTGTCCGGCTTCCCGCAGGTCACGATTCCCGTGGCGCAGCGCGAGGGCGCCCCGCTCGGCCTGTCGCTGATCGGCCCGAAGGGCTCCGACCGCTCGCTCGTCGCCTTCGCGGTGCGCTACGAGCGCGCCGCCCGCATCCGGATCGCCTGAGAGGAGACCGCCATGAGCGGACATCACCACCACGATCACGACCATCACCACGACAACCATTTCACCGCGATCGAAGCGCGGGTGAAGGCGCTGGAAACGCTGATGGTTCAGAAGGGCTATGTCGACCCGGCCGCGCTCGACGCGATCATCGACACCTACGAGACGAAGATCGGTCCGCGCGACGGCGCCCGCATCGTCGCCAAGGCCTGGACCGATCCGGCCTTCGCCGAGCGATTGAAGGCGGATGGCACGGCGGCGACGGCCGAACTCGGCTATGGCGGACGCGGCGGCGAGCATATCGTCGCCTGCTTCAACACGCCCGAGCAGCACAACCTCATCGTCTGCACGCTCTGCTCCTGCTATCCGTGGCCGGTGCTCGGGCTGCCGCCGGTCTGGTACAAATCCCCGCCCTATCGCGCCAAGGCGGTGATCGATCCGCGCGGCACCATCGCCGATTTTGGCGTGACGCTGCCGGAGAGCCAGCGCGTCCGCGTCTGGGATTCGACCGCCGAGACCCGCTTCATCGTCATCCCGATGCGGCCCGCCGGCACCGAGGGCTGGAGCGAGGAGAAGCTCGCCAGCATCGTCTCGCGCGATTCGATGATCGGCACCGGCCTTCCTCGCGTGGAGGACGCCGCATGAACAGCGCCCATGATCTCGGCGGCCAGATGGCCTTCGGCCCGGTCGTCCCCGAGCCGAACGAACCGGTCTTCCACGGCGACTGGGAGAAGCGCGTGCTCGCGATCAATGTCGCGGCCGGTGCCATGGGTGCCTGGACCATCGACGAGATCCGCCATGCCCGCGAAAGCCTGCCGCCGGCGCAATACCTATCCTCGACCTATTACGAGATCTGGCTCGCCGCGCTCGACAAGGTGCTGGTCAAGCACGGCTTCCTGAGCACCGACGAACTCGCCAACGGCAAGCCGGCGCCCGAACGCCGCGAGCCGAAGCGCGTGCTCAAGGGCGAGGAGGTCGCGGGCGTCCTGCGCCGCGGCTTCCCCTATGAGCGCGAGGCCAAGGCGCCGGCCCGCTTCGCCATCGGCGACAAGGTCCGCACCATCGTGATGCACCCGCAGCACCACACGCGCCTGCCGCGCTATGCCCGCGGCAAGACCGGCGTGGTCGAGCGCATCGTCGGCTGCCATGTCTTCCCCGATACCGGTGCGCAGGGTCAGCCCGAGACGGCGCAATGGCTCTACACGGTCGTCTTCGACGGCCGCGAACTCTGGGGCCGCGACGCCGACCCGACCTCCACCGTCAGCATCGAGGCCTGGGAGAGCTATCTTGAGCCGGCCTGAGACCGATCTGGCGGCAGCATTGGCCGCCGATACGCCGATCCCGCGCGATGCCGAGGGTCCGATCTTCGCCGAACCCTGGCAGGCCCAGGCCTTCGCGCTGGTCGTCGAACTCCAGAACAAGGGCGTGTTCACCGCCGATGAGTGGGCGCAGGCGCTCGGCGCCGAAATCCGCGAAGCGCTCGCCGCCGGTGGCTGCCGCGACGGCTCGGATTATTACGAGCGCTGGTGCGAGGCGCTGGAACATCTCCTGATCGAAAAGGGGCTTGCCTCGCATGACGGCGTCGACGCGCTCGCCGCCTCATGGGCCCGCGCCGCCGAAGCGACCCCGCATGGCAAGCCGATCCTGCTGGAGAACGATCCGCTGCGGGGCTGAACCTTAGCTCCCCGCTCCGCCGATCCAGAGGCCGGTGAACAGCGCCGCGCCGAGCACGGCGACGAAGGCGGCGGCGAGCAGTTCGAGCCCGGCAATCAATCGCGCCGAGCGCAGGCTGCCACCGCCAGCAAGTTTCAGCGCCGCAAACTTGAAGAACACGGCGAAGGCGGCGAGCGCACCGGTCGTGATTGCCGTGCCCAACGCCATCGCGAAGGTCGCCGCGATGCCGGCCCAGAACAGCCCCTGCGCATTGGCGAAGACGAGGATGATCAGCGCGCCCGCGCAGGGCCGCGCGCCGGCAGCGACGACGACGCCGGCCATGTCGCGCCAGCCGGCCAGCCGCGAGACCTGCTCGGCATCAGGCATATGGACATGGTCGCAAGCCGCCGGGTCATGCGCCCCGCCCGCTTCGAGCCGGACCAGCGCCCCCGCCTTGCGCCAGAGCATCAAGAGCCCCACCAGCGCGACCAACAGGAAGCTGCCCTGCTCGATCACGGTCGTCGCGGCATTCATCTGCATCGCGGTGACCCGCAGCAGCAGCGTCGCCACCGTCACGATCGCGATCGCGACCAAGGCCTGCAGGAGTGCCGCGGCGAAGCTCAGGCCCAAGCCCCGCTTCAGGCTGCGATTATCGGCGACGATATAGCCGGAGATCACTGCCTTGCCGTGTCCCGGCCCGGCCGCATGGAAGACGCCGTAGCCGAAGGAAAGTCCGAGCAAACCCCAGAGCGCGCCTGGCGCGGTCGCGATCGCCTTCAGCGTCGCGGTCAGTTCGCGATAGAAGCTCGATTGCCAGGCAAGCAGGACCGCGCCGAAGCCGGTCGTGGATGGCAGTGCCTCGCGTGGCAGCGCGGTGCCGAAGGGATTGCGCGGCGGCGGCGGAGGCGGTGGGCTGACGCTCGCAATCAGGAATGCGAGCAGGGCAACCACGCCCCCGACCAGCAACAGCGCCAGCGTGCAGGCGATCAGGCGTCGCGACAGCGCCACGCCGGCCGGACGCGCTGTCTCGGCGGATGTCACGGACATGCCACCAGCGCCCGCGTCACGATCTCGAGCCCGCTGACATCGGGCGTCGCAGTGATGTCGGCTTCGGCGAGGCGCTTCTGCGTGGCGTCGTCGAGCTTGGGCGGACGGTTGACCCGCACGACGCAGCCCTGCGGCGCGCCCTTGGTCACCACGGCATCGGGCTCGTCGACGATGGAGAAGGCGACGAAATAGGTGGGGTCGCCGATCTCGATGCCGAAGGAACGCGCCTTGGCCGGGGTCTTCAATGGCAGCGTGAAGACCAGCGTCAGCACCTTGTTGTCGAAGGTCATGACCTGCTCACCCGGCGTGCCGAATTCCTGCTTGCGGCCGTTGAGCTTGGCGGCGGTGAAGAACTCGACATCGGGCAGCGATTCGACATTGATCTTGGCGAGTTCTGCGAGCTCGTCCGAAGAGAGCTTGCCGTCGCCGTTCTTGTCGAGCCCCTGCGTGATATAGGCCGAATAGGCCTCATCGAAGCTCCAGCGGTTGCGGATCGCCTGCACCGAGCCATCAGCCGCGAAGACGATCTCGGCCTTGGCCGTGACGAAGACATGCGGATGCGCAGCCGCCGGCCCAGCCGCGATGGCCGCCAGCAGGAGCCCCGACAGGGCCGTGAGATGCGCGCGTCGCGTCAAAGGCGAACCCTCCGTGATCCCGCTTGCGTGGATCATGGTTAAGCGATCGTCAACGGGCGCTTCGTCACGCCTGATCGCTGCGACAGCCATCCCTGCCAAACGGGGCCAAATCGCGGCGCTCCTCCCGTGGCGCACACCGGCCGTTCCCGCAAATCTCTGGACCCGGCCCCGAAAACTGGAATGATACCAGATCAATTGACCGCCTCCGGTCGATATGTCAGCCTCACTGACATATTCGCCGCGAAGACGGCGAAACATGAGGCCGGGATCACCGGCCCGTCGGCGGGAACGATGATCCGGGAGGCCGAGCATGGCCGAGTCACCACGGAAATCCGGCACCGAGGCGGGAGCGCTACGCAGCGTCGCGCTCGACGACAAATACGATCTCGGCAAGAACGAGGTTTTTCTTACAGGCACGCAGGCCGTCGCCCGCATGCTGCTGATGCAGCGCGAGCGCGACCGGCAGGCCGGGCTCGACACGGCCGGCTTCGTCTCCGGCTATCGCGGCTCCCCGCTCGGCGGGCTCGACCAGCAGCTCATGCGGGCGTCCAAGCCTCTCAAGGCTGCGAACATCGTCTTCCAGCCGGGCCTCAATGAGGACCTCGCCGCGACCGCGATCTGGGGCACGCAGCAGGCGGGACTCAGCGGCGAAGGCAAGCACGACGGCGTCTTCGCGCTCTGGTACGGCAAGGGGCCGGGTGTCGACCGTTCCGGCGACGTCTTCCGCCACGGCAACATGGCCGGCACCGATCCGAAGGGCGGCGTGATCTGCCTGATGGGTGACGACCACACGGCGGAATCCTCGACCAACGCCCACCAGACCGAATTCGTGCTGGTCGACCGGATGATGCCGATCCTCAACCCGGCCGGCGTGCAGGAGATCATCGATTACGGCCTGCACGGCATCGCGCTCTCGCGCTTCGCCTCGGTCTGGGTCGGCATCAAATGCGTCAAGGACAACATCGAATCGACGGCCTCTGTCGATGGCTCGCTCGACCGCGTCAGCATCGTCACACCAACCGACTACACCCCGCCGCCCGGCGGCCTCGCCATCCGCCGCGAGCTCGATTTCGTCGAGCAGGAGCGCCGGATGCATCTCTACAAGCGCGATGCGATGCTGGCCTATCTGCGCGCCAACGGGCTCAACCGCATCGTCACCCAGGGCGGGAAGAAGCCGCGCATCGGCATCGCCACCGTCGGCAAGTCCTATCTCGACGTCCAGCAGGCCCTGGTCGATCTCGGCATCGACGAGGTCCGCGCCAATGACCTCGGCATCCGCCTGTTCAAGCTCGCCTGCCCCTGGCCGATCGACCCGGCTGAACTGAAGGCCTTCGCCAAGGGGCTCGACCTGATCATGGTGGTCGAGGAGAAGCGCTCGCTGATCGAGGTCCAGGTCCGCGAGGAGCTTTACGGCGCCAAACACCAGCCGATGGTCATCGGCAAGAAGGACGAGAACGGCGACTGGCTCTTCCCCGTCCATGGCGCGCTCGATCCCAACGATATCGCCATCGCGCTGGGCGGCCGCATCCTGCAATATCGCGACGACCCGACCCTGCGCACGCGCCTGGAGGAGATCGCCGCGGCGCAAGGCCGTCTCGCCGAAGCGCAGGAAATCGCCAGGCGCACGCCCTATTTCTGCTCGGGCTGCCCGCATAATTCCTCGACCGTGGTGCCCGAGGGTTCGCGCGCCTATGCCGGCATCGGCTGCCATTACATGGTGCAGTGGATGGACCGCGACACCGCCGGCTTCACCCAGATGGGCGGCGAAGGCGCGAACTGGGTCGGCGAGGCGCCATTCTCGAAGCGCGGCCATGTCTTCCAGAATCTCGGCGACGGCACCTATACCCATTCCGGCTCGCTCGCGATCCGCTGGGCCGTCGCGAGCGGCGTCACCATCACCTACAAGCTGCTCTACAACGACGCTGTCGCCATGACCGGCGGCCAGCAGGCCGAGGGCCATCTCTCGCCCGACCAGATGGCGCGGCAGGTCGCGGCCGAAGGCGTCGCCCGCATCGCGGTCGTCAGCGACGATCCCGGCAAATATCCGCCGGGTACGCAATGGCCCGCCGGCACGACGCTGCACCATCGCGACGAGCTCGACGCCATCCAGCGCGAACTGGCCGGAACCTCCGGCGTCTCGCTGCTGCTTTACGACCAGACCTGTGCCACCGAGAAGCGCCGCCGGCGCAAGCGCGGCGCCTATCCCGATCCCGACAAGCGCGTCATCGTCAACGAACTGGTCTGCGAGGGCTGCGGCGATTGCGGCGTGCAGTCGAACTGCGTCTCGGTGCAGCCGCTGGAAACCGAATTCGGCCGCAAACGGCAGATCGACCAGTCAAACTGCAACAAGGACTTTTCCTGCGTGAAGGGCTTCTGCCCGTCCTTCGTCACCGTGCACGGCGCGAAGCCGAAGAAGGCCGATCCGCTCCGGCTCGATGCCTCGGCGCTCGGCAAAGGCGAATTGCCCGAGCCGATCGTGCCGGCGCTCGACCGCAGCTTCGCGGTCATCGTCACCGGCGTCGGCGGCACGGGCGTCGTCACCATCGGCGCGATCCTTGGCATGGCCGCGCATCTGGAAGGCAAGGGCTGCGGCATGATCGACATGGCCGGGCTCGCCCAGAAGGGCGGCGCGGTCTTCAGCCATGTGAAGCTCGCGCCGCATCCGGACGACATCCATGCCATCCGCGTCACCGCCGGGCAGGCCGATCTCGTGCTGGGCTGTGACCTCACCGTCACCGGCTCGAAGAAGGTGCTCGGCGCGATCCGGCCCGAACGCGGCACCGTCATCGTCAACACGGCCGAGAGCCTGCCGGGCGACTTCACCCGCAATGCCGATTTCTCGCTGCCCACCGAGCGCCTGAAGCGCGCGATCCTCTCGGCCGCCGGCCGCGAGCAGACGCATTTCATCGATGCGACCGCCGCAGCGGTTGCCTTTCTCGGCAATGCCATCGCCGCCAATATGTTCATGCTCGGCCATGCCTGGCAGCTCGGTGCCGTGCCGCTGTCGCGCGAGGCCTTGATCAAGGCGATCGAGCTCAACGGCGAGGCCGTCGCCATGAACAAGCAGGCCTTCGATCTCGGCCGCCGCGCCGCGCATGATCCCGAAGCGCTGGCCGGTCTCTTGTCGCAGAGCAAGGCGGCGACGCCCGCACGCCAGCTCTCGCAGACGCTGGAAGAGATCATCGAGCGCCGCGTCGCCTTCCTCACCGCCTATCAGAACGCGGCCTATGCGGCGCGCTATCGCCATCTCGTCGCCCGCGTGCAGACGCGGGAGGCTGCGGCCATGCCCGGCCAGAACGCGCTCGGCGAAGCCGTCGCCCGCAACCTCTTCAAGCTGATGGCCTACAAGGACGAGTACGAGGTCGCCCGGCTCTACAGCGACGGCGCCTTCCGCAGGCAGGTCGGGGCGACCTTCGAGGCCGAGGGCAGCGAAGGCAAACCGCTGCGCTACGAGTTCCACCTCGCTCCGCCCTTGCTGGCGCGGCGCGATCCCCATACCGGCCTGCCGCGCAAGATCAGCTTCGGCCCGTGGATGATGGGCGCCTTCTCCGTGCTGGCGAAGTTGAAGGGCCTGCGTGGCACCACCTTCGACCTCTTCGGCTACACCGAAGAGCGCCGCACGGAACGCCGGCTGATCGGCGATTACGAGACCCTGCTGAACGAGCTGCTGACCCGTCTCACGCCGGAGAACCACGCGCTCTGCGTGGCGCTGGCCGCGATGCCCGAGAAGATCCGCGGCTTCGGGCATGTGAAGGAACGGCATCTCAAGGCGGCGCAGGCGGAGGAAGCCGCGCTGCTGACGCAGTTGCGCGCAGGACCGCTTTCGACCGCACTGCCGCAGGCTGCAGAATGAGGCGCGGGGAACCCCTCTCCTGTAAGGAGAGGGGCAGGGGTGAGGTGTAGGCCCCTGGACCAGTTGAGCGCCAACCTCGCGGCTGCGCAGCGACCACCTCACCGCAAACCACACGGGGCCGACCTCTCACCCTGCCCTCTCCCTATGGGAGAGGGTTCCCCGCGCCTCTTTGGTTCAGCTTGAGTCCGGCTGCCCTCGCAGCCCATACTGTCGCGAACCGCCTCTGTTGCCCGGATAACCGCCGCTTTGATCACCCCCGAGGAACTGCGCGCCATTGCCTCCTGGTCCCGCGACCTGTCAGAGGCCGAGTTCGAGGAGGCGCGGCGCGGCATCTCCTTCAAGAGCTACGGCAAGGGCGCCTCGATCTGCCATGTCGGCGACCGCCTGGAATCCTGGACCGGCGTCGCCGACGGGCTGGTCAAGATGGCGACGACCTCGAAGACCGGCAAATCCGCGACGCTCGCCGGCATGCGCTCCGGTGCCTGGTTCGGCGAGGGCACGGTGATCAAGGCCGAGCCGCGGCGCTATGAGCTGGTGGCTTTGCGCGAGACGCGACTCGCGCTGATGCGACGCTCGACCTTCCTCTGGCTGTTCGAGCATTCGGCGGCCTTCAACCGTTTCCTCGTCCACCAGTTCAACGAACGCCTCGCCCAGTTCATCTCGCTGGCCGAAACCGAGCGCACGCTCGATTCCACCGGGCGCCTCGCCCGCAATCTCGCCTGGCTGTTCAACCCGATCCTCTACCCCGATCTCGGCCGCACGCTGGCGATCTCGCAGGAGGAACTCGGCATGCTCGCCGGCATCTCCCGCCAGATGGCAAACCAGGGCCTGGCGAAGCTCGCCGATCTCGGCCTGATCGAGCTCGGCCATGGCAGCGTCACCATCCGCGACCTCGACAAGCTCGCCCGCTACGAAGGTTGAAAATTGCTGCAGGCACCAAATCGCGTTTCGCGCGTTCCTTCTCCCGAACAGCCAAGGCTGAGAAAGGAACCGCCGCCATGTTTGGCCTCCTCGACCTCTTCACGAAACGGGTCAACGACCAGATCGTCGAATATGCCGCCGCCCAGTCCGAGATCGCGCGCCGTCTCTGGGGCAGCTGGCTGGATCCGTTCCACGCCCGCCAGCCGGTGAAGGTTCCCGTTTCCCGCCAAAGCCTTGGCGACACGGCATCCCGCATGCACATGCAGCGGCTTACCCGATCCTGAATGTTCGCTAACGCAGCCGTTCACGTTGCGTTGAGTCGGAGCGTGTTCCGATGAGGCACGTCGAAAGAAGGAGACGACCATGCGTGGAATTCTGATGGCCGCCGGCCTTGCCCTGGCTGCAATCGCCGCCACCCCGGCGGCGGCCGCCCCCGTGACGCTTCCGCAGGCCGAAGCGCTCGACCGACTGCCTGCCGAGTACACCCGCCACACCCGCGAGCACCGCCACTGGGAAATCCAGCGCAATCTCGAGCGGGAACAGCGCCACCGCCGCGGCTACGATCGCGGTTACGGCTATGGCCGCCGCCATGGCGGCCCGCCGCCCTGGGCGCCGGCTCATGGTTATCGGCGCAACCACTACGGGCGCTTCTGACAGCAGCCCTCTCGGTTCAGCGGCCCGCCATCTCAGGGATGGCGGGCCGCTTGCGTTTGTCCCGCGGAGATTTCGTTCACGTACGAGGCCGCTATTGCATCGGACCGAAAAGTGGAATCCACTTTTCGGATAAATCCGATGCACCGCCAATGAGATAGATCATCGTTATCGCGTCCGAGAGGACGCGCGATGATCTAGACCGGCGCGTTGAACACCGCCTCGATCGCGTGGCCGTCGGGATCGATCACGAAGGCGGCGTAGTAATGCGGCCCGTAATGCGCGCGCAGTCCCGGCGCACCATTGTCGCGCCCGCCATGGCGAAGCGCCGCTTCATGGAAGCGGTCGACTGCCGTCCGATCCGGCGCGGCGAAGGCGAGATGGAAGCCCGGCCCCGGCGACCTCGGCCCGTCCGGCCTGTGCTTCAGCGCGAGCTTGTCGCCCCCGCCGGACACACCGTAGCCGACCGCCTGCCCTGTTTCGCCCGGCCGCAGATCCTGCCAGACCCTGACATAGCCGAGCGGCGCCAGCACCGCGTCGTAGAAGGCACAGGCACGCTCGATATCGGCAACGCCGAAAGACAGATGATGAAGCATGAGTCGGTCCGCCACCGCCGCAGGCGCGGTTCCACCTGCCGATTCGATCGGCCGAATTCGTGAGGAAAATCAGAGCCGAAGCACAAAAGACGCGCAACACAACTGCGTGAAAAGCAGACCTCGGCGGGACAATAGTCACCAAAAGGCGAATTGTCTGTCAAGCGGGTCCTTGCAAGGATGATAGCCGCCTGCAAGTCTTGCATGAGAACGAGGCCGGAAACCGGCCCGCGGAAGTCGCCACGACGCATGGCGGCTCGACAGGGAGAACGCAATCGTGGCAAGCGGCACCGCCAGCCAGGCGGATACCTTTCCGAAATTGCTGTTGCGCAATGCACGGGAGCGCGCCTCGCGCGTCGCCTTCCGCCACAAGGATCTCGGCATCTGGCAATCCTGGAACTGGGCCGAGGTGGCGGAGCACGTCCGCAATTTCGCCAAGGGCTTGGCAGACCTCGGCCTGAAGCGCGGCGAGAAGGTCGCGATCATCGGCCAGAACCGGCCGCGGCTCTATTGGTCGATGTGCGCCGCGCAATGGATCGGCGCGATTCCCGTCCCGGTCTATGCCGACGGCGTGGCCGAGGAGATGGCCTATGTCCTCGACCATGCCGAGTCGGTCTTCGCCGTGGTGCAGGACCAGGAGCAGGTCGACAAGCTGCTCTCGATCGCCGATCGCCTGCCGCATCTCCGGCACATGCTCTATGACGAGCCGCGCGGCTTGCGCGACTATGACCACAGCAAGCTCCACGCCATCGAGACCGTGATCGCTGACGGCGCCAGGGCGCTGAAGGACCCCCAAGCCGAGGCCGCGCTTGCACGCGAGATGGAGCAGGGCCAGGGCTCCGATCTCGGCATCATCCTCTACACCTCCGGCACCACCGGGCGGCCCAAGGGCGTGATGCTCAGCCATTACAACGTGCTGATCGCCGCCGAGATCGGCTGCGGCTTCGACGGGCTCAACGAAACCGACGAGGTCATCGCCTATCTGCCGATCGCCTGGGTCGGCGACCACGTCTTCTCCTATGCGCAGGCGATGCTGGCCGGCTTCTGCGTCAATTGCCCGGAAAGCCCGGACACGGTCATCGACGATCGCCGCGAGGTCGGCACGACCTACGCCTTCGCCCCGCCGCGCGTCTTCGAGAACATGCTGACCGTGACCATGGTGCGCATGGAAGATGCCGGCGCGTTGAAGCGGAAGATGTTCCACTACTTCCTCGACGTCGCGAAGCGCCATGGCGAGCAGATCCTGAACGGCGAGAGCGTGCCGCTGAAGGGCCGCCTGCTCTACAAGCTCGGCGACTGGCTGGTCTACGGCCCGCTGCGGAACCGCTTCGGCCTGACCAATATCAAGGTCGGCTATACCGCAGGCGAGGCGATCGGCCCCGAGCTTTTCCGCTTCTACCGCTCGATCGGCGTCAACCTGAAGCAGCTCTACGGCCAGACCGAGGCCGGGGTCTACATCACCATGCAGCCGAACGGCGAGATCAAGGCCGACACGGTCGGCAAGCCCGCGCCGATGGTCGAGATCCGCATCGACGACAATGGCGAGGTGCTCTACCGCTCGCCCTCGATCTTCGGCGGCTACTACAAGGACCCGGACAAGACCGCGGAAACGATGACCGCCGACGGCTATGTCCGCTCCGGCGATGCCGGCTTCTTCGACGAAGGCGGCCATCTCAAGATCATCGACCGCGCCAAGGATGTCGGCAAGCTCGCGAATGGCGAGCTGTTCCCGCCGAAATACATCGAGAACAAGCTCAAGTTCTATCCGAACATCAAGGAGGCCGTCGCCTTCGGCCAGGGCCGCGACCACGCGACCGTGGCGCTGAACATCGACCTCATCGCCGTCGGCAACTGGGCCGAGCGCAACAATGTGGTCTATGCCTCCTATCAGGAGCTCGCCGGCCACGACCTCGTCTATGACATGATCGCCAAGCATGTCGACGAGGTGAACCGCTCGCTCGCTTCCGAGCCGATGATGGGCGGCGCGCAGATCAAGCGCTTCCTGATCCTGCACAAGGAGCTCGACGCCGACGACGGCGAGTTGACCCGCACCCAGAAGGTCCGGCGCGGCTTCATCGCCGAACGGTATGCCCCGCTGGTCACCGCGCTCTATGACGGCTCGGACGCTGCCGATATCTCGACCGAAGTCACCTTTGAGGATGGCCGCAAGGGCGTGATCGCGGCCCGCGTCAAGGTGCGCGACGCCAAGCTCTATCCCGTCGCCGGGCAGGAGGCGCCGTCATCGGCGAAGGCGGCATGAACGCGGAACCGATCAACGTGACCGGCACACCCATTCGCGCCAAGGGCGAAGTCCTGCTCTCGGTCGAGAACATCTCGCTGCGCTTCGGCGGCGTGAAGGCGATCACCGATGTCTCCTTCGACATCCGCAAGGGCGAGATCCGCGCCATCATCGGGCCGAACGGCGCCGGCAAGACCTCGATGCTGAACTGCATCAACGGCTTCTACCAGCCGCAGGAAGGCCAGATCGTCTTCAAGGGTGAGCGCCGCGCCAAGATGCGCCCGCACCGCGCGGCTGCCGGCGGCATCGCCCGCACCTTCCAGAACGTCGCCCTGTTCAAGGGCATGTCGACGCTCGACAACATCATGACCGGCCGCACGCTCAAGATGAAGAAGGGCTTCTTCTGGCAGGCCTTGCGCCATGGCCCGGCGATGCAGGAGGAGATCGCGCATCGCCGCGTCGTCGAGGACATCATCGACTTCCTGCAGATCGAGCACATCCGCAAATTGCCGGTCGGCAAGCTGCCCTATGGCCTGCAGAAGCGCGTCGAGCTCGGCCGCGCGCTCGCGATGGAGCCGGAGCTGCTCCTGCTCGACGAGCCGATGGCCGGCATGAACCTCGAGGAGAAGGAGGACATGTGCCGCTTCATCCTCGACGTGAACAACCAGTTCGGCACCACGATTGCGCTGATCGAGCACGATATGGGCGTGGTGATGGACCTGTCCGACCGCGTCGTCGTGCTCGAATACGGCCGCAAGATCGCCGACGGCACGCCGGAAGAGGTCAAGGCCGACCAGCGCGTCATCGATGCCTATCTCGGCGTGGCGCATTGAGGAGCGTGGAGACATGAGCGACATCGCCACCCGCCCCGCCCCGAACCTCCTCGCCAATCCGCTGGTCAAGGCCGGCCTGATCGTCGCCGCCGTCATCGCGGCGCTCGCGATCGGCGTCCGGCTCGATTCCAGCAACACGCTCTATGCGATCTTCGTCGACCCGTTCCAGCAGATGGTCCAGGCGCCCGACCTGCTGGTGCAGACGGTCTGGGAAGGGCTCGTCTCCGGCGTGCTCTACGCCCTGATCGCGCTCGGCTTCGTGCTGATCTTCAAGGCCTCCGGCGTGTTCAACTTCGCCCAGGGCATCATGGTGGTGTTCGCGGCGCTGACCCTGGTCGGCCTCTACGAAAAGGGCGTACCCGCCTTCCTCGCGGTCATACTGACGCTCGGCGTGATGTTCGCGCTCGCCGTCACCATCGAGCGCGTGGTGCTGCGCCCGCTGGTCAACCAGCCCGACATCATCCTGTTCATGGCCACCTTCGGCATCACCTATTTCCTGATCGGCTTCGGCGAGTCGCTCTTCGGCGGCAATCCCAAGCAGATGATCGCCGAGCAGCTCTACCTGCCCAAGGGCGCGGTCGACCTGCAGATCCTCGGCGGGCTGGTCTCGCTGCAGAAGATCGACATCGCCGCCGCCCTCATCGCCTCGCTGATGATCGCCGCGCTCGCTGCCTTCTTCCAGTACACCCGCATCGGACGGGCTCTGCGAGCGGTGGCCGACAGCCACAAGGCGGCGCTCTCCGTCGGCATCTCACTCAACCAGATCTGGGTCATCGTCTGGTTCACCGCCGGCATCGTCGCGCTGATCACCGGCATCATGTGGGGCGCCCGCTCGGACGTGTCCTTCGCGCTGGAGATCGTGGCGCTCAAGGCCCTGCCGGTGCTGATCCTCGGCGGTTTCACCTCGATCCCCGGCGCCATCGTCGGCGGCCTGATCATCGGCATCGGCGAGAAGCTCGGCGAGTTCTACTGGGGCCCGCTGATCGGCGGCGGCATCGAGAGCTGGCTCGCCTATTTCATCGCCCTGGGCTTCCTGCTGTTCCGGCCGCAGGGCCTGTTCGGCGACAAGATCATCGAACGTATCTGAGGAGCCGGACGACATGCTCTACCGCGAGGCCGGCCAATACAAATCCAGCTACGCTGCCGACATGGCGGTCTTCCCCCTCAAGGAAGACCGGATCGGCATCGCCGTCATCCTGGCGATCGCGCTGGTCGCGATCCCCTTCTTCGGCAGCGACTTCTTCATCGCTTCGGTGATGATCCCCTTCCTCGTCTTCTCTCTTGCCGCGATCGGGCTCAACATCCTCACCGGCTATACCGGGCTGATCTCGCTCGGCACCGCCGCCTTCATGGGGGTCGGCGCCTATAGCTGCTACAAGCTCACCACTTTCTTCCCCGGCGTGAACATCATCGTCCTGATCCTCGTCTCGGGGCTGTTCTCGGCCGGCATCGGCGTGCTCTTCGGTCTGCCCTCTTTGCGCATCAAGGGCTTCTATCTCGCGGTCGCGACGCTCGCCGCGCAGTTCTTCCTGCAATGGGCCTTCGTGCGCGTGCCCTGGCTGTTCAACTACAACGCCTCGGGCGCGATCGAGGTGCCGCAGCGCACGCTGTTCAACATCCCGCTGACGGGCGCGGCCGCGACGCCGGAGACGCGCTATTTCGTCTGCCTCGGCCTCGTCGTGGTGCTGACCTGGTTCGCCTCCAACATCGTCCACGGCAAGCTCGGCCGCTCCTGGATGGCGGTGCGCGACATGGACATCGCCGCCGAGTTGATGGGCATCAAGCTGCTCAACGCCAAGCTCGCCGCCTTCGCCGTCTCTTCCTATTTCTGCGGCGTCGCCGGCGCGATGATGATCTTCCTCTGGTACGGCGGCGGCGAGGCGGCGGACGTGTTCTCGATCCGCCTCTCCTTCAACATCCTGTTCATGGTCATCATCGGCGGCCTCGGCTCCCTGATCGGCTCTTTCTTCGGCGCGGCCTTCCTCTCGATCCTGCCGACGGCGCTGAAATTCGGCCTGCCGGCGCTCGGCGTCCCGATCGCGGGCGCTGCCGCCGAGCATGTCACCTTCATGCTGGTCGGTGCGCTGATCATCACCTTCCTGATCGTCGAGCCGCACGGCCTCGCCAGGCTCTGGCAGATCGGGAAGCAGAAATTGCGGACGTGGCCTTTCCCTTACTGAGGCTGAAGGGAAGACCCAAGAAACGACCGGCGACAGTGAAGCGCCGGCGGATAAAGACCGATCCGACAGCAGTCTGGTCGGGAGGAAACGAACGGAGGAAGTCCATGAAGACCAGCAATCTGTTGAAGGGTGCCGCGCTCGGAGCCCTGTTCGCCGCCGGCGCGCTTGCCCCCGCCATGGCGCAGGACAGCGTCTACTTTGCCAACAACGCCTACCGCACCGGTCCGTTCTCGGGCTCAGGGATTCCGATCGGCGACGGCATGCGCGACTACATCGCGATGATCAACGAGCGCGACGGCGGCGTGAACGGCGTCAAGGTCATCTACGAGGAATGCGAGACCGGCTACGACACCAAGAAATCGATCGAGTGCTACGAGCAGGCCAAGTCGAAGAACACCATCGTCTACTCGCCCTGGTCGACCGGCGCGACGCTGGCCGCGATCCCGCGCGCCCATGTCGACAAGATCCCGATCCTGTCGATGGCCTACGGCCTGTCCTCCTCGGCTGACGGCACGAACTTCCCCTGGGTCTTCATCCCGCCCTTCACCTACTGGGACGGCGCCTCCGTCATGGTGAAGCACATGGCGGCCGAGCTCGGCGGCATGGACAAGCTCAAGGGCAAGAAGCTCGGCCTGATCCATCTCGACGCGCCCTTCGGCAAGGAGCCGATCCCGGTTCTCGAGAACCTCGCCAAGAAATACGGCTTCGAGCTGAAGCTCTATCCGGTGGCCGCCGCCGACATGCAGAACCAGGGCTCGCTCTGGCTCTCGATCCGTCGCGACCGGCCGGACTATCTCTACAACCAGGGCTGGGGCGCGATGAACCCCACCGCGGTCAAGGAAGCCGCCAAGAACAACTTCCCGATGAACAAGCTGGTCGGCGTCTGGTGGGCCGGCGGCGATGACGACGCCCGCGCCGGCGGCGAGCAGGCCAAGGGCTACAAGTCGCTGAGCTGGACCCTTGCCGGCACCGAGGCGCCCGCGATGCAGGACATCCTCAAGCACGTCGTCGACAAGGGCAAGAGCACCACGCCGAAGGAGAAAGTCGGCGAGGCCCTCTACAATCGCGGTGTCTACAACGCGATGCTCGTCGTCGAGGGTATCCGCAACGCGCAGAAGCTCACCGGCAAGAAGGTGATCAATTCCGAGGACATGCGCCGTGGCCTCGAATCGCTCAACCTGACCGAGGCCCGTCTCAAGGAAATCGGGCTGGGCGGCTTCGTCACCCCGACCACGATCTCCTGCACCGACCATTCCGGCCACAGCAAGATGTTCGTCTCCGAATGGGACGGCACCAAGTGGACCAAGAAGGGCGACTGGGTCGAGCCTCTGAAGGACGAGGTCCGGCCGCTGATCGAGTCCAACGCCAAGGACTACATCGAGAAGGCCGGCAATTGGCCCAAGCGCACCGAGTCCTGCGAGAAGTCGTCCTGATCTGACGAGCGCTCGCTTCCTTCTCCCCTCGGGGGAGAAGGTGGCAGCGCGAAGCGCTGACGGATGAGGGAAGTCTGGCACTCTCCTCATCCGTCCTTCCCTCATCCGACCCGGCTGACGCCGGGCCACCTTCTCCCCCCAAGGGGAGAAGGATTGGAGGTTCAATGTCGACCGCCACCCTCGAAAAGCCAGCTGTCACGACCGCCAGCGACACCATCCTGTCGCTCAACAATATCGAGGTCATCTACGACCATGTCGTGCTGGTGCTGAAGGGCGTCTCGCTCACCGTGCCGCGCGCGGGCATCGTCGCGATACTCGGCGCCAACGGCGCCGGCAAGACCACGACGCTGAAGGCGATCTCCAACCTGCTCAAGGCCGAGCGCGGCGAGGTCACCAAGGGCTCGATCGTCTTCGACGGCGAGCGCGTCGACAAGATGTCCCCGAACGAGCTGGTCCGGCGCGGCTGCATCCAGGTCATGGAGGGCCGGCACTGCTTCGGCCATCTCTCGATCGAGGAGAACCTGCTCACCGGCGCCTTCACCCGCCGCGACGGCAATGCCGCGATCAAGCGCGATCTCGAGAAGATCTACACCCTGTTTCCGCGGCTGAAGCAGCGCCGTTCCTCGCAGGCCGGCTACACCTCCGGCGGCGAGCAGCAGATGTGCGCCATCGGCCGGGCGATGATGTCGAACCCCAAGATGATCCTGCTCGACGAGCCCTCGATGGGGCTTGCCCCGCAGATCGTCGAGGAGATCTTCGAGATCGTGCGCCAACTCAATGCCGACGAGGGCGTCTCCTTCCTCGTCGCCGAGCAGAACACCAACATGGCGCTGCGCTACGCCACCTACGGCTACATCATGGAGACCGGCCGCGTCGTCATGGACGGCGAGGCGAAGATGCTGCGCGAGAACGAGGACGTGAAGGAATTCTATCTCGGCGTCGCCGAGGGCAACAAGAAGTCCTTCCGCGAGGTGAAGAGCTACAAGCGCCGCAAGCGCTGGCTGTCGTGACCCCAAGCGATCCGGCACCGCACCCCGACAGACGAGACCCCGCCATGACAGAGCACCACGACGCGCTCGAAACCCGCTCGCCTGCCGCGCGCGAGGCCGATCTCTTCGCCCGCCTGCCGGCAGTGCTGGCAGCGGCCATGAAGGCGCCGGCTTATGCCGAGCGGCTCGCCGGCATCGACCCCGCCACGGTCACCGACCGCAAGGCGCTGGCCAGCCTGCCGATCCTGCGTAAGGCGGAACTGCCCGCGTTGCAGAAGGCGGCCCTGCCCTTCGGCGGCTTCGTCGCGGAGCAGCCCGGCTCCTTCGGCCGGCTCTTCACCTCTCCCGGCCCGATCTTCGAGCCCGAGGGTACGGCGAGTGACGCCTGGGGCGCCGCGCGGGGCCTCTACGCTGCCGGCTTCCGCCCGGGCGATATCGTGCTGAACACGCTGAGCTATCACCTGACGCCGGGCGGCTTCATCATGGATTCGGCCGCCCGCGCACTCGGCTGCGCCGTGATCCCGGCCGGACCGGGCAATACCGAGCAGCAGATGGAGGTAATCTCCGCCTATCGGCCGAGCGCCTATGCCGGCACGCCCGATTTCCTGAAGATCCTGATCGAGGCGGCCGAGACGCGCGGCGTCGACATCTCCTCGATCAAACGCGCGGTCGTCTCCGGCGCCGCCTTCCCGCCCTCGCTGCAGGCCTGGGTCAGGGAGCGCGGCATCGACGCCTATCAGCTCTATGCCACGGCCGATGTCGGCGTCATCGCCTATGAGACCTCGGCCCGCGAGGGCATGGTGCTGAACGAGAACCTGATCGTCGAGATCGTCCGCCCGGGCACGGGCGACCCTGTCCCCGAGGGCGAGGTCGGCGAGGTCGTGATCACCAATCTCGATCCACATCACCCTCAGATCAGGCTCGCCGTCGGCGATCTCACTGCCGTGCTGCCGGGCGTCAGCGCCTGCGGGCGCAGCAACACCCGGATCAAGGGCTGGATGGGCCGCGCCGACCAGACCGCCAAGATCAAGGGCATGTTCGTGCGGCCGGAGCAGGTGGCCGAGATCGCCAAGCGCCATGCCGAGATCGCGAAGCTGCGCCTGGTCGTCGGCCGCGCCAACGAGACCGACACGATGACGCTGAAAGCCGAGATCTATGCCGAACCGGCCGGCCTGATCGATGCGATGTCCTCGACCTTGCAGCAGGTGACGAAGCTCAAAGGCGCCGTGGAAATCCTGCCGCTCGGTGCGTTGCCGAACGACGGCAAGGTCATCGCGGACGAGCGGCCGGTGGGATAAAATCCCGTCCCGCAGCGAACAGGACCGTCATGCTCGCCCTTGTGGCGAGCATCCACGTCTTGAACACAGCATTGCATCAGTGAAGACGTGGATGGCCGGGACAAGCCCGACCATGACGGTGGTATCCGTCACCACGCGATCGGCTTCTCGCCCTGCCCTTCCAGCCAGGCATTCGCCCGGCTGAACGGCTTCGAGCCGAAGAAACCCCGCCGCGCCGACAGGGGCGAAGGATGTGCACTGGCGATGACCAGATGCCGGCTCTCGTCGATCAGCGGCCGCTTCGTCTGCGCCGGCGCGCCCCAGAGCAGGAAGGCGACATGCGGCCGCTCGCGCGAAACCGCCGCGATCACCGCATCCGTCACGGCACCCCAGCCGAGCGAAAGATGCGAACCGGCCTTGCTCGCGCCTTCGCGCACCGTCAGCGCCGTGTTGAGCAGGAGCACGCCCTGCCTGGCCCAACGCGTCAGATCGCCGTCGGTCGGAGCGGCTTCACCGAGATCGGTAGCCCGCTCCTTGTAGATATTCACCAGCGAGCGCGGCAGCGGCGGCGGCCCGACATAGGAAAAGGCGAGCCCATTGGCATGGCCCGGCGTCGGGTACGGATCCTGCCCAAGGATGACCGCGCGGACCGTGTTGAGCGGGGTCAGTGCCAGCGCGGCGAAGACGCGCTCCGGGGCCGGCGCCACGACATGCCCGGCCGCACGCTCGGCATCGGCTGCGGCACAGGCGCGCTCGGCGGCCCCGCCTGCGGCGAAGGCCGGCAACTCCCGCCAGCCCTCCGAAGCCGCACTCGCCAGGAAGGCTGCAAGCGCCTCGCTGCAACTCACTTCAGGACCGCCCGGCCCTCGACCTTGGCATCGACGGTGCCGAGCTTACGGACATAGACCATCACCTCGTTCGCCATCAGCTTGCCGTCGGTGAGCCCGATCAGCGTCTTGCCACGGCCGAGCGCCGTATAGCCGTCGCCGCCCTCCAGCATGAAGTTGTTCGAGGCCACGGTATACTTCGCCGCAGGATCGATCGGCTTGCCGTCGACCGTGACCGACGTCACGCGCGAGCCCTGCGGCTGCTTGAGGTCGGCCTCGAACTTCAGCCCGGACACCACCGGGAAGCGGCCGGCGCCCTGCGGCGCGTCACGCAAGCCGTTCTCGATCGCGTCCTTCACGTCCTTGCCGGTGATCTCGACCATCACGGTCGCGTTGCCGAAAGGCAATTCGCTCAGCACGTCGCGGCGCGTCAGCTTCTGCCCGGCGGCATATTGCTTGTTGGCGCGGATGCCGCCGGCATTGGTGATGGCGAGCTGGGCGCCGGTCGCGGAGCGGATCGCGTCGGCGATCAGATTGCCGATCGCGGTTTCCTGCGTGCGGATGACGCCGGTGCGGGAATCGAGCGGGGCGGCCAGCGTCGCGATATCGACATCGAGCTCCTTCGAGAGTTCCGCCTCGTAGCCCTTCACGATGGCGGCGACCTCCGGATCCGGCGTCGCCGCGCGGGAATCGTTGACGCGGAAGGTCGGCGTCCACGACACCACGCGCGCCGCGCCCTCGCCGCGAACGCTGGCGGCGATGTCGATCGCGGTGACGTAATTGCCCTCCTCGTTCGACTCGACCATCACCACCTTGCCGTCATAGGCGATGGCGAGGTCATGGTCGTGGCCGGTGAGCAGGATATCGACCACGCGCGAGCGCACGATCTCGTAATCCATGGCCCGGTCGGCATGGACGACCGCGACGAGGATATCGGCGCCCTGCCCCTTCAGGGCCTTGGCCTCGCGGCGCAGCGCTTCCATCGTCGAGGAGAATTTCAGGTCGCCGGGATTCGAGAGCTGCGGCGTGGGATCATAGGTCGTGCCGATGACACCGACCTTGATGCCGCCGAACTCGAAGATCTGCGAATCCTTGTGGCCGGGCAGGGCGTTTCCGGCGGCGTCGCGCAGGTTCGCGGCAAAGGTCGGGTAGCTCTGCGCGGCCGTCAGCTTGAGATAGTTCTCCTTGCCGAAGTCGAACTCGTGATTGCCGGGCACGAAGACGTCGATGCCCATCTTGTTCTGCATCGCGACGATATGCGCGCCCTGGTCGAAGCCCGACATCAGCGAGGGCGAGTAGCAATCGCCGGCATGGCAGAACAGCACCGGCACGCCCTTGGCACGCTCGGCCTTGGCGATGCCGGATGCCCGCGCGAAGCCGCCGCGGCCCTTGTCGTCGCTCATCTTGTAGATGTCGTTGAGCAAAAGCAGCGTGAAGCTCGGCGCCGGCTGCTGCGCCATCGCCACGGGGGCGGTCGCGGCAAGCGTGGCAGGCGCCGCCAGGACGCCGAGAGCCTTGCGGCGGGTGAGCTTCGTCATGGCGGGCGCCTTATGTCTTGAGAACCGCTCCAGACTAGCAAGAGTGCGCCCGGGCTGGCCAGAGGCAGCTGCGATGAACGAAGCCGGAGGCGGCAGTGTCGCACCTCGACTTTCGAAGGGTTTCGAGGCTGGACGAAAGCGCGAACTCGTCTAAATCACGAGGTCAGGGCATCGGACCGAAAAATGGATTCCGGTTTTCGGAGAAACCCGATGCTCGCGAAAGAGATAGATCGCCATCTCGTGCCCGGTAGGGCGCGCGGCGATCTAAGGAGAGCACGCGCTCATGACTGCTGACATTGCCACGGCGCCCGGCCGCGAAGCCGCTTCCCTGCCGCCGGATCATCCCAAGGTGCAATACGGACGCATCGGCGTGCTCCTGATGAATCTCGGCACGCCCGAGGGCACCGGCTATTGGCCGATGCGCGCCTATCTCAAGGAGTTCCTCTCCGACCGCCGCGTGATCGAGGAGCCCCGCTGGAAATGGTGGCCGATCCTCAACCTGATCATCCTCTCGACCCGGCCCGGCCGAAAAGGCAAGGACTACGCCTCGATCTGGAACAACGAGCGCAACGAGGGCCCGCTCAAGACGATCACCCGCTCGCAGACCGAACAGCTCACCGAGCGCCTGAAGCCGCTCGCCGGCGAGCGCGTCGTCTTCGACTGGGCGATGCGCTACGGCTTTCCCGACGTGAAGAGCCGCCTGAAGGCCCTGCTCGACCAGGGCTGCGACCGCATCCTGCTGGTGCCGCTCTATCCGCAATATGCCGCGCCGACCTCGGCGACCGCCTGTGACCAGGCTTTCCGCGCGCTGATGCAGATGCGCTGGCAGCCTTCTGTGCGCGTCGCCCCGCCCTATCACGACGATCCCGTCTATATCGGCGCGCTCGCCCGCTCGATGCGCGCCTCGCTCGCCAAGCTCGATTTCGCGCCCGAGGTCATCCTCTGCTCCTTCCACGGCATGCCGAAGGAATACCTGCTGAAGGGCGACCCCTATTACTGCCAGTGCGTGAAGACCTGGCGCCTGCTGCGGGCCGAGCTCGACCTCTCCGAGGAGCAGTTCCCGCTGACCTTCCAGTCGCGTTTCGGGCCGGACGAGTGGCTCCAGCCCTATACCGACGAGACGGTGAAGGCGCTGGCCCAGGCCGGGAAGAAATCGATGGCGATCGTCGCGCCCGGCTTCTCGGCCGATTGCCTGGAGACGCTGGAGGAGCTTGACGGCGAGAACCGCGAGATCTTCCTGCATAATGGCGGCGAGACATTCGCCTATCTGCCCTGCCTCAACGACTCCCGCGAAGGCATCGACGTCATCGCCGAGGTCGTCCAGCGCGAACTGATGGGCTGGCTCTGAGCTAGCTCCCTGGTGAATTCTGACGGAACTGCGCCGTCATCCCGGACAAGCCGCGTAGCCGCGCCGATCCGGGATCCATCGTAAAGCGCGGAGCCCTCCGATGGATCCCGGGGCAAGCCCGGGATGACGAGGTGGTTCCGAGCAAATTTGGTGCGCTCTAACGCTCGCCTACGATGAAGCGGGCCACGCTCTCGGCCACGGGCCGCGCCTTCAGGATGCGACGGTGGCCCAGCCCTTCCGTCACCTCCAGCTGGACGCGCGGGCCGGCTTCGGCCAGCGCTTGCGCATGCTGGAAGCCGAGCTCGCGATCCTGCCGGTCATGGATCACCAGCGTCGGCAGCCCGATCGCCTTGAGCTGGAGCGACCCTTCGAAGGCTTCGACCGGGTTGCCGGCGACGACATGGATGCGTCGTTCCAGCGCCGCCTGCCCGCGCCGGCCGAGCCCGATGGCATTGCCGAACTGCCGGGTGATCCCTGTGACCGAGGACGGCGCGGCGATCAGCACGAGCCTGTCCGCGCTGACCACGGGCTGCCCCCTGACCGAGCCCGCCAGCGCCGCGAGCGTGATCGCACCGCCGAAGGAATGCGTGACGATCGCGTGGAACGGCCCGAACACCCGCGCCACCGCCGCAAGACTCGCGACACCCAGCGGAATATTGAGTTCGCGCCCGGTCGAGGCGCCATGACCGGGCAGGTCGAAAGCGACGATCCGGAAGCCCGCTGCCAATAGCGGCTCGACGAAACCGGTCATCGAGGCGGCATCCCCGGTCCAGCCATGGACCAGCAGCACCGTCCGCATTGCCGGCCCTTCCGGCTCGAAGACATAGGCCTGCACGCTCCCGCAGGGGAAGGGAATCGCGCGCGGGCTGGCCTGCCGCAGCTTTGCCGGCAGCGCCTGCTCTCCGGCGCCGCCGTTTCCGTTTCGCTTTGCCGGCCGCGGCGGGGTACAGAAGAGGCGGAAGGCCAGCCGGCCAGCCGTGCGCGGAGCGACAAAGCTCGCAGCCCGGACCAGCGGGCGCATGTAACGGAGGGCGGAAGCGCTCATGGCGAAGATCCGATTTTGTTCAACGCTGAACTATTATGTTCAGCCATGAACAAAAAGCAAGAGCTTTCCGAAACGCAGACCCTGCCCTGGGACCTGCCGCGCTTCCGCAACTGGGTCTCGATCGCCCGCGCCCATAACATGTGGGAGAAGGTGCTCACAGAGTCGCTGGCGCCGCTCGGCATCCAGCTCGCGCATTACGACGTGCTCGCCAACATCTTCCATGCCCCCGGCCTCTCGCAGCAGGCCCTGGCCGAGAAGCTCCTGGTCGGGCGCAGCGCCATGAGCATGCTGCTGCCGGTGCTGGAAAAGCGCGGCCTGATCGAACGGCGCAACGACGAGGCTGACCGGCGCCTGCGTCGCCTCTGGCTCACGTCCACCGGCGAAGCGATCACCCGCAAGGCGATGGCGATCCATGTCGCCGAGATCGAGGCGATGATGCAGGTCCTCACCGACGAGGAATGCAACGCCGCGGGCGAGGCGATGCGCCGCGTCGGCAAGGCGCTAGAGGCACGCAGCAGCGCTGCCGCAGGCCGCACCGACAAAGCCTGAAGTCCAGCGCCGTCAGAGCGCCAGGATCGCCCGCGCCACCCGGTCGAGCGCGGCATCCGGATCAGGGCAGGCCTGCGCGCCATCCACCGCAGGCGCACCTTCGAGCAGGAAGACGGGGCGCTTGAACTGGAGCGCGAAGGCGATCTCGGACAAGGTGCCGTAGCCCCCGCCGATCGCAACGAGGCAGCTGGCCGCCCGGGCGATCAGGGCATTGCGGGCGACGCCGATGCCGGTCGCAAGCGGCACGGTGACATAAGGGTTGGCCGCTTCCGGCTCATCGTCCGGCAGGAGCCCGATCGACAGTCCGCCGGCCTCCGCCACGCCGCGGCACACCTCTTCCATCACTCCGGAACGACCGCCGCACAGCACGGTGACACGATGTTCGGCGAGCAAGCGCCCCATGGCGAACGCAGCATCGATCTGAGGCGTGGTCGGCGTGCGCGTCCCGATCACGGCGACGGGCGCGCGCAACGGCGTCCCACTGTCGCGCTGGAGCCAGAGCAGGGCACGCGTGGGCGAGACAGGCTCTCCCCACGACGCCACTGCCGTCATTTTCCAGCGCCGCGCCGCCGGATCGAAAATCCGGCCGCGCCCGTCATGCAACCGCCCGTTCTTGGTATCGAGTCGCAGTTGCAACTCTGGCGCCACGGCTCAGGCCGGCTTCTTTTCCTCGCCGAAGGCTGAGATGCCGCCATGCTTGGCCGACCAGGTCGCGGGGTCGTTCAGGAAGCTCTCGACCTCGGCCAGGATCTTCGGCTCGAAATGGCCGCTCTCCTTGGCCACGGCCAGCACGTCCCACCAGGTGGTGAGGTAGTGCAGGTTGATGCCGATCTCGGTCATCAGCTCGCGGCTCTTCGGGAAGATGTCGTAATAGAACAGCACGAAGCAGTGCTGCACATCGGCGCCGGCCGTGCGCAGCGCCTCGGCGAAATTGACCTTGCTGCGCCCGTCGGTGGCGAGATCCTCGACCAGAAGCGTGCGCGCGCCCTCGACGACCGAGCCCTCGATCTGGGCATTGCGGCCAAAGCCCTTCGGCTTCTTGCGGACATACTGCATCGGCAGCGAGAGGCGATCCGAGATCCAGGCGGCGAAGGGAATGCCCGCCGTCTCGCCGCCAGCGATAATGTCGAGCGACTCGTAGCCGATGTCGCGCACGATCGTCGTCGCCGCGAAATCGATCAGGGTCGAGCGCAGACGCGGATAGGAGATGATCTTGCGGCAGTCGATATAGACCGGGCTCGCCCAGCCCGAGGTGAAGAAGAAGGGCTTGTCGCTGTAGAAATGCACGGCCTTGATTTCGAGCAGCATCTTGGCCGCTTCGCGCGCGATCTCGGCCCTGTCGGTGGGGGTGAACAGGTTGGACATGGCGCGGTGTCTCCGGGCTGAGCGACGCCGCTCGCCGGGGACGGCAAGGGCTCTGGGGCGGGTCGAATTGGCAAACGGCCCCTTCTGATCGCCCTTGCCCGGCAGGTCAATCCCTCCGCATGGCGATTTTCGCGATGGCCGGCAGCCCTGTTCTGCCGGATGCGGGTCTCCAGCCACCGGCCCCGCGGCAAGATGGCCAGGCGTTGCCGAAAAACGACCGTCATGGCGATTCCCACGGCATCCACAGGCTCCCTCGCCAACGATCGTTGCGCCGGCTCATATCGCATGAGATGGCAAAATCATCCGATTTTGGGCGGTGCCGGGCCGGCATCGTCGCTCCGCAGCGCTTGGCCGGAGCAGCAGCAAGGGGCTTGAATCATGAGTGAACTGCAAATGGCGGCCGCGCCATCGGCGCCGACGGAGGTCGACAGCAAGGCGCGCAAGGCTCTGTGGGGCGCTGCGATCGGCTATGCCATGGACGGGTTCGACCTGCTGATCCTCGGCTTCATGCTGCGCGCGATCTCGGCCGATCTCCAGCTCAGCCAGGCGCAGGCCGCCTCGCTGGTCACGGCGACGCTCGTCGGCGCCGTGCTCGGTGGCATCGGCTTCGGCATGCTCTCGGACCGCCTCGGCCGCGTCCGCGTCCTGACCTGGACCATCGTCCTCTTCGCCGTCTTCACCGGCCTGTGCGCGCTGGCGCAGGGCTACTGGGACCTGCTGTTCTACCGCACCATCGCCGGCCTCGGCCTCGGCGGCGAGTTCGGCATCGGCATGGCGCTGGTCGCCGAGGCCTGGCCGGCCTCGAAGCGGGCGCGCGCCTCCTCCTATGTCGGGCTGGGCTGGCAGGTCGGCGTGCTCGCGGCGGCGCTCGCCACCCCGCTCCTGCTGCCCTCGATCGGCTGGCGCGGCATGTTCGCCATCGGCATCCTGCCGGCCATCGCCGCCTATTTCATCCGCCACTCCCTGCACGAGCCCGATGTCTTCGTCGCCCGCTCCAAGGATCGGCCGAAGGAATCGGCGCTGCGCCTGCTGGTCAAGGACCGCGAGACCGCGAAGCTCAGCCTCGGCATGGTCATCCTCTGCTCGGTCCAGAACTTCGGCTATTACGGCGTGATGATCTGGCTGCCGAACTACCTCGCCACGCGGTTCGGCTTCCAGCTCACCCAGTCGGCCTTGTGGACGGCCGTCACCATCGCCGGCATGGCGCTCGGCATCTTCGCCTTCGGCCATATCGCCGACCGGATCGGCCGCCGCCCGGCCTTCTTCGGCTACATGATCGGCGCCGCCGTGATGGTGATGGTCTATTCGCGCCTGACCGATCCCATGCAGTTGCTGGTTGGCGGCGCGGTCATGGGCTTCTTCGTCAACGGCATGCTCGGCGGCTACGGCGCGCTGATCAGCGAGCTCTTCCCGACGGCGGCGCGCGCCACCGCGCAGAACGTGCTGTTCAATATCGGCCGCGGCGTCGGCGGCTTCGGCCCCGTGGTCGTCGGTGCGATCGCCGCGACCCACGGCTTCCAAACCGCCATCGCGCTGCTCGCCGCGCTCTACGTCCTCGACCTGATCGCGATGTGGCTCCTCATCCCCGAGAAGCGCGGCGCCGAGCTGACCTGAGGCGGACGGAAAGCTTCGGATACGAATACAGAGGGCGCCGATCGGCGCCCTCCTGCGTTTGAGGATAGGTGCCTTCCAAAAACGGGGACCGTCTTCCTCCCCGCATGCGGGATCACCATGCCTCCGTCGGAGGCAAAACGGCGATCCGGCCATTCTCCGGTACCGGCCCGCCAGAGAATCGGGATTCCACTTTTCCCCCCGATACTCTAAGGAGCCCCCGCTGCCCTCATCGATGCGGCACCGGCCGAACGAAGTCCGAAGGGTCACGAGCGGAGTGGGCGATGTCCGATTTTCAACGGCGCGGAACGGAAGAGACCGTCAACAAGTCCAGCGAACGGCAGTTCGGACTGGTCATGGCCGGTTTCTTCGCGATCCTCGCGCTGCTCGCGCTCTGGCGCGGCCATAGCGGCTTCGTCCTCGGCTGGGGCAGCGCCTCGGCGGTGTTCGCCGGCGCGGCGCTGCTGGTTCCGGCGGTGCTGAAACCGCTGAACGCACTCTGGTTCCGCTTCGGCCTTCTGCTGCACAAGATCATGACGCCGCTGATCATGGGCGCCATGTTCTTCCTTGTCTTCACGCCGATCGGGCTGATCATGCGCCTGCTCGGCAAGCGCCCGATTCCGACGAACTTCGACCATGGCGCAAAAAGCTACTGGATCGCGCGCGATCCCGCCGGGCCCGGCCCGATGACCAAGCAGTATTGAGAACAGGAGCCGCGCCCTTGTCCTTCCTCCGCGAAATCACCGAGTTCCTGCTCGCCCGCAAGAAATACTGGCTCATCCCTATCGTGGTGATGATGGTGGTCATGGGCGGGCTCGTCGTGCTCACCAAGGGCTCGGCCGTCGCTCCCTTCATCTACACGCTGTTCTGACGGACGCGATGCGCATCCTCGGCATTTCCGCGTATTATCACGACTCCGCAGCGGCGCTGGTCATCGACGGCGTGCCGGTCGCGGCCGCGCAGGAGGAGCGCTTCACGCGCATCAAGCATGACTCGGGTTTTCCCGTGCAGGCGATCGGCTCTTGCCTGGCGCAAGCCGGCCTGAAGCTGTCGCAGCTCGATGCGGTGGTCTTCTACGAGAAGCCCTTCGTCAAATTCGAGCGGCTGCTCGAGACCTATCTCTCGGTGGCGCCGCGCGGGTTCCGGCAATTCCTCACGGCGATGCCGCTCTGGCTGCGCGAGAAGCTGTTCCAGAAGAGCCTGCTGAGCGACGAGCTGAAGGCGCTCGATGCCGAGTTCGATCCGGCGAAGCTCCTGTTCAGCGAGCACCATCTCAGCCACGCCGCCAGCGCCTTCTATCCCTCCCCCTTCGAGCGAGCCCTGGTGCTGACGCTCGACGGCGTCGGCGAATGGCCGACCACCTCGGTCGCCCTTGGCAACGGAGCCGCGCTCGACATCGTCAAGGAGCTGCACTTCCCGCATTCGCTCGGGCTGCTCTATTCGGCCTTCACCCATTATGCCGGCTTCAAGGTCAATTCCGGCGAGTACAAGCTGATGGGGCTTGCCCCGTACGGCCGGCCCGTACATGCGCAGACCATCCTCGACCATCTCGTGGACCTCAAGCCGGACGGCAGCTTCCGGCTCGACCAGCGCTATTTCGATTACATGGGCGGGTTCACCATGACCAATGCCCGGTTCGAGGCGCTGTTCGGCGAGCCCGCGCGAGCGGGCGAGGCGCAATTGACGCCGTTCCACATGGACATCGCCGCCTCGATCCAGGCCGTCACCGAGGAGATCGTCCTGCGCATGACGCGCTCGCTCGCGGCCGAGACAGGGGAGCGCAATCTCTGCCTGGCCGGCGGCGTCGCGCTGAACTGCGTCGCCAACGGCAAGATCCTGCGCGACGGCAGCTTCGCCAATATCTGGGTGCAGCCCGCTTCGGGCGATGCCGGCGGCGCGCTCGGGGCGGCGCTCGCCGCCCATCATAGGCAGTTCGCGCAGCCGCGAACCGTCACCGCGGGCCTCGATGGCATGGCGGGCTCCTATCTGGGGCCGGCTTTCGCGCCGGAGGAGATCGCCGGGCGCCTGCGCGCCGTCGGCGCCGTCTTCGAGGAGCACGACGAGGCCGGCATGCTGGCGCAGACGGTCGAGGGACTCGTCGCCGGCAAGGCTATCGGCTGGTTCCAGGGCCGGATGGAGTTCGGCCCGCGCGCCCTGGGCGGCCGCTCGATCCTCGGCGATCCGCGCAGCCCGAGCATGCAGAAGACCCTCAATCTGCGTGTGAAGTTCCGCGAATCCTTCCGCCCCTTCGCGCCGGCCGTGCTGGCGGAGGATGTCGGTGACTGGTTCGAGCATGAGGGCGTCTCGCCCTATATGCTGATGGTCGCGGAGGTCCGCCGCGAGCGCCGCCGCGCCATGACCGCCGCGGAGGAGACGCTGTTCGGCATCGACAAGCTCAATGTGGCCCGCTCCGAGATTCCGGCCGTGACCCATGTCGACTATTCGGCACGGCTCCAGACCGTGCATGCCGAGACCAATCCACGCTTCCACGCATTGCTGGGCGGCTTCAAGGCGGCGACGGGTTGCCCGGTGCTGGTCAATACCAGCTTCAACGTTCGCGGCGAGCCGATCGTCTGCACGCCCGAGGATGCCTTCCGCTGCTTCATGGGCTCGGATATCGAGATGCTGGTGGTCGGCACCTGCGTCCTGCGCAAGGAACGGCAGGACCCGGCGCTGGCGCTCGATTACACCTCACGCTTCGAGCTGGATTGACGCCGATGGCCGCCCGTACCCGCTCACGCCTGCGCGGCCTGCTCGTCAATCTCGCGGTGATGGCGGGAACCGTCGTCATCTTCCTCGCTTTCTGCGAATTCGTGGTCTTCCGCTTCGTGCTGCCGGGCTCGGACGTGCCACGCAACGCCTTCGTCAATGAGCTGGTGCGCTACGCTCCCGGCCAGAGCGGACACTGGCGGGTGCGCGACGACGTCGATGCGCCGTTCTCGATCAATGGAGAGGGCTGGAACTCGCCGCTGCCGACCTATCCGCGCGAGCGCCGGCCGGGCGTGCGGCGCATTGCCTTCGTCGGCGACAGTTTCGTCGAGGCGCTGCAGGTCCCCTTCGATCGCAGTCTCGCCGAAGCCGCAGGCGAAGCGCTTGCCTTCACCGGCCCGGTCGAGACCTATCGCTATGGCATCGCCGGCGCGCCGATGAGCCAGTATGTCCAGATGGTCCAGCAGGAAGTCGTGCAGGCGCGGCCGGATACGATCGTGGTCTTGTTGGTCCACAATGATTTCGACGAGAGCTTCGTCTTCAGGCCGGGCCGCTATACGTCGAGCTTCCGCAAGCTCGACGTCCAGAACGGCAAGGTTGTCGGCGAGCTGCCGCCGACGCCCTGGCGCCCGGGGCCGGTCGAGTTTCTGAGGCGGACGGCGACGAGCGGCTTCTTCCTCTATCGCTGGCAGGTGCGTCCGCAGGCGATCGTCGACGCCATCCTCGGGCCGGCCCGCGCTGCGGAAGGCGGCTATGCAGCCAATGTCGAGATCGGCGCGGTGCTGGTTCGGGAGGCTGATGTGAAGGCGGCGACCGACCACGTCGTTGGCCGCCTCAAGGCGCTGGCACAAGCCGCCGGCGCCCGCCTGCAACTGGTGATGGACGGCGACCGCGCCGCGATCGAAGCCGGCCGCGACGATAGTCCCGCGCTCAAGCTGAATGCCATCGCCGCCGCGGCTGCCGCCAGGCATGGCGTGCCTTTCCTCGACCTGCACCCGGTCTTCGCGGCTGAATGGGCGGCCAAGCACAAGCCCTTCGCCTTCGCCTCGGACGCCCACTGGAACGCCTATGGCCATGCCGTAGCCGGCCGGGCGGTCGCTGCGGCGTTGGCGGCGCAGCCCTGAGGTTTCGAAAGCCCGCTCGGACAGCGGAACGCGTCCGCGACTTGAGGACGTAAGGGCTCTGCAAAGGGAGCAGGCCGGTCCAGCGCTCTGGCTCGACCATGCGGATTGGCCGAATACGACCGCCGCTGCGAGCCCGCGATCGCCTGCATTCGCATTTCCGGTGATGGGGCAGGAAGAGTTGCTTCGATACGAACGGGATGCCCCACGACCGGAGCAAACGCGAAACCCTCAAATAACCAGAGGCTTTCGTAGCGTCTCGCAAAGAGCGCCGGCTCCCCCGAGCCCAAAAAGCAAAAAGCGCCGGAAGATCCGACGCTTGCATGCTTCTCAAGTCCTGAGATTGTCTGGAGCGGGCGAAGGGATTCGAACCCTCGACCCCAACCTTGGCAAGGTTGTGCTCTACCCCTGAGCTACACCCGCATCCGAGACAGTCGCGCCGTGTTGGCGGCGCGGTCGGGTTATTGCCCCAAAGCACCGCGAAGCGCAAGCACCCCAGTGAAAGTTTTTTGCCGCCTTCCACAAAAGCCCGGATTCGCCGGCTCTCTCTTGCTGCCGGCGTCGCACGGGGCTAGGCATTTTCCGGCCCGTTCTGCCGTTCCGGCAGAGATTTTCAGTGTTCTCCCGAATCCCGCCCCGTCCCCTGCCGATCGCCTCGCCATGACCGCGCCCGTCACGCCCGACCAGCTCTGCGCCTATCTCTCCGAGAAGGGCATCGCCTTTCACCGCACCGACCACCCGGCCGTGTTCACCGTTGCCGAGACGGCGCCGCATCGCGACGAGATGGTCGGCCACCACACCAAGAACCTGTTCCTCAAGGACAAGAAGGGACGGATCTTCCTGGTCTCGGCCGAGGCGCACGCGCGAATCGACCTGAAGCGCCTGCACGAGCGCATCGGCGCCAGCGGCCGGCTCTCCTTTGGCTCGGCCGAATTGCTGCTGGAGAAGCTCGGCGTCACGCCGGGCTCGGTCACCGCCTTCGCCGTGATCAACGACCGCGCCGGCGACGTCACCATGGTGCTGGATTCGACGCTCGCGACCGGCGAGGACGTCAATTTCCACCCCCTGATCAACACCGCGACCTTGCGGGTCAGCCGCGACGATCTGCTCGCCTTCTTCCGGAGCACGGGGCACGAGCCGCTGATCGTCGATTTGCCCGTCCCGCCCGATGGACAGAACGGCTGAAGCACCCCATCTATGGCGCAACTGCGCAGGCGGCCGTAAGGGCACGCCTTCGCCTCCAGGACTGATCACGAAGGACGACCCATGCTGGTCAATGGCGACGCGACCGAACAATCCGGCCTGATCAAGGACACCACGACCCAGGGCTTCCGCGAGGACGTCATCGCCGAATCGATGAAGCAGCCTGTGCTGATCGATTTCTGGGCGCCCTGGTGCGGCCCCTGCAAGCAACTCACCCCCGTCATCGAGAAGGTGGTCAAGGCCGCCGGCGGCAAGGTCAAGCTCGTCAAGATGAACATCGACGAGCATCCGCAGATCCCCGGCCAGCTCGGCATCCAGTCGATCCCCGCCGTCATCGCCTTCAAGCAGGGTCAGCCGATCGACGGCTTCATGGGCGCGCAGCCCGAGGGCCAGATCAAGGCCTTCATCGAGCGCCTGGTCGGCCCGATGGGCCCGGGCGAGACCGCCGAGCTGATCGAGGCTGCCGCGGCCGCCATCGCGGCCGGCGACCCGGCAGGTGCGAGCGAGCTCTATGCCGGCGTGCTCGAGATCGAGCCCGACAATCTCGCCGCCATCGCGGGCTTGGCGCGGCTGCATCTCGACACTGGCGATATCGAGGGCGCCAAGGGCATTCTCGGCATGGCCCCGCAGGACAAGGCCAACGACCCGGCGATCACGGCCATCCGCGCCGCGATCGAGCTTGCCGAACAGGCTGCCTCGCTCGGCGACACCGCCGAGCTGGAAGCCAAGGTCGCAGCCGATCCGAAGGACCATCAGGCCCGCTTCGATCTGGCGCTGGCGCTCAACGCCCGCGACAGGCGCGAGGAAGCGGTCGATCATCTCGTCGCCATCATCAAGGCCGATAGGACGTGGAACGACGACGGCGCGCGCAAGCAGCTCCTGCAGTTCTTCGAGGCCTGGGGCCCGATGGACGAGGCGAGCGTCGCCGGGCGTCGCAAGCTTTCGACCCTGCTGTTCTCCTGACCGGCGACAAGGACGAGGCGCGCATGGGCATGAACGCCGTCTACGAGGGGGCCAAGGATTGCCCGGCGGCGATCCCGCTCTTTCCCTTGGGCGGCGCCCTGCTCCTGCCGCGCGGCCAGATGCCGCTCAACATCTTCGAGCCGCGCTATCTCGCCATGATCGATGACGCTCTCAAAGGCGAGCGCGTCATCGGCATCATCCAGCCCGAGCCGGAAACCGGCCGCCAGCCCGAGATCCCGCCGCTGCTCAAGGTCGGCTGCCTCGGCCGCATCACCCAGTTCTCCGAGACCGGCGACGGCCGCTACATCATCACCCTGACCGGGATCAGCCGCTTCCGGCTGCTGGACGAGTTGTCGGTGACGACGGCCTATCGCCAGGGCCGCGTCAGCTATGACAACTTCGCCGCCGATTTCATCGCCCGCACCGGCGAGGAGGAGGTCGACCGCAAGGGCCTGCTCAAGGCGCTCAGGGACTTCGCCAAGGCCAACGACCTCAAGATCGACTGGAAGGGCGTCAACGAAGCCCCGAACGAGGCGCTCGTCAATGCGCTCTCGATGATGTGCCCGTTCGGGCCGCGCGAGAAACAGGCGCTGCTGGAAGCACCGACGCTGAAGGATCGCGCCGAGGTCCTGGTCGCGATCACCGAGATCGAGCTGGCCCGCGGCGGCGGCGACCCGGAGACGACCCTGCAGTGACGCCAGCGCCGCCGCCTGCCGAAGCGCCACCCACCGTCTGGCCGCCGCGCCGCGCGGTCACCGCCTGGCTGTTCTTCGACTGGTCGGCCCAGCCCTTCTTCACGCTGATCACCACCTTCGTCTTCGCGCCCTTCTTTGCTTCCGCGCTGGCGAAGGACGCCGCCGACGGCCAGGCGCTCTGGGGCTATGCCACAGGTTTCGCCGGCCTCTGCATCGCGCTGCTCTCCCCGCTGCTTGGCGGCATTGCCGACCGGACCGGGCCGCGCAAGCCCTGGATCGCCGCCTTCGGCGCGCTCCTCGTCATCGGCTCCGCCATGCTCTGGTTCGCCGTACCGGGTTCTTCGTCGGCAGTCCCAATCGCGCTCGCCGGCTTCGTCATCGCGACTGTCGGAGCCGAGTTCGCCACCACCTTCAACAATGCGATGATGACACGGCTGGTGCCGCCGGAGCGGCTCGGCTGGCTCTCCGGCACCGGCTGGGCGATCGGCTATCTCGGCGGGCTGCTCTCCCTCGCGATCACGCTCGGTTTGCTCGCGGCCGATCCGCAGACCGGCAAGACGCTGATCGGCATCGCGCCGATCCTCGGGCTCGATGCCGCCGCGCGCGAGGGCGACCGCTTTTCCGGCCCGCTGACGGCGCTCTGGTTCATCGTCTTTGTCACGCCGATGTTCCTGCTCACTCCGGATTCCGGCCGGACCGGCCTGAGCCTTGCCGAGGCGGCGAGAGGTGGCGTCGGGCGTCTGAAGGACACGCTGGCCGAACTGCCGAAGCTGCCCGCGCTCGGCCGCTTCTTGCTCGCCAACATGATCTATCAGGATGCGCTGGTCGCGCTCTTCGCCTTCGGCGGCATTTATGCGGCCGGCGTGTTCGGCTGGCAGACGATCGAACTCGGCATCTTCGGCATCCTGCTCACCGTCACCGGCACGCTGGGGGCCTGGCTCGGCGGCAAGCTCGACGACCGGATCGGCGGCAAGCCTGTGGTGCTGGGCTCCATCGCCTGCCTGCTCTTCGCCTGTATCGGCATCCTCTCGCTGGACGCCAACCGTATCCTGTTCGTGGTCACGGCAGCTCCGCCCGTGGCCGGAGACGGGCTCTTCGCCTCGCTGCCGGAGCGGGTCTATCTGGGCCTCGGCCTGCTGATCGGCCTCGTCGCCGGCCCGATGCAGGCGGCCTCGCGCAGCCTGATGGCGCGACTGGCGCCGGAGGGACGCATCGGCGAGTTCTTCGGGCTCTTCGCGCTGTCGGGGAAGGTCACGTCCTTCCTGGGGCCGACGCTAGTCGCGCTGGCGACGACGATCTTCGCCAGCCAGCGGGCGGGCTTGGCTGTACTGATCGTGTTCTTTCTTGCCGGCGCCGCGCTGCTGGCGGGCGTGAAGGTTCGTCGATCGTAGAGTGTCATCCCGCACGCGCTGCGGCACGCAGTGCTGCTGCGCAGATGCGGGACCGCGCGACGAGAAGGAGCCCTGCAAGCAAAAGGGCGCCCCCTGCATCAGAGAGCGCCCTTTCCTGAGAACGATCCCGCATCTGCGCAGCAGCACTGACGTGCCGCAGCGCGTGCGGGATGACACCCTTCAATGGCGGCTTTTACCGAACCAGAATGTTCCGGAACTGCCAGGGGTCGCTGGTGTCGATATCCTCCGGGAACAGGCCCGGGCGGCCATCGAGCGGAGTCCAGTCGGTGTAGTAGCCCTTCACCGGGCCGAGATAGGGCATCTGGATCGCGAGGCAGCGGTCCAGATCCATTTCCTCGACCTCGACGATGCCGGCTTTCGGATTCTCCAGCGCCCAGACCATGCCGGCGAGCACGGCCGAAGTGACCTGCAGGCCGGTCGCGGTCTGGTAGGGCGCGAGCTTGCGCGCCTCCTCGGTCGAGAGCTGCGAGCCGAACCAGTAGGCGCCCTTGTCATGGCCGTAGAGCAGCACGCCGAGTTCGTCGATGCCGTCGACGACCTCGTTCTCCTCGAGGATGTGGTGCTCCTCCTGCGGGCGGCCGCTGCCGAACATCTCGTGCAGCGAGAGCACCGCATCATTCGCCGGGTGATAGGCGTAATGGCAGGTCGGCCGGTAGATCGCCTTGCCACTCTCGTCGCGCACGGTGAAATAATCCGCGAGCGAGATCGACTCGTTATGCGTCACCAGGAAGCCGTATTGCGGGCCAGGCGTCGGGCACCAGCTGCGCACCTTGGTCTCGGCACCGGCCTGCATCAGGTAGATCGCCGCCTGCGAGCCGGTCTCGTGGGTGCGAGCGTTCTCCGGCATCCACTTCTCATGGGTGCCCCAGCCCAGCTCAGCCGGCTGCACGCCCTCGGAGATGAAGCCCTCGACCGACCAGGTGTTGACGAAGACGCCCGGCGGCTTGGGGTTCTTCGAACGCTGCGTGTCGCGCTCGGCGATATGGATGCCCTTGACGCCGACCTGCTTCATCAGACCGGCCCATTCCTCGCGGGTCTTCGGTTGCGGCACGTTGAGGCGCATGTCGGCGGCGACGTTCAACAGGGCCTTCTTGGCAAGCCAGGAAGCCATGCCGGGATTGGCGCCGCAGCAGGAGACGGCCGTCGTCGAGCCCGGCTTGCGGGCGCGCTTGGCGGCCAGCGTCATCTCGCGCAGCGCATAGTTCGAGCGCTCGCCCGGCCCCTTGCTCTCGTCGAAATAGAAACCGAGCCAAGGCTCGTTGACCGTGTCGATATAGAGCGCGCCGAGGCTGGAGCAGAGCTCCATGATATCGCGCGAGCCGGTATCGCAGGAGAGGTTGACGCAGAAGCCCTGCCCGCCGCCGGCGGTCAGCAGCGGCTCCAGCATCGTCTTGTAGTTCTCGATGGTGACGGCTTCCTGGATGAAGCGGATGCCGCGCTCGTCGAGCAGGTGACGGTTGGAATCATCGGGAGCAATGACGACGAAGCGGCTCTTGTCGAACTTGAAGTGCCGTTCGAGCAGCGGCAGCGTACCGCGGCCGATCGAGCCGAAGCCGATCATCACGATCGGGCCGGTGATCTCGCCGTAGACGGGCCAATTCGTCATTCTCTGTAACTCCTGGGTTCTAGGGGTAAAAAGGTCGAAAGGGTCGTATGAGCGCAAAATGGCGCCGTCAATCGCGAGGACGCCTTCCACGCGGGTGAGCGCATGGAAAGCGCCGGGCGATGACGGCGCGATGACGATGGGTCGGATGCGTCAGGCGGCCTGCGCCACCTCGTCTGCTGCGAAGGCTGCGGGAATGGCAGCGCCGCTGGCGACCAGCACGCCGCGCGCACCATCGAGCGCGCCGTCGCGCAGTTCGATCGCGAGGAAGCGCTCGCGCTCGACCGGGCCGGGCATCGCGAGATCGCGGGTCAGCGACGGATCGAAGCCGAACCGGGCGTAATAGGGCGCATCGCCGACAAGGATGACGGCGCCATGGCCACGGCAGGCGGCGCGCCAGAGCGCCTCGCGCATCATCGCCTTGCCGAGCCCCTCGCCCTGCAGCTCCGGCTTCACCGCGAGCGGGCCGAGCAGCAGCGCCGGCACGCCATTGGCTTCCACATGCCAGAGGCGCACGGTCGCGAGCACTTCGCCATCGCGCTCGGCGGTGAGCGCCAGACCCTCGGCCGGCAGCCGACCTTCGCGCAGGCGCTCGCTCGACTTGGCGGTGCGGCGCTCGCCCAGGCAACGGTCGAGCAGCGCCTCGCGGGCGGGAATGTCGTTGGCGATCTCGTCGCGGATCGTGATCATGACGCACCTCCTGCCGGAGCGCCTGCACTCACGCAGACCTTCCCGGCGCCGCGCGGACGCGGCCACCGCATCGGACCGAAAAGTGGAACCCACTTTTCGGAATAATCCGAGGCGATACCAATAGGTTAGATCATCTTTACCGCGCCCGTTAGGACGCGGGATGATCTAGCGGATGGATTGTGTGGAAGGGGGTCCGGCGGGAGCCACGCCCGCATCTCCGTTCTGGAGATACGAACGCTCCGCCCGACTTGCGTCAGACAGCCTGCCATACGGCAGGGCGCTTCGCCGGACCCGATGGGATCAGGAGGGAACTCGCGCTCCCTCCGACGTCAGATGACGTACTGCTTCAGCGGCGGGAAGCCATTGAAGGCGACGGCCGAATAGGTCGTCGTATAGGCGCCCGTGCCCTCGATCAGCACCTTGTCGCCGATCTCCAGCGAGAAGGGCAGCATGTACGGGGTCTTCTCGTACATGACGTCGACCGAGTCGCAGGTCGGGCCGGCGAGCACGCAGGGAACCGTCGCATCGCCATCGCGCACGGTGCGGATGGGGTAGCGGATCGCCTCGTCCATGGTCTCGGCGAGACCGTTGAACTTGCCGATATCGAGATAGACCCAGCGGACCTCGTCCGTTTCGGCCTTCTTCGAGATCAGCACGACCTCGGCCTCGATCAGGCCGGCTTCGCCGACCATGCCGCGGCCTGGCTCGATGATCGTCTCGGGCAGCTGGTTGCCGAAATGCTTCGACAGCGCCCGGAAGATCGCGTCGCCATAGGACGGCACGCCCGGAATCGGCTTCAGGTAGCGCGCCGGGAAACCGCCGCCGAGGTTGACCATCGACAGCGAGATGCCGCGGGTGGCGCATTCCTTGAAGATCGCCGAGGCCGAGGCCAGGGCCGAATCCCAGGCGTTCACGTTCGCCTGCTGCGAGCCGACATGGAACGAGATGCCATAGGCCAGCAGGCCCGTGCGATGGCCGTGCTCGAGCACGTCCGCGGCCATTTCGGGCACGCAGCCGAACTTGCGCGAGAGCGGCCAGTCGGCGCCGGCACCGTCGCATAGGATGCGGCAGAAGATGCGCGCATCGATCGTGCCGGTCTTCTCGGCGGAACGGGCGACCTTCTCGACCTCGGCCGTGCAGTCGACGGCGAATAGGCGCACGCCGAGCTCCATGGCGCGGACGACGTCGCGCTCCTTCTTGATGGTGTTGCCGAAGGAGATGCGATCAGCCGTGGCGCCGGCCGCGAGCGCGAGCTCGATCTCGACGACCGAGGCGCAATCGAAGCAGGAACCGAGCTTGGCGAGCAGGGCGAGCACTTCCGCCGCCGGGTTAGCCTTCACCGCGTAGAAGACGCGAGTGTCGGGCAACGCACGGGCGAAGGCATGATAGTTGGCGCGCACGACTTCGGTGTCGATGACGACGCAGGGCCCGTCCTCGCGGCGGGTACGAAGAAACTCACGGATGCGGTCGGTCATGAGACGCGACTCCCCTACGACGCAAGCGGCGTCGATGCGATGTATCGCCGGAGTGAATCGTCGCTGCCGCGCGGCGCTGTGGAGACGCCTGCTACAACGGACGAGCCGTCCGGACCCGAAACACCGTTCGATTGGGGAAGACCCCGCACGGCCGGCAATGAAGGACAAGCCTCTTCGGTGCCGGCCTGTGGAAAGCCGGCGAGACCAAAAAAGCCCGCTCCGTCGTTGCTTTAAGCTGCGTCCCCCGTGGAGATTCGGGGTTCGCCGGTTTTGCCTCCGGCTGCCGGTCTGTGTCGGGGAACGGCGTCCTTGCGGAAACCGGGAGGCGTGATTTGAGGGATGTCCATCCCCTCCATCCGTCCTCCAACCCCTGGCGGCTGTCCGGCCTCTTGTCCGGATGCCCACCGACCAGCACGCGGCCACAGGCACGTGCGAATTGGGTGAACGCGATATACGGACGCTCGCCCCCGACCACAAGTGTTTTATGCACCCGAAGCCGCATTTTTTTGCAGGGCCGATCCGCGTCCGTTCGGGAACGGGCTGATCGCGGAAAGCGCTTTGCCGGCTACGACTTAGCCACGCATCACGCGGGAGCGGCGGAAGGTTGCGACATGTTCATCTGCCGTCAATGCCGGATGCCCTAGACCGGCCCCATTCGATGGCCTTAACTCTCGCTCGATCATCGCGCGTCCGGGAGGACGCGATAACGATGATCTGTCGAATTGTTATCGCCGCCTATCTTGAAGAGCCCGGGCAACGGGGAAGACGGAACACGCATGACCACGACAGACCGCCGCCGCGTCCTGGGCGGACTTTCAGCCGCGCTCTGCCTCTCGGCGGCGCCTTCCGTCCTGCTCGCGCAGCAGCCGCGCCCGCAGCCTCAGCCGCAGGGCCAGCCGCAGACGCCACCGCCCCAGAACGCCGCGCCGCAGCCCCGTTTCGGCTTCGAGGACGTGCAGCGCCGCGCCCGCGAGATCGCAGCCGTTCCCTATGAGCCGATCGCGCCGCTGCCGGAGGCTTTGGCCAAGCTCGACTACGATTCCTGGCGCGACATCCGCTTCCGCCCAGACCGAGCCCTGCTGCAGCAGAACGGTTCGCCCTTCCGCATGCAGATGTTCCATCCGGGCTTCCTCTTCACCCGCCCGGTCACGGTGAACGTGGTGCGCGACGGCGTGCCCATGCCGGTGCCCTATGCCGCGAACCTGTTCGACTACGGCAAGGTGAAGTTCGACAAGCCGCTGCCGGTCAATCTCGGCTTCGCCGGCTTCCGCCTGCACTACCCGCTCAACGACCCCCGCGTTTACGACGAGCTGATCTCCTTCATCGGCGCGAGCTATTTCCGCGTGCTCGGCCGCGGCCAGCGCTACGGCCTCTCGGCCCGCGGCCTGTCCATCGGCGCCGGCACGACCGCCGAGGAATTCCCCGTCTTCCGCGAGTTCTGGATCGAACAGCCGGCAGCCAATGCCGAGCGCGTCGTCATCCATACCCTGCTCGATTCGCCGGCCGTGACCGGCGCCTACCGCTTCACCATCTATCCCGACCTCGACACGGTGGTGGAGGTCGCGGCGACGCTCTATCCGCGCACGACCATCGAGAAGCTCGGCCTCGCGCCGCTGACCTCGATGTTCTTCACCGGCGAGAACGACCGCCGCTTCTTCGATGATTTCCGCAGCGAGTTGCACGATTCGGACGGGCTGATGATCCATTCCGGCAGCGGCGAATGGATCTGGCGCCCGCTGCGCAATCCCAAGCAGCAGGCCGTCTCCTCCTTCGTCGAGCGCAGCATCCGCGGCTTCGGCCTGATGCAGCGCGACCGCACCTTCGAGCACTATCAGGACCTCGACCTGAACTACGAGCTGCGGCCCTCCTACTGGATCGAGCCGCAGGGCGACTGGGGCGAGGGCGTCGTCGAATTGATCGAGATGCCGACGACCGACGAGACCAACGACAACATCGTCGCGCTCTGGGCACCGAAGACGCCGCTGGAGCCGGGCAAGGAATTCTCCTTCGGCTACAAGCTGATCTCGATGCTCGATTCCGGCGACCTTCACCCGGGCGGGCGCGTGGTCAACACCTACCAGGCCAAGCCGAAGGCGCTGGGCTCGGGCGAGCCCGTCACCGAGGGCTCGCGCCGCTTCATCATCGATTTCGCCGGCGGCGATCTCGACTACTATCTGAAGCAGCCGGAGAAGGTCGAGATCGTGCCCTCGATCGCCTATGGCCGGATCGACCGCGCCTTCATCGTGCCGAACCGCAAGACCGAAGGCTTCCGCGCCTTCATCGACGTCGTGGTCGAACCCGGCCAGCTCGCCGAGATGCGCGCCTTCCTGCGCAGCGGCGGCAAGACGCTGACCGAGACCTGGAGCTATCCCTGGCGCGCGGAGGCGCAAGGGTAACTGAACGCGGCTAACCTAAGGAGCCCGCATCATGGACGTCGTCGAGAACCCCGGGCAGAACCGCTTCGAACTCACACTCGACGGCGGCACCGCGCTCGTCGCCTATCGCCACGACGGCGAGCGGCTGGTGCTGGTCCATACCGAAGTGCCCTCCCAGTTCGCTGGGCAGGGCGTCGGCTCAAAACTGGCGAAGGGCGTCTTCGAATTGCTGCGCGCAAGCGGGCGCAAGGCCGTGGTCCGCTGCGAGTTCCTCAAAGGCTGGATCGCGAAGCATCCGGACTACAACGACGTCGTCGACGGCTGAGCGAGCCACTTAGGGCGCCTTGCGGCCGCCCCGGCGCGCCGGCTGCTTCTTGCGGCCGTAGAGTTCGAGGCGGTGACGGACGAGCTCATAGCCCAACTCCGCCGCGATCCGCCGCTGCAACTCCTCGATCGCATCCGAGGAGAACTCGATCACCTCGCCCGAATCCACGTCGATCAGGTGGTCGTGATGCTCCTGATCGGCATGCTCGTAGCGCGAGATGCCGTCCTCGAAGGCGTGGCGCTCGATCGCGCCCTGCGATTCCAGCACCTTCATCGTCCGGTAGACGGTCGAGAGCGACAGCGTCGGATCATGGGCGAAGGCGCGGGTGAAAATCCCCTTCGCGTCGGGGTGATCGTCGGCTTCGGCCAGCACGCGCAGGATCAACCGCCGCTGCTGCGTCATGCGCAGCCCGGCCCCCTTCAGCTGGCTCTCGAAAACGGCAATGCGCCGGTCGGTCTCGGTCATGCCTTGCCATAGCAATGCCGGCTGCCAATTGCAAAAAGGCCTAACAGAAAATCATTATCATTTGCAATATAAATGCAGATGACACGCAATAGCATCAATCACCACGGCGGCAGCCAGCTTCGTCGGAGCGAAAACCTTATCGCCCGAGCTCGCTCGCGATCCCGGCCACGAGTTCGAACGAGCGCTTGCGCTTGTCATGGTCGAAGATCGGCGCGGTGATCATGATCTCGTCCGCTCCGGTCTCGCGCACGAAGGCGCCGAGCGTGCGCTTCAGCGTCTCCGGCGAGCCGATGAAGGCGTAGCGCAGCATGCCCGAGACATGCGCCTTCTCGGCCGGTGACCAGTACTGTTCGATATCGTCGATCGGCGGCTGGAGCTTGCCGCGCGCGCCCCGGACCATGCCGACGAAGCGCTGCTGCAGCGAGGTCGCGAGATAGCGTGCCTCCTCGTCCGTATCGGCCGCGACGACATTGATGCCCGGCATCGCATGCGGCGTCGCCAGTTGCTCTGACGGCTTGAAGCGCTCGCGATAGACGGCGAGCGCCTGCATCAATGCATCCGGCGCGAAATGCGAGGCGAAGCTGTAGGGCAGGCCGAGCTCGGCCGCGAGCTGCGCCCCGAACAGGCTCGACCCGAGAATCCACAGGGGCACGTTCAGCCCCTCGCCCGGCACGGCGCGGATCGCCTGGTTCGGCCCGGCCGGCGCGAACAGCGCCTGCAATTCGAGCACATCCTGCGGGAAGCTGTCCGATGACATCGGGCTGCGGCGCAGCGCCCGGAGCGTGAGCTGGTCGGTCCCCGGCGCACGGCCGAGACCGAGATCGATACGCCCCGGAAACAGCGCTTCCAGCGTGCCGAACTGCTCGGCGATGACGAGCGGCGCATGGTTCGGCAGCATGATGCCGCCGGCGCCCACCCGGATCGTGCTGGTCGCCGCAGCGAGCTGCCCGATCACCACCGAGGTGGCTGCGCTGGCGATGCCAACCATGTTGTGGTGCTCAGCCACCCAGTAGCGGGTATAGCCGAGCCGCTCGGCATGGCGGATCAGGTCGGTGGATTTCAGCAGCGCCTCGCGCGGCCCCTCCCCTTCGACGACGGGAACGAGATCGAGGACGGAGATCGCGACCATGACGGCCCCTGCTGGCTGGCGCCGGAAGGTCTCCGGCGGGACGACGTAGCTTCACCAGATGGGAAGGCTGCATCGTCCGGTCCAGAGGCAGGCCCGCTTCGTCATGGCGCGCCTGCGCTGGCGTTCTGACGGAACGGGCTCGGTCCAGCCGCGTTCCCTGTCCGAGACAGCCACACCGAAGGGAGCGACCATGACCGCCACCGCCAATCCCGCCAAGGAAAGCCTGCGTCAGGAACAGAAGGAGCAACGCAAGGCCGCGCGCGAGCACGGCAAGGATGCCGAGCTCAACCGGGCCCTGAAGGACACTTTCCCCGCGAGCGACCCGGTCGCAACGCAGACGCCGATCAAGCCCGGCGCCAAGGCCAAGAAACCGGCCTGAGGATCAGTCGCGCTGGTAGAGCAGGCGGGCGCGGATCGTGCCGTCGAGGACGCGGATCTCGCGCAGGATGTCGCGCGCCTCGTTGCTCGACACGCCATCCGCTTCCATCACGACGTAACCGACCTCGCCATCGGTCTGGTAGTTCTGCGCGGCGATATTGACCTGCCGGTTGGCGAAGACGTCGTTCAGGCGCCGCAGCATGCCCGGCACATTGCGCTGGACATGGATGAAGCGCGTGCCGATCGGGCGCGCCGGCAATTGCACCTGCGGGAAATTGACCGCGCCGACCGTCGAGCCGACATCGGAATAATCGACGAGCTTGCGCGCCACCTCGGCGCCGATGCGCTCCTGCGCCTCCTCGGTCGAGCCGCCGATATGCGGCGTCAGGATCACGTTGGAGAGGCCCTGCAGCGGCGTGACGAAGCGCTCGGCATTGGAGGCCGGCTCGACCGGGAAGACGTCGACCGCCGCGCCTGCCAGATGGCCGCTCTTCAGCGCCGCAGCGACGGCGTCGAGATCGACGACGGTGCCGCGCGAATTATTGATGAGATAGGCGCCCTTCTTCATCGCTGCGATCTGCGCCGCGCCGATCATGCCCGCCGTCTGTGCCGTCTCCGGCACATGCAGCGAGACGATGTCGGCCGCGCCGAGCAGGGCGTTGAGGCTGATGGTCGGCTCGGTATTGCCGTGGCGCAGGCGGTCGGTGTGATCGTAGTAGATCACCCGCATGCCCATCGCCTCGGCCAGCGTCGAGAGCTGGCTGCCGATATTGCCGTAGCCGACGATGCCGAGCGTCTTGCCGCGCACCTCGAAGGAGCCGTTGGCCGACTTGTCCCAGCCGCCCTGATGCGCATCGCGCGAACGGTCCGGAATGCGCCGGAGCAGCATGACGATCTCGCCGATGGTGAGTTCGGCGACGCTGCGCGTGTTCGAGAACGGCGCGTTGAAGACGGGCACACCGCGCAGGCGCGCCGCCTCCAGATCGACCTGATTGGTGCCGACCGAGAAGCAGCCGACGGCGAAGAGCCGGTCGGCCCCGGCGAAGACCTCCGGCGTCAGCTGGGTGCGCGAGCGGATGCCGAGCACATGCACGCCCTGGATCGCCTTGAGCAGCGCCTCGCGGTCGAGCGCCTTCGGCAGTCTTTCGAGATTGCTGTAGCCGGCCTGCTCCAGCAGTTCGACGGCGGAATCGTTGATACCTTCCAGCAGCAGGACCTTGATGCGGTCCTTCGGAAGGGAAAGGCGTTCGCTGGGGCTGGTCATGACGGTGCGCTCGTGAAGGAGCGGTTGCTATAGTCCCCGCAACGCGGGAGGCCAACGCCCTGAACGCAACGCTGCTACGAAAAACCGCGCAGCGGATGCAAAAAGCTCATGACGGCTTTCAGGCCTTCTCGACGATGAGCGTCGAGCCTTCGACCCTGACGACCTTGACCTCGGCTCCCGCCAGCAATTCCGGGCCGACGATGCGCCAGGACGAATCGCCGACGCGCACGCGCCCCTCGCCGCCCGCCATCGTCGTCTCCAGCCGGAAGACCCTGCCGATGAGCTGACGGCCGCGATCGTTGAGCCCCGTCGCCGCGTCCGGCTCCTCGGCCCTGCGGCGGGTCAGCATGCGGCCGGCGGCGACGCAGGCGATGGCGAAGATCGCGAAGACGAGGCAGGCCGCCTGCCAGCCGAGCCCGAAAAGACCGACGACCGCGCCCGTGACGAGCGCCGCCAATCCGAGCCAGATCAGGAAGACGCCGGGCGCCAGCATCTCGCCGCCGATCAGCACGAGCCCGAGAATGGCCCAGCTCCAGCCGCCCAGATTCGCGAACCAGTCGAACACGACAGCCTCCGCTCAGACGCCCGGACGGCCGGAGGTCGGCACCGAGCCGACCCCGCCGTGGCGCTGCGCCGCCCCGTCCTCGCCGAACACCGCCTTGGTAAGCTGGGCGATGCCGCCGACCGTGCCGGCAAGCGAGGCGGCCTCGATCGGCACGATCACGACCTTGCTGTTATGGCTCGACGCGATCGATTTCAGCGCGTCTGTGTAACGCTCGGCGATCAGGAAGTTCGCGGCCTGGATGTCGCCGCGGCTGATCGCCTCCGAGACCATCGCCGTGGCATTCGCCTCGGCCTGCGCCAGGCGCTCGCGCGCCTCGGCATCGCGCAACGCCGCTTCCTTGCGGCCCTCGGCGGCGAGAATCTGCGACTGCTTCTGGCCTTCGGCCTTCAGGATTTCCGCCTGCCGCAAACCTTCGGCTTCGAGAACGGCGGCGCGCTTCTCGCGCTCGGCCTTCATCTGCCGGTTCATCGCGCCGGCGATATCGGCGGGCGGCAGGATATCGCGGATCTCGATACGCGTGACCTTGACGCCCCAGGGCGAGGCCGCCGCATCCATCACGCGCAGCAGGCGCTCATTGATCTCGTCGCGGTGCGACAGCAGTTGGTCGAGGTCCATCGAGCCGACCACGGTACGGATATTGGTCATGGTCAGGACCATCAGCGCATCGTTGAGCGAAGCGACCTCGTAGCAGGCCTTGGCGGCGTCGAGCACCTGGAAGAAGGCGGCGGCATCGATACGCACGCCGGCATTGTCCTTGGTGATCGCCTCCTGCGAGGGAATGTCGAGCACCTGCTCCATGACATTCACCTTGTGGCCGATGCGGTCGATCCAGGGCCAGATCAGGCCGAGGCCGGCACCCAGCGTGCGCGAATAGCGGCCGAAACGCTCGACGGTGTAATTATAGCCCTGCGGGACGGTGCGGACGCCGAGGCCGATCGCCATGACGATCACCACGACGATGACGATCACGGAGATATTGAAGCCCGACAAGTCCATCGCGTCCCCCAGCGGCGCAGCGCGCCGTCCTGCTCATGCAGTCCTCAAACTGGCGTCTGCGGGGGCCGTATGCAAGCGCAGGTGATGCAGGGCGAGCCAGCCACAACGGCGGCCCGCCCCGAAACCGGCGTCAGCTCTGCGTCGCGTTGGTATCGCAGCGGGCCAGCATGCGCGACGCCGCAGTCACGCCCGCGAGCGAGAACTGATAGGTGGTGACGTTGCCGCGCAGCGAGCGCGCCTCGAGCGTCATGGTGCTGCCAGCGCGCATCGCCGCCAGCAGCGCCGGCTCCCGCTCCAGCCGTTCGAGCCAGGCATTGCTGCCCTCGGTCAGCATGCGGAAGCTATCATCGCCGATCGTCACGGTGACGACCGAGTCCCGGGCGAAGTCATACCCCGTCTGGAAGCTCGATTCCGTATTTGAAGCCTTATCGCCGGTCTGAACGAAGAAAAAGACTTCGCCGTGACGCAAATTCGACGGCTCCTCCGACGAGGGCTTGCTCATGATGAAGCAACGCGCCAGATCACCCTTTGCGTAAGTGGCAGCATTCCAGTTGCCGAACTGCCCCAATGACTGGGGACTCGCCGCCTGTACGCCCGTGCCCGCCAGGATGGTGAGGCAGGCGGCCGAAAGCGCTGTCTTGAACATGGTCTCATCTCCTTTCATCGCGGCCAACTTGGAAAGGAGAGTGTTACCGAGGCGTAAATAGGGCCCGGATAATTCATGCGTCGATCCGGCGCAGGAACTCCCTTGATGGCTAATCATGGGACGCAACGTTCCTGAAACGACGATGCCCAGCCTCGTACCAGGCATTGGATGATGGATGAAAAATTCGGTATTTAAACTCAAGAGAGAATCTTCTGAAAAATAACTGCAAGCCCTCCAATGAGAGCAGCTATAGCGGCTATAGGTCCCTTTTCATGATCAATAACGTAACTTAACGAATTAAGTGCCATGTCTCTTATAAAGTAATACTTGCTACAAACAATTATGAAAGCTATAGTGATAATATAAATTAAGCTATAAATTATACTAAAAGAGAAAAGATAATTATAAATTGATTGATTATAAGTTATTGATAAAAAATCAAGTCTAAATACAGATAGCATGGATACGATATAGAGTTTTAGCTGCGTAGAAATAATTAAATAAAATACTTTTACAACGCTTGACAACAGCGAAAGAGAAGATGGGTCGTTTAAAACCCTCTCTATTAAGATTTTTCCCCATAAGCTTAAATGATCAAATGGGAAAAAGTTTAGGATCATAGAATATTTTAATACAAAAAGGAAAGTAAAAGCATATTGATTGTCAGAAAATCTTTCAAAATCAAACCGCGTTGGGGATATAAACCCGATTAAAACAGTAAAAACTACGGATGTAACTATCACAGGTATCAGAAATGCTAAAATAACATCTAAGGAAACGAAAAAATACAACCTTCTAGCAGAGGAATTAATTGACTTAAGCAAATAATCTGTAACAATCAAAGAAATATATAATGATAACAGAGACATTATCGTCATAATAAAAATTATGACGAGATCCGAAAGGATATATATACGCAAGCTCGTTGGATTCATGAGGCTTATTCGAAGTTAATATAGATAGTATTCTAATCTTATTGTGAAAATCCTTCGAAATATCAAGTCCTTTTGAGGTTTCAACTGGATTACATTTACCGAGATGGTCCTTCCAAATAATGACGACCAATTACCGGGCTGCCCGCGCGTAGAAATCGAATTCAATGTTACCTTCAGGTCAGTATCGCCGAATTTAGAAAGAGTATTATGAACATCTTTATCCATAACTGGATTAAAAATCTGCGATACAAAATAGATTGTCGCGACAATTAATGACGAAATCAGAAACGCCTTGATCACAAGCCCATGAAGTCTCTTCAATTTCAACCGAAATTTGGCGATAAAATTTAAAGAGAAATCCGAAATACTAAGATAATCAATGTTTATCTAGGCTGTTTCCAAATAAGATCTAAACGACAAAAGGGCTCGCCTTGGAATAATAACATCCAAGACGATGAGGGCAGCCGCAGTAATAACAATAAAATTTACAACCGCGGTTCCCATAAAGCCCGTTCTCAATAGTCACAGCCGCCCGTCAGCTCAGGCGAACTGGCCGTGGCAGTGCTTGAACTTCTTGCCGGAGCCGCAGGGGCAGGGCTCGTTGCGGCCGACCTTGCCCCAGCTCTCGGGGTCTTCCGGGTTGCGGTCGAGCACGGCGGTATCGGCATCGGTCGCGGCGTACTGAACGCCGGTCGCACCATAGTCGCCGAAGCCGGAGCCTCCGCCATCCTGCGCCGGTGCCTGCGCCTGATCCTCGGGCTGGTCGAAGCGCACCTCGATGCGCGAGAGATGGCCGGTGACCTGCTGGCGCAGATGGCCGATCAGTCCGTCGAACAGCTCGAAGGCCTCCTGCTTGTACTCCTGCAGCGGGTCGCGCTGGGCGAGGCCGCGCCAGCCGATGACCTGACGCAGATGGTCGAGCGTGACCAGATGCTCGCGCCAGAGATGGTCGAGCGACTGCAGCAGCACCTGCTTCTCGACATAGGTCATGACTTCTTCGGTGTTGCGCTCGATGCGGCCGGCATAATCCTCGTCGGCGAGCTTGCGGATGCGCTCGCGGATTTCGGTATCGGCGATGCCCTCTTCCTTGGCCCAGTCCTCGATCGGCAGATCGAGGTTGAGATGCTGGATCACCTCCTGCTTGAGGCCGGCGCTGTCCCACTGCTCGGGATAGGCCTCCTCGGGAATGTGACGGGCGACGACATCCTCGACCACGCCATGGCGCATATCGTCGATGGTCTCGCGCACGCTCGCCTGGCGCATGAAGTCGCGGCGCTGCTCGAACACGACCTTGCGCTGGTCGTTCATGACGTCGTCGTATTTCAGGATGTTCTTGCGGATGTCGAAGTTGCGCGCCTCGACCTTCCCTTGAGCCTTCTCGACCGCCTTGTTGATCCAGGGATGGACGATCGCCTCGTCCTCCTTGAGGCCGAGCTTGGTCAGCATGCCGTCCATCCGGTCGGAACCGAAGATGCGCATCAGGTCGTCCTGCAGCGACAGGAAGAACTTGGAGCGGCCAGGGTCGCCCTGGCGGCCGGCGCGGCCGCGCAGCTGGTTGTCGATGCGCCGGCTCTCGTGGCGCTCGGTGCCGACGATGTAGAGGCCGCCGGACTTGAGCACGCGCTGCTTGAACTCGGCCACCTCGGCGCGGATGGCAGCGGCCTTGGCGTCGCGCTCCGGACCTTCCTCCATGCCGGTGAGGTCGTGGTTGATCCGCATCTCGGCATTGCCGCCAAGCTGGATGTCGGTGCCGCGGCCGGCCATGTTGGTCGCGATGGTGATCGCGCCGGGCACGCCGGCCTGCGCGACGATATAGGCTTCCTGCTCGTGGAAGCGCGCATTCAGCACGGCGAAGGCCTTGATGGCCTTGCCCTGCCGGGCAGCCTCGTAGATCGGCTCCAGCGCCTTGGGATCGGTGAAGTCGAGCAGCTTGTAGCCCGCCTTCTCCAGCATCTCGGCGATCAGCTCCGAGCGCTCGATCGAGGTGGTGCCGACCAGGACCGGCTGGCCGTTCTCCTGCGCGGCTTGAATCTCGCGGATGACGCCGCGCACCTTCTCCTCGAAGGTACGGTAGACCTCGTCATCCTCGTCCTTGCGGGCGACGGGAACGTTGGTCGGGATCTCGACGACTTCGAGCTTGTAGATCTGGAAGAACTCGTCGGCCTCGGTCGCCGCCGTGCCGGTCATGCCGGCGAGCTTCGAATAGAGACGGAAATAGTTCTGGAAGGTGATCGAGGCCAGCGTCGCGTTCTCGGGCTGGACGGTGACGTGCTCCTTGGCTTCCAGCGCCTGGTGCAGGCCTTCCGAATAGCGCCGGCCCGGCATCATGCGGCCGGTGAACTCGTCGATGATCACGACCTCGTCGCCGCGGACGATATAGTCCTTGTCGCGGGTGAACAGCGAATGCGCGCGCAGCGCCTGGTTGACGTGGTGGACCAGCGTGACGTTGTGGGCGTCATAGAGGTCGCCCTCTTTCAACAACCCGGCCTCGCGCAGCAAGTCCTCGATATGGTCGTTGCCGGCCTCGGTCAGCGCGACCGTGCGCTGCTTCTCGTCAACCTCGTAATCGGCCGGGACGAGCCCCGGCAGCACCTTGTCGATCGAGACATAGAGCTCCGACTTGTCGTCGAGCGGGCCGGAGATGATCAGCGGTGTGCGGGCTTCGTCGACCAGGATCGAGTCGACCTCGTCGACGATCGCGAAATGGTGGCCGCGCTGGCTCATCTGCGCGACGTCGTATTTCATGTTGTCGCGGAGATAGTCGAAGCCGAACTCGTTGTTCGTGCCGTAGGTGATGTCGCAGGCATAGGCGCGCTGGCGCTCCTCGTCGTCGAGGCCGTGCACGATGATGCCGACGGTCAGGCCGAGGAAATTGTAGAGCTTCGCCATCCACTCGGCGTCGCGCCGGGCGAGGTAGTCGTTGACGGTGACGACATGGACGCCCTTGCCTTCAAGCGCGTTGAGATAGGTCGGCAGGGTCGCGACCAGCGTCTTGCCTTCGCCGGTCTTCATCTCGGCGATGGCGCCCTCGTGCAGCACCATGCCGCCGATGAGCTGGACATCGTAGGGCCGCTGGCCGAGCACGCGCTTGGCCGCCTCGCGCACCGTGGCGAAGGCCGGCACGAGCAGGTCGTCGAGCTTCTTGCCCTCAGCGATCTGCTTCTTGAATTCCTCGGTGCGCGCTTTCAGGGCCTCGTCGCTCAGCGCGGCGATCTCTTTCTCCAGCGCGTTGATCGCGGCGACGCGGGGCTGGTAGCCCTTGACGCGGCGGTCATTCGACGAGCCGAAGAGTTTCTTTGCGAGCGCGCCAAGCATGTTGGGCCTTTCAGGTGATGCATTGAGCCCCCGGCCGGCGCGTATCGCTGATGTCGCGCGCGAACCGGAGGTTCGGTATTCTTGAAATTGCGACCGCGTGTTTAGACGCGAGCGCGGGCAGGGTCCAGCGTGCGTTTCGACCAATAGGCAGCGAAACGGCAAGTGAATTCGGCTCCCGATGTGGGGTTTTTCCGCCCCGCTTCCAAGAGCCCCGGCCAAGATCGTCGGACGCTGCGGCATCCGGGCCAGTGCAAAGCGGCGTGATCGCCGGCCGCAATCGCCTGAACCGCCTTGCCTTTGCCGCGTTCATCGGGCAGTGCAGCCGTCAAACCGCCTCGGTTTTTCGCGAAAGGCCGTCATCCATGAACTCAGCCCGTTTCATCGCCGTCCTCGGCTTCGCGCTGCTGGCGGGTCCGGCCTTCGCGCAAGCCGACAAGGTCGTCGCCAAGGTCGACGGCATCGCCATCACCGAGAAGGACATCCAGCTCGCGAGCGAGGATCTCGGCGAGCGGCTGGCCCAGCTCCCCGAGGAGCGCAAGCGCGACGAAGTCATCAACTATCTCGTCGACCTCAAGCTCGGCGCCAAGGCTGCGGCCGAGGCCAAGATCGGCGACAGCCCGGATTTCGCCGCCCGCCTCGCCTATTACCGCGAGAAGGTGCTGCTCGACGAATACCTGACGCGCGAAGGCAAGAAGGCCGTCACGCCCGAGGCCGCCAAGAAGCTCTTCGACGACACCACCAAGGCGATGACGCCCGAGGAAGAGGCCCATGCCCGCCACATCCTCGTCGAGGACGAGGCGCAGGCCAAGGCTGCTGTCGAGCGCCTGAAGAAGGGCGAGGATTTCGCCAAGGTCGCGGCCGAGCTGTCCAAGGACCCGGGCTCCGGCAAGGAGGGCGGCGATCTCGGCTGGTTCACCAAGGACCGCATGGTGCCGGAATTCGCCGAAGCCGCCTTCAAGCTGAAGAAGGGCGAGATCTCCGAGCCGGTGAAGAGCCAGTTCGGCTGGCATATCATCAAGCTCGAGGACAAGCGCTCGAAGCCGCTGCCGGATTTCGCCGCCGTGAAGCCGCAGATCGACCAGTATCTCGAGCGCAAGGCCCAGCAGGACCTCGTCCTCGCCATGCGCGAGAAGGCCAAGGTCGAGCGTCTCGACAAGCCGGCGGCGGACGCCGCCAAGCCGGCCGAGCCGAAGAAGAACTGAGCGTTTCGCTCCCTATCAGACGAATTTAGCGGGCGGCCCTTGCGGCCGCCCTTCTTGTTTTCGTCATCGGCCTGCGGCAGAGGGGCTTTCGAACGAGACGCGCTGTCCGGCGGACGAACGATTCGCCGGCCCTCCAGCAGCGCTCCGCAGGAGGAAGCCCGATGGCCGGCAAGGATGTCCCCGTTTCCCCGCTCGCGCCGAAGCGCCAGCCCAAGGTTCCGCCGATCCCGGGCGTGCGCTTCGCCACCGCCGAGGCCGGCATCCGCTACAAGGGCCGCCAGGACGTCTGGTTCGCGTTGCTCGACGAGGGCACGCAGGTCGCCGGCGTCTTCACCCGCTCGAAATGCCCGTCCGCCCCGGTCGACTGGTGCCGCGAGAACCTGAAGCAGGGTTCGGCCCGCGCCGTCGTCGTCAATTCCGGCAATGCTAACGCCTTCACCGGCCTGAAGGGCCGTGACGCGGTCAAGCTCACCGCCGAGATCGCCGCCAAGGCCGCCGGCTGCAAGCCGCAGGAAGTCTTCATCGCCTCGACCGGCGTGATCGGCGAGCCGCTCGACGCGACCAAGTTCAAGGGCGTGCTCGACGAATGCGCCAAGCGCGCCGCCGACGGCCCCTGGATCGACGCCGCCCGCGCGATCATGACCACCGACACCTTCCCGAAGGCGCTGACCCGCAAGGCCAAGATCGACGGCAAGGAGGTCGTGATCGCCGGCATCGCCAAGGGCGCCGGCATGATCGCGCCGGACATGGCGACGATGCTCTCCTTCGTCTTCACCGACGCTCCGATCACCGCCCCCGTGCTGCAGGCCCTGCTCTCCAAGGGCGTGAAGGGCTCGTTCAACGCGGTCACCGTCGACAGCGACACCTCGACCTCGGACACGCTGATGCTCTTCGCCACCGGCAAGGCCGCGGCGCGCGGTGTGCCGGCGATCACCGAGGTCAATGATGCGCGCCTTTCCGGCTTCAAGCGCGCGCTGAACTCGATCTTGCTCGAGCTCTCCCATCTCGTCTGCAAGGACGGCGAAGGCGCCCGCAAGTTCGTCGAGGTGCGCGTCACCGGCGCGGCCTCCGCCCGCTCGGCCAAGCGCGTCGCGCTCTCCATCGCCAATTCGCCGCTGGTCAAGACCGCCATCGCCGGCGAGGATGCCAACTGGGGCCGCGTCGTCATGGCCGTCGGCAAGGCCGGCGAGCCGGCCGATCGCGACAGGCTCGACATCGGCTTCGGCGACATCGTCGTGGCGAAGCAGGGCGCGCGCGCGCCGTCCTACGATGAGGTCGCGGTGTCCGACTACATGAAGGGCGACAACATCGTCATCACCGCCGATCTCGGGCTGGGACGCGGCAAGGCCACGGTCTGGACCTGCGATCTGACCAAGGCCTATGTCGAGATCAATGGCGACTACCGCTCCTGAGGCTTCGGCCGCGCCCGAGCCGAGCCGCGGCTTCATCGCCAGCCATCTGCTCGTCACGGCCTTCTTCTGGGGCTCCAGCTTCCTGTTCATCAAGCTGATGGCCGGACAGGTCTCGCCTTTCGCCATCGCGGCGGGGCGCGGCCTGCTCGGCGCGGTCTCGCTTTCGCTCTGGCTGCTTTGGCTCGGCCAGAGCCCGTTGCCGCGCCGCCACGAGATCCACCACTGGCTGATCCTGGGCGCGACCAATGGCTGGATCCCCAATATCCTGATCGCCTATGCCCTGATCCAACTCGCCAGTGGCCCGGCCGCGATGATCCAGGCGGCGGGGCCGCTGATCACCGCCATCGTCGCGCATCTGATCTTCGCCGAGGAGCGGCTGAGCGGACGCCGCCTCGTCGGCATCCTGATCGGCCTTGCCGGCGTCGCTCTGCTGATCGGCCCGCGCCTGTTCGAAGGCGGCGGCACCGCGCTCAGCGTGCTCGCCATGGTCGCAACCATGCTGAGCTACGCGACCGGCAATATCTATGTCCGCGCGGTGCCCGCCCCGGCCGGCGACCCGATGCGCCTCGCGCTCGGCCAGCAGGTCGTCTCCGGCTTCAGCGCCTCCCTGCTCGCCCTGGCCTTCGCCGGGCCGGCGGCCTTCCTGCCCCTGCGCGACCATTGGCTCGCGCTGCTGGCGCTCGGCATCTTCTGCACGGCCATCCCGATGACGGTTTTCATGCGCCTGATCCGGGCGGCCGGCCCGACGCGCGCGGCGATGACCGGCTATCTCGTGCCGACCGTCGCCGCGACTATGGGCGTGCTCGTTCTCGGCGAAACGCTGGAGTTGCGGCAGATCGCCGCCGGTTGCATCATCCTGGTCGGCGTCTTCCTGGTGACGATGGCGCCGCGTCGGGTGGGGGTTGCATGAGGATCGGGGTTGTCGCGGCAGCCGTATTGGCCGCCGGCATCATGACGGGCTGCGTCGAGCGCAAGCCTGCGACCGTCGCCTTCTCCACGGAAGAGGCGGCCTTCATCAAGAAGACCGGCACGGGTGTCATCACTGGCCACGCCTTCCGGACCAAGCCGAGCGGCGTGGTCGTCAACGCGGCCGGGCAGGTCGTGCGCCTCGTTCCCGATACCGCGTTCGCGCGCGAGCGCTTCGCCAATTTCTACGGCAAGGCCAAGTACGTGCCCCACAGCGCCTATCCACGCGACGACAGCGTCGACCCCGCCTATTCCGAATACACCCGCACGACGAAGGCCGAGGCGAACGGCCGCTTCGCCTTCGACAAGGTCGCGCCCGGCAGCTATTTCCTGACCACGCAGGTGATCTGGGGCGAGGAAACCGCCTTCACGCGCGAGGGCGGCTCGGTCTATGACAGCGTCACGCTGACCGGCCGGGAAACCGAGCCCGTGCAGGTCATCCTCTCCGGCAACTGAGTTCCCCTGTGAAGCTGCTCCTCGTCGTCGCCTGCGCCCTGATCGATGCCGATAATCGCGTCCTCGTCACCCAGCGCCCGGAAGGCAAGGCGCTGGCAGGCCTGTGGGAATTCCCGGGCGGCAAGCTGGAGCCCGGCGAACGACCGGAGCCCGCGCTGATCCGCGAGCTTTCCGAGGAACTCGGCATCACCGTGAAGGAGGACTGCCTCGCGCCGCTGACCTTCGCGAGCTACGCCTATCCCGAATTCCATCTGCTGATGCCGCTCTATATCTGCCGGCGCTGGCAGGGCACGGCCATGTCCCGCGAGAGCCAGGCGCTGAAATGGGTCCGTCCCGGCAAATTGCGCGATCTCGCCATGCCGCCCGCCGACGAGCCGCTGATCCCGCCGCTGATCGATCTGCTCGGCGCCTGAATTCAGTGGACGGCCGGCAGGCCGAGCGCCTCCCAGCGCTCCCTTGGGATCGGTTCGCCGACATGGAAGGCGAAGGCCGTGACGCGCTTCAGGTCGGGCGAGACGGTGCAGGCGAAGCGCAACCCATACCAGCGCCGCCGGCTGCGAAAGGCGGCGCCCTCGGCCGTCAGGACCCGGCCTGAGAGCTTCGTGCCGGCCAGCGCATAGGCCGTGACGCGATCCGGCTCGAAATCGCGCTGCCAGTCATGGATCTGGCCCATCGCCTCAAGACCGCAGAGCTGCTCGACACGCTCTTCCGGCGCGAGCCTCGGCAGCATGGCAAGCGTCCCCCGGCTGCGCGGATCGGCCAGCACGCGCTGCGACAGCATGCGCGGCGGATGGATCATGCCGTCCGCTTCGACAGGGGCCGGTTGAGGTGGCAGCACTGAAGGCTGCTGTGAGGGTGCAGGCTCATCCGGCTTCGGAAGAGCCTCGGGCAAGGCCGGTGCCGCAGGTACGGGGGCGACAAGCGGCGGCGGCTTCGGCCGGGTCAACGCCTCGAATTCCGCGGGCGTCTGCAATTCGACCTCGACGCTCTGCTCGGTGATGGGAGCCGCCTCGAAAGTCTGGATCGCGACCGAAGCCAGCCAGGCGAGCAGCGCGGCATGCAGGATCGCGGCGATCGGCAGGCCCGGAGCGGGCATCGAGAACCGTGCCGGGATCGCCATAGCCATGGCTCAGGCTGCAATCCTGCCGCAGGCACCGGGCGCCAGTCGCGCTATCCTCGTCATCCGCTTGCCCGCCCCTGCTCCCTTGCCGGGCAACAGCGCCGATCAAGCCGGCATTTTTGTGATCTCGGGCAATGGCTCCACCGCCGCCTCGTCGAGCGCGAGCTGGAAACGCTCGAAGCGCTCCAGCTCCTCCTCGATCGCCAGCTTCAGCGCCGGCGTCTCGCAGCCGTCGAGCCAGGTCCATTGCTGCATCAGGAGCTTGCCGGCCGCCCGGTCGGTCTTGAGGTCGAGCACCGCGACGACGCGCTCGCCGGCCAGAACCGGCAGGCCGAAATAGCCGTAGACCCGCTTCTCTTTCGGCAGATAGGCCTCGAAGACATGGGCATAGTCGAGGAAGAGCTTGGCCCGCTTGCGCTGGATCATCAGCGGATCGAAGGGCGAGAGGATATGGATCAGCATCTCGTCCGGTGCCGAGACGGGTTCCAGCACGGCGGGTGAAGCCCAGTGCTGCGTCTTGCCGGCGCCCTCCACCGCGACGGGAACCAGCTCTTTGCGCTTGACGCGGGCGGCGATCAGCTCGGACACCGCCTTCTTCGAGGGCGCGTCGAGATGGCAGATCGAATCGAGGCTTACGAGCCCCTGCGCCGTCAGCGCCCGCTCGAGCAGATAGGCCGTGATCTGCCGCTCGCTCGCCGGTGTCGGCTTCTTCTCCCACTGGAAATGCCGGTCGAACAGTTCGTAGGTTTTGACCATGCCGGCGCGCGCCGAGATCGCGAGCTCGCCATCGTAGAAGGCCCGTTCCAGCAGGCCCTTGGACGGCTTCTTGCTGGCCCAGAGATGCGCCTTCTCGATCAGCTCCTCCTCGATGTCGCGGATCGACAGCGCGCCGTCCTTGCGGATGCGCCGCAACAGCTTGCGCGTCTCCTCGCGGGCGCCGACCGCCGACCAGCGCTTCGGCTCCTCGCGATGCGCCTTCATGGCCGGCAGGAAATAGCGGATGTCGCGGGACGGGACATAGGCCAGCGCATGCGTCCAGTATTCGAAGACGCTCTTCCCGACCGATTGCAGATGGGCGAGATCGGCCCGGCGATAGGCGGGGATGCGGGCATAGAGGATATGGTGGTGGCAGCGCTCGATCACGTTGATCGTATCGATCTGGATATAGCCGAGATGCTCGACCGCGGCCCGCGCCGCTTCAGGCCCCGGGCCGAAAGGATCGCGCCGGTCCAGCCGCTGGGCCTGGAGCCAGATGCGGCGGGCCTGTTCGGCGGTGGCGGAGATCGGCTTGCGTGGGCGCGGAGGCATGAGCGCAAGCTAGCCGCGCCGAGGGCTTGGGTTAAGAGCCCGGCAGCACCGCCGCTGACAGGATCTGGCGGGAGCCTTGCGGGTGTCAGCGCAGGGTCGCGAGCGCACCCCTTCAGAATTCGCCGCTCACCCCGAAGCGGGCGCCGCCGAAACTGTTGCTGGCCAGACTGACGCCGGCATTGATCGCGACGGGAAAGGCGACGTCGAGTCGATGCGCCACCGCGAAACCCGCTGCCCATTCGCCCTTGTAGGTCGCGGTATTGCCGCTCCAGCTCGTCTTGCCTGGCTGGGATGGCATTGCCGCCCCCGTCATGGCCATCGCCGCCGCGATGCCTTGCCTGGCCTCGCGTCGCCCTTCCCGCGCATAGGCCGCGACATCGTCGATGCGCTGGTCGAGGGCCGTCAACGCCGCCCCGACATTCGTGTAGATGCCGCTGCGCAAGGCATAGCGCGGCCCGGTGAAGTTGCCGTTGGCATCGAAGCCCGCCCCGCCTCCCAGAGCCGAGGCCGAATTATTGGCGACCGATCGCAATTGGCGCAGGTTGACCGCGTCGGTGTCCTGCGTGCCGCCCGCAACATGGGTGATCTGGCGCTCGTTGCCGGCAGAGCCGATCGAGAGCGCGCCTTGCGTTGAGCTCACCGCCGTTCCGCTGAAGGCCTCCGTCGCACCGGCCAGCCCGCCTCGCAGCGCAACCGAACCGGCCCCCAATGCGATGCCGCCAGTGGCCGAGACCACCGTGTCGCGCCCGATTGCGACACCATCCGCCGCCGTCACGGCACCGCGCAGGCCGATCGCGATCGCCCCCGTCGCCGCGCCGGATGTCATGGCGCCATGGCCGAAGGCGATGGCGTTCGGGTCTGCGGCGCTTGCCTTGGGGCTCGCCGTGCTGCCGAGCCCGCTGATTTCGCCGCCGCCGATGGCGATGCCGCCCGGCCCCTCGACCGTGACGCTGTCCGCCTTGAGCTTGCAGTTTCCCGGCAAGGTGACGAGGTTGCCGTTCTGGTCGCGGATGCTGAGGCCAATATTCCGGCCGCTCAACGTGTCCCGCAGGTTGAGGTTCACCTCGCCGATGAGGCCGTTCAGCACGGGATCGAGCAGGCCGCCGAGCAGCCCGGAGGCTGCGTTGGTGACCGGCTGGAGCACCGGGAGATCGACGCCGAGCCCGGTGCAGACATCGATCAGGCCTCCCGACTGGGCTCCGGCCGTGCCGGGAGACAAGGCGGCAGCGGCCAAAAGGGCAAGCGCAAGCGGACGGCGTGACATCGGCACCCCTCCAGGACAATCCCGTTGCGGGAATTATCGGACAGGCACAAGAATAAGTTGCATATGGTTGCGAAGCCGTAAAGACACAACCAATGGTTGCTTAAACGAGCTGGCAAAGCCAATCTTCAACGGTGCTGGCGAACGCGATGCCGCCCGCCCGATCAGGGCGCGACGATCAGCGCCCAGTAAACCTGATATTTCGAACCGGGCGCATAGGCGGTGGCGATGCCCATGCGCTTCGCCTTCGGGTCCTTCATGACGCGATCGTGCTGCGGCGAATCCCGCCAGCCCGAAAAGGCTTCGGCGAGGCGGCGATAACCGGCCGAGAGATTGGCTTCCGCCCCCGGCTGGCCGTCACGCGCGAGGCGCGCCTTGACCGCGTCGGCCTGGGCGGGCTTGTCGGAGCCGGCCATGGCCGCGGCTTCGCGCCTGGCCGCCTCGACCAGCACGGGGTCGAGCACGAGCGGCCCGAGCCCGGCATTGAGCCGATAGGCCGAGATCATCGCCCGCGCCTGCTCCGTATCGACCTGCGCCGAGGCCGAGCCGAGATCGCGATAGAAGGCCGGCTGGCCCTGCCGCTGCGGCTCGGCGCAGCCGGCGACGCCGAGGATCGCAAGGGCGCCGGCAAGCGCGACCGGGCAGGTCATCGCGCGCGAGGCCGCGGCACGGCGGAAAAGGCTGGGCATCCGATCATTCCTTGCTGTCGTCCTTGGCCGGCTCGGGCGCCGGGGCGGGAGCGGGCTTGCTGGCCTCCGCGTCCTCCTCCTCGGGCTCCTCCGCCGCAACCGGCTTGCGCGAGCGGCGTGCCGGAACGGCGGCCGCAGGTTTCGGCGCTTCGCGCTTCACGCGGCTGCGCGCGCCCTCTCGCTGTCCAACGGCCTCTGCGATGCTGCCGAGCGAGTGCTCGACGCCCTCCAGCCCGCGCACCATCAGTTCGGGCACCGCGGCGGTCGGCTCCATCTCGGCGAGGCGCTTGTGGATCGCGAAATTCAGGTCGCTGTTGACCCGGCCGGTGATCTCGACATCGCCGACCACGCAGACGAGCTCGAAATCCATCGTCGTCGTGCCGAGTTTCTTGAACATCACGGCCGGCGGTGGCTTCTGCATGACGTCGCCATGGTTCGCGGCGACCTCGGACAGCATCGCGCGCACCTGACCGGCATCGAGGGTGCGTGGCACGGTGAGTGCGATCAGCACGCGCCCGGTCCGGTCGTTGCGGACGCGGTTGCGCACCACGCCGGAGATCAGGTTCGAGTTGGGCACGATCACCGTCGCCCGGTCGAAGGTCGCGATCTCCGTCGAGCGCACGTTGATGCGCTTGACGATGCCCTCGATGTCGCCGACCAGCACCTGATCGCCGACCCGGATCGGCCGCTCCCAGAGCAGGATCAGGCCCGAGACGAAGTTCGACACCACCGATTGCAGGCCGAAACCGATACCGACCGAGAGGGCCGAGGCGACCAGCGTCAGGCGCTCCAGACTGAGCCCCACCGCCGAAACCGTGATCGCCGCTGCCGCGATATAGCCGACATAGCCGGCCGCCGTGGTGATCGAGTTGCGCAGGCCGGGATCGAGCGTCGTCGTCGGCAGGAACTGGTTCTCGAGCCAGCGCTGCATCGCCCGGGTTGCGCCGATGCCCATCGCGAAGACGATCGCGCCGACGACGATCGTCGAGAGCGAAATCGTGACGCCACCGACCTGGAAGCCGAAGAAGGCGGCCCGAAGCGAGACGAGGAAATCACTCGATTCCAGCCCCCAGGGCGCCAGCACGAGCAGCACCGTCACCGCGATCAGCAGGAGCTTCAGCACGCCAACGCCGATGACCGAGATCTTGTCGAGCGTGGCCGCGCGCAGGCCCATGCCCGCCTTCAGCGTCAGCGCGAAGCGCCCCTTGCCGCCGAAGAGCCGGGGAATGCCGAGATCGATGAACTGGAAGACCAGCAGGAACAGGCAGGCGACGATGCCGACCCAGAGCGCCTGCTCGGCCAGGAAGGCGGCGAAGACGACATAGCCGAAGAGCGTCGACGCGATGATGCCGAAGCCGATGATCCAGCCGAGGATGCGCACCGGCCCGAGGCTCGCGCCATCGACCGGAACATAGGGGCCGAGGCAGGCCTCCTGCTCGACCTCGTCGTCGTCGCGGATCTGGTAGAGCCCCGCGATCAGGGCGAGCGCGAACAGGATGGCGAAGAACGCCTTCACGATGATCGAGATGGCGAGGCCGGCGGCGATCGCTTGCAGCCAGGCCTCGAAGACCTTGCCGACCGACATCACCGCCGCAAGCGAGCTCGCGATCCAGACGACGCTGCGCGCCGTCGTATCCATCACCTTGACGAGACGGCGCTGCGGGCTCGACGGCGCGAACAGCGCATCGGCCAGCGCCTGCACGAAGGCGAAGAAGGCGAGCCCGACGACGACGGCCCAGATCACCGGCTGGATGCGCGGCGGCAGCAGGCCCGTCGTGTTCAGGGCCTTGTAGATCAGCCAGCTCGCCAGCACCGGCGGCGCTGCGCCGGCGACGATATGGGCGAGCGCGATATAAAGGCAGTGCAGGTTGCCGGTATCCTGCGTGTTGCTGAAACGCGCCTTGAAGCGCGGCAGATAGCGCGCCCGCGCCCAATAGAGCAGAATTGCGCCCATGAAGGCGAAGGCGACGACCGTGCCGCGCGTGCCGGAGAAGGCGTCCCTGACGCCCTCCAGCCAGCCGCCGAAGACATAGCCGGACGCGCGCAGGTCTTCGGGGGCGGTCGCGACCGCGTTGCTCCAGACCTCCGGGTTCGCCACGGAGGGGCCGGCCGCGAACAGCTGCTTGGCGAAGATGTCCCGGCGCTTGTCGCCGATGCTGCTCTGCAATTGCTCGGCCTGGAGCAGCGAGGCCTTGGCGAGCTTCAGCGTCTCGTCGGCCTCGGCGAAGGCCTTGGCCCGCGCCTCGCGGTCGCGAACGATCTCGGCGCTCTCGGCCGGAGCGCTGGCCTCGGGCTTGGGGCCGAGCTGGTCGAGCCTGAGCTTGGCCTGATCGACGCGCGGGGTCTGCTCGTCGATGATCAGGCGCAGCTGGTCGAGCGAGGGCTGCAGGCGCAGGCGCTGCCGCTGCAATTCGGCGTCGGTCGGGTTGGGCGAGGCCAGCGTCGTCTCGATCTGGGCGAGATCGGCGCGGACGCTGTCCAGCCGGGCGCGCAGGCTGCCCGGCTCGGCTGCCGCCTGGGCAAAGGCCGGCGCCGCGGCGGCCAAAGCCATGACGACGAGGAGCAGGCAAGCCGCCAGGAAGCCTTGCAGGCTTGAAAACGACGCTCGCGTCCTGCGCGCTGCCATGGCGATGCGGCCCTGCCCGTCCAGATGATTCGGCTCCGGCTCGACCCTCGGCACAGCCCTGCGCGCAAGGCAAGATGAAGAGCGGAATTCGACCGGCACGAAGGGCTCCCGGGCTTGTGGATCGGAACAGGGCGGGGAGACGGGCCCCGCCGCCTCATCCCTGCAAAACACGACCTGAAGATGGCAGAGGAGCCTTTTCGGCCTCTTGCTGCTCAATCCCGCGCCTTGCCCTTCGCCCTGGCGCGGTTGCGATAGCTCGCATTGCCGAGGCCGGTGCCGATCGTCAGCACCGCCCAGTTCTCGACATCCTGCATCGCCGGCATTTCGCTCAGGCCCTGGATCACGGCATCGTTGTGCATCACCACCTCGGTCTCGTGCTCTCCGATCTCCGGTACAAGCGCACGGATGCTCTCGACGAGATTGAAGCGGCTGCTTTCCCAGTTGCCGGGCAGGTTCTGTGCCCCGCGATCGATCGCGCCGTCGGGCTCGATCAATCCTGGGCAGCCGACGCCGATGAAGGGCGCGACCCGCAAGCCCTCCTTCTCGGCATTCGCAATCTGCTCGCGCAGCATCTTGCCCAGCCGCTTGATCGCCTCGTCCCGGCTCGGCTCCTCGTCGGCATGGCGCCAGAGCTCGGATTGCCAGACCCGCGCCCGGCTCAGGTCCGGCGCTTTCTTCTGGCGGAGTTCGACAATGCCGGCACGGATATTCGAGCCGCCGATATCAACGGCGACGAGGCTGTCATAGGCTTCGAATATCCATTTCGGCGCGAGATGGGCGCTGCCGACGAGCCCGGCCTCGTCGGGATGGTGGCTGACCGGAACGAGATCGAGATCGCGCCCATCGGTTCGCAGGATGATGGCGGCGCGCGCGATGGCGAGTTCGCCGACCCGGCTCTCGCGGAAGCCGCCACCGACCACGATGCGCTCGATCTCGGCCCAGCTCTTCAGCCGGGTGAAGCGACGGATGACGAAGGCAAGCGACTGCGCGAAGCCTTCGATGGCGCTCAGCACCAGCGCGGCCTCCCGCGCATCGCCATCCTTGAGCAACGCGTCGAGTTCCTTCTTGCCGATTTCGGCGGTCTTGCCCGTCAATGGATCGTCGCCATTGCGCTTGAGATGGCTGCGCAAGGCGTCGAGATGCTCGATGAAGGCGCCGCGGCTCGCCTTGTCGCCGACGAAACCGTCATCGTCGCGAACTTCCAGATTGTAGCTGGTGACCACGACCGAAGGCAGCTCGGCAGAGCCATGCGGCCCGGTCGCAGCCTTGGCCGCGCTGCGTGACGTCTCGGCGGTCGCCGTGGCCATGTCTTCCCCCTTGCTCGCGGATGGATCAGCAGGGGCAACCCGCCGGCTGCCGTCACGGTTCCCCGAACGGGGCGATGCGCCACATGCAGCCCGCTCGCGCATTGCCGCAGTTGACCGCTGCCGCGATCGCCGCTCCAACAGGCACGAGCCGCATCGATGCGGCCGGGGGGATGGAACGTGTCGGATCTGATCTTGCGGATGGTGATCATCGGCGTCGGCGCGACCGCGCTCACCGATATCTGGGCTCAGTTCCTGCGGCTCTTCGGCTTCCCCAAGCCGAACTGGGCGATGCCGGGGCGCTGGTTCGCCCATCTGCCGCGTGGCCGCGTCTGGCATGAGGACATCGCGAAATCGGAGCCCGTCCCCGGCGAGCTCGCGATCGGCTGGATCTGCCATTACCTCGTCGGCATCGCCTTCGCTGGTATCGTGCTGGCGATCGCCGGCGCGGGCTGGGCCCGGAACCCGACCGTCCTGCCGGCGCTCATCGTCGGCTGGGCGACGATCGGCTGCGGCTGGTTCCTCCTGCAGCCCGGCATGGGCATGGGCATCGCCGCCTCGAAGAAGCCGAACGCGAACCAGATCCGCCTGCTGAACGTCGTCAGCCACACCCTCTTCGCCATCGGCCTCTACGGCACGGCGCTGCTGACGCGCTGAGACGCCTCAATCGAGAATCCGCGTCTCGTAGGCATAGAGCTGCCGGAAACCGAGGCTGCCATAGAGGTTGATCGCCACGGCATTGCTCTGCTCGACCTGCAGATAGGCGTTGTCGCAGCCCATCGCCGCGGCCCAGCCCATCAGGCCCCTCACGATCTTGCGGCCATAGCCATGGCCGCGATGGTCGGGATCGACGCAGATCAGGCCGATCTCGGCCATGCCGCGCTCGGCGACGCTCATGCCGAAGGCCACCGCCTCGCCCTCGACCAGCCAGGTCGCGAAGGCGGCGGGCAGCCGGACCTTCTCGATGATGCCGGCGAGATTGCCGACATGAGTCTTGTTGCCGCTCTGCAGGGCGGCGACGCCGGCGGTCCATTCCTGGCTCGGCCGCGCCTCGATCTGCAATTCCGCGTCCTCGGACGCCGCGAAGCCGGCCAGCGGCGCGATCTGGCCGAAGGACTTGTCCTTGACCCGGTAGCCGCGCTCCAGCACCGCCGCGCGCGTCGCCTCCGCCACCAGCGGCGTCAGGCGGATCGCCGGCACCAGCCCGTCGGCACGATAGAGTTCCTCGATCAGATCGAGCATCGTGGCGTCGAGCTCGGCCCCATAGCTCAGCGGCGTCGCCGAATTGGCCCGGCCCGAATAGCCATTGGCGAAGCGCAGCACCCAGTCGCCGACGATGAGCGTCGACAGGGCCGGCCAGGCATTGATGATGCGCCGCTCGCAGCCGAGCACCAGCGCGCTGTCGTCCGTCTTCGTCAGCATCCTATCCCCCTGAGGGCTTGCGCGGTGTCGGCCGCCAGCCCGGCGGCGCCATCTCGAAGCCCTTGAACTCGAAACCCGGCGCCACCGTGCAGCCGACCAGCGTCCAGGCGCCGAGCGAGGTCGCGCTCTGCCACCAGCCGGCCGGCACCACGAATTGCGGCCGCTGACCGGAGGCAAGCTCGGTGCCGAGATGATGGGCCGAGGCATCGTGCCCGTTCGGCGAGACCGTGATCACCAGCGGCGCCCCGGCATAGTGATGCCAGATCTCGGCGGCATCGACGCGATGCCATTCCGAGGTTTCCCCGGTATCGAGCAGATAATAGATCGCGGTCGAGAAGCCCCGCCCCTCGGGCCCGGCCGGGTCGCGGAAGGTCTCGCGATAATGGCCGCCCTCGGGATGGGGCTTGAGATCGAGCAGGCGGATGACCTCCGCCGCCGTCAGCCCGTCCAACCGCATCGTCATGCTCAGAACCGGTTCTTGGCTTCGCGCAGCGCCGCAAAGACCTCTCCCGGCGCCGCTCCGGGCAGGCCAACCGCCTTCGCCAGCGCGGGCTCGGCTGCACGGAAGAACGGATTGGTCGCCTTTTCCTCGGCGACCGTCGTCAGCGCCCAGAACCGGCCCTCGGCCTTGGCTTTCTCGGCCTCGGCGAAGCGCGCCTTGAGCGCCTCGTTGGCGGAATCGACCGAGCGGGCGAAGCGGGCATTGGAGAGCGTGTAGTCATGGCCGCCCAGCAGGCGGACATCGCCCGGCAGCGCCATCAGGCGCGAAAGCGAGGTCCACATCCGCTCCATCTGGCCGGGCTGGACCCGCCCGCAGCCCATGACGAAGACGACGTCGCCGACCAGCGCGAGCCTGGCGCCACGCCCGACGAAGCTGAGATGCCCGTCGGAATGGCCGGGCGTATGCCAGATCTCGAAGCTCTCGCCGCCGAAGCCGACCGTATCGCCCTCGCCGAGAACCCGGTCGAGCGGCGCGCTGGTGCGCGCATCGGCCGGGCCGACGACATTCGCGCCGGTCGCCTGCTTCACCTCGGCCACGCCTTGCGTGTGGTCGTGATGGGCATGGGTGATGAAGATGTCGCTGATCGTCCAGCCCTTCGCCCTGGCGGCGGCAAGCGTCTCGCCGGCATCGGGCACGTCGATGGCGGCGCAGGCCCCGCTGGCGGGATCATGGAGCAGCGCGCCCGCATTGTCGTTGAGCGTACGGAAGACGTGAAGGTCGAGCGGCATGGCTTCCTCCGGCAGGGTCGGCCCGGCGGAACGGCGGGCGGTCAGATCCCCTGCATGGGCCATGCCCGGCCGCCGATCAACCCGGCATCATCTCGGGGCACCCTTGCGTTCGGGCCGCGCGCGATCCATCTCAGGCGCCATGCCTCTCGACGTCGTCGATCTGCGCGCCTTCTATGCGAGCCCGCTCGGCCATGTGGCCCGGCGCTTCATCGGCCGGGCGATGCTGCGCTTCTGGCCGGATTGCGCGCGCCAGCGCCTGCTCGGCCTGGGCTATGCGACGCCTTATCTCTCCGTGCTCGGCATGCAGGCCGAGCGGACCATCGCCTTCATGCCGGCCGCGCAAGGCGTGGTGAACTGGCCCTCGCCCGGACTCTCCGCCTCGGCACTGGTCGAACCGACGCTCCTGCCGCTCCCGACAGCCTCGATCGACCGGGTCGTGCTCGTCCATGCGCTGGAAGAGACGGAAAGCCCGGACGATCTGCTGGAAGAGGTCTCGCGCGTGCTCAATCCCGGCGGGCGGATGATCCTCGTCGTGCCGAACCGGCGCGGACTCTGGGCCCGGATGGATGGCACGCCCTTCGGCCAGGGCCGCCCCTTCAGCCGCCGCCAGCTCTCCGCCCTGATGCGCGGCGCCGAATTCTCGCCCGAGCACTGGACCGAGGCGCTCTACGTCCCGCCCCTGCAAAGGCGCCTGCTGATGCGCTCGGCCCTGGCCTGGGAGCAAATCGGCGCGGGGCTCTCCCTGCCCTTCGCCGGCGTCCATATCATCGATGCCACCAAGCAGTTTTACAGGCGCGCGCCCTTGCGCGCGACGCGGCGCAGCTTCGCGCTGAGACCCGTCCTGCTGCCGCAACCCTCGCCCACGCCCCGTGCGGCAAACCCACCCGCAGAGGCAGGAACGGGTTGACAATTTCGCCGGGTCGCGGCCAAGGTCCGCCGCTTTTCAAGCCCGGTTTCACTGCAAACCGCCGCTCCGCCCGCTTCTGGTGCGGAATCTGAACTGGATCACGATGCGTAGCTATCTGGATTTCGAGAAACCGGTCGCCGAGCTGGAGGCGAAGGCGGATGAGCTGCGGGCCCTGGAGGCACGCGGCGACGGCATCTCCCTGTCTGAGGAGATCGGCAAGCTCGACGCCCGCGCCAGCCAGGCGCTGAAGGAACTCTATGCCGCGCTGACGCCCTGGCAGAAGACGCTGGTGGCGCGCCATCCGCAGCGCCCGCATTTCAAGGATTACTGCGCCGGGCTGATCACCGAGTTCACCCCGCTCGCCGGCGACCGTGCCTTCGGCGAGGACGAGGCCATCGTCGGCGGCTTCGGCCGCTTCCGCGGCGAACCCGTCTGCGTCATCGGCCAGGAGAAGGGCGACTCGACCGAGACCCGCATCCGGCACAATTTCGGCATGCCCAAGCCCGAGGGCTACCGCAAGGCCGTGCGCCTGACCGAGCTCGCCGACCGCTTCGGCCTGCCGGTGCTGAGCTTCGTCGACACAGCCGGCGCCTATCCGGGCATCGAGGCGGAGGAGCGCGGCCAGGCCGAGGCCATCGCCCGTTCGACCGAAGCCTGGCTCGGCCTGCGCAGCCCCAGCGTCGCCCTGGTCATCGGCGAAGGCGGCTCGGGCGGGGCGATCGCGATCGCCGCCGCCAGCCGCGTCATGATGATGGAGCACGCGATCTATTCGGTGATCTCGCCGGAGGGCGCGGCCTCGATTCTCTGGCGCGACACCGCCCGCGCGCAGGACGCCGCGACCGGCATGAAGATCACGGCGCAGGACCTTTTGAAGTTCGGCATCATCGACAAGATCGTGCAGGAGCCGACCGGCGGCGCCCATCGCGACGGACAGGCCGCGATCAATCGCGCGGGCGACGCCATCTCCGCCGCGCTCGCCGATATGGCCGGCCTGAGCGCCGATGACATCGTCAATAAGCGCGCGGACAAGTTCCTCGCGATCGGCCGCAATCTCTGAGCAATGCGGCTGCGGCATATCTCGCAGCCGCGAAGGCAAGGTTCCTTTACCCGGCGTTGACCATGTGGCCAGACTCGGGAAGCCTATGGTAAGGAACCCTCAAGGCTAACGCATCTACAACGAGTCGACGGGCACAATTTGGCCGTCTTGCGAAGTCACAGGTCGCGCCTCGGCCTGCCGTTCGATGGGATTGACGACGTGGCAATCAAGCAACTCGCGCTCGTGGCTTTTGTTGCATTGACGCTGGCTGCCTGCGAGGAAGACCGTTATCGCGGCTCCGCGCGCCACAACATTCCGATTCCGAGCGCGACCTATGCCCTCATGTCCGAAAAGGGCATGAGCAAGGACCAGCCGATCATCATCCGCTCCTTCAAGAAGGAGTCGGAGCTCGAGGTCTGGAAGCGCAAGGCCGACGGTCAGTACGCGCTGCTGAAGACCTATCCGATGTGCCGCTGGTCCGGCCAGCTCGGCCCGAAGATCCGCGAGGGCGATCGCATGGCGCCGGAGGGCTTCTATGCCATCGCGCCGCAGCAGATGAACCCGAACTCGTCCTATTACGTCTCGTTCAACATGGGCTATCCCAACGCCTATGACCGCTCCTATGGCCGCACCGGCGCACACCTGATGGTGCACGGCGCCTGCTCCTCGGCTGGCTGCTATTCGATGACGGACGACCAGATCGGCGAGATCTACGCCCTGGTGCGCGAGGCCCAGAACGCCGGCCAGCGCGCCGTGCAGATGCAGGCCTATCCCTTCCGGATGACCGCGCAGAACCTCGCCAAGCACCGGCTCGACCCGAACATCGCCTTCTGGAAGAACCTGAAGGAAGGCTCCGACTATTTCGAGGTCGTGAAGGACGAGCCGGCTGTGTCCGTCGCCGGCGGCCGCTACGTCTTCAATGGTGGCCAGGCGCCTGCCGCCGTCGCGGAGAAGCGCCGCGAGGACGAGGTCCAGGTCGCATCGCTCGTCGCCAAGGGCACGCCCGCGATCAAGCTGATCTATGACGACGGCGACCAGCACGCCTCGTTCAAGCGCGCGCTCGCGTCCAACGGCTCCGAAGCCCTCAACCGCTCGGCCTCCTGGGCCTCGCGCGATGTCGGCATCAGCCGCGAGGACGCGCTCGCCTCCGGCCCGCGCGTCGTGGTGCTCGACAATGCCGGCAAGACCAGGACGACGGTCCGCGCCGCCTCCGCCGATAACGATGCCGTTCTCGCCGCCGTCGCCTCTGCGCCGGTCGAGGAGCCCGCCAAGCCGGTCGAAGCCAAGCCCGCCGTGGCGCCGCGCCCGGCTGAGGCGCCCGCCGCCACGCAGCTCGCCAAGGTCACGCCGGGCAATGCCCAGCAGGCGCCGGTGCTGGCAAGCGCCTCCTCCACCCCGGTCGTTCCGGCGGCTCCCGCCGCCCCGTCCGAGGACAAGCCGTTCCTGCAGCGCGCGCTCAGCTTCATGCCGACCTTCGGCGGCACGGCCGACCAGGGCATGACCACCGCTTCGGCCCCCGTCGTCTCGGTCGTTCCGGCTCAGCCGACCAGCACCAGCGCTCCGCTGCCGCCGCGTCGCGCCACCGGCCTCAGGACCTCCAGCCTCGACCAGTCGACGGCGGTCTATGCCAGCCAGCCGGTCCAGCGCTGAAGCATCCGAATGACGCCGGTTCGGCCGTGACAAAATTGTCGCAAGCGGCCAGATAATCCGGACTGCCTTTTTTGCAGGCGCGAAGGCCCCCGTTTCGGGGGCCTTTGCTTTTTGCGTGTGCGATCAGCCCAAAAGCTCGCCTTGCGGGAAATCCGGCCCCACCCGCTTGATGGCGTGACAGCGCGATCACTGCGCGGCGAGGGGTTTTTGCAGATGCCTGATCTCTTCCGTTCCTCGATTCTGGGCCTAACCTTGGCGGCCAGCATCAGCGGCGCCCAGGCCGCCGACCTGCCGAGCAAGAAGGGCGCGCCACCCGCCCCCGTCGTTCCGGCAATCACCTGGTTCGACATCGCCCTCAATGTGAAGGCCCAGACCGACTATAATTTCCGCGGCATCTCGCAGACCGACCGCAAGCCCGGCATCGGCGGCGGCGCCGAGCTGCAAATCTACAACAACCTGTTCTATCTCGGCGTCTACGGCGCCAGCGTCGATCTCGCGACGCGTCCCGATGCCGAGATCGACTTCTACGGCGGCATCCGCCCGAAATTCGGCGACCTCGCCTTCGACCTCGGCGTGATGCAGTACTATTACCCGAGCGAGAAGCAGTTCATCGACACCGCCGGCGTGTTCTGGACGCCGAAGAACACGGATTACACCGAGGTCTACGGCAAGGTCTCCTACACCTTTGCGGAAACCCTGACGCTCGGTGCCAATGTCTACTACGCCTGGGACTGGCTCGGCACGGGCGCGAGCGGCACTTACGCCTCGGTGACCGCCAAGTACAATCTACCCTTCCTGGAAGGTCTCTCGGTCTCCGGCGAGCTCGGCCATTACTGGCTCGGCACCACCAATCTCGCGATCTGGTCAACCGTGCCGCCGACGAACCTGCCCGACTACACCTACTGGAATGCCGGCGTGTCCTATAACTGGAAGAACATCACGGCCGACGTGCGCTATCACGACACCACGTTGTCGAAGACCGAGTGCTTCGCGCTGACGGCCGATCCGCGCGGCATCACGACCGCCAGCGGCCGTTCGAAATGGTGCGGCGCGGCCGTCGTCGCCACGCTCTCCTTCGACATCACGGCGAGCAGCGTCGGCGTCTTCGCGCCGAAGTGAGACCTGCTCCTTTGCAGACGCGAAAGGCCGCCCTCGGGCGGCCTTTTCTTTTGCGTCGGCGTCTGTGGTCAGGTGATCTCGGAGATCAGCTTGGCGATCAGGCTGTTGGAGAGGATGACCGGCAGCCCGGCTTCCCTCGCCTCGCGGCGATGCCGCTCGACGAAGCCCATGCAATCCATCAGCAGGATCTGCGCCCCGCGCCGGGCGAGATCGCGCGCCGCCTCCGATACGGAAGCCCCGCCACCATTATAGGGCGAGGCGGCGGCATAGAGCGGCGCGCGCCCGAGCGGTGCCCATTTCCCGGCTTCGGACGCAATCTGCTCGGCCAGCGGCACGATGATGCCGAGCTGGGCGCCCTGCACCAGCGCCGCCACGGTCGGCGGCAGGATGCGGTCCGGCTCGATCAATCGCGCTGTCTGCGTCCTCAGGCTCTCGAAATGCCCGGTACAGAGCATCAGGATGGTGGTGCAGCCCTCGGCCTCCAGCATGGCGAGCTTGCTCTGCGCCGCCCTCTCGGTACGGGCGCGGTCGATGATCACCGCGCTGCCGTCGAGCAGTTTGGTGATCAGCACTGGCTTTCCGGCCTCGGCCGCGAAACCGCGCTCGATCTCGGCACGGCTCAAGCCGTCCAGCACGCCGGCATGGCGGCGCGGCAGGCGCGCATCTAGCACGTCGTCGAGGATCGGCGTGATGTCGGCGCGCGGCGCCTGGCCGATGGTCAGCGTACCCAGCTTGCTCATGGCGCCCCACCCCTTTCGCAATGAAAAGGCCTCGGGACGGTCGCCCCGAGGCCTGTCTCGTTCAACGCTTCCAGAAATTCTTCGAGACGGAGTCGAAGAAGGAGAAGATCGCGTCGCCCGCGATGACGCCCGCGGCAAAGACCTCCATGTCGCCCTCGCCGCTCGCGCCGCGCAGCTTCTCCCAGACGATCCGGCAAAGGATGCCCGCCAGCACCGCCCAGCCCGCCATCGGGAAGTTGATCAAGAGGCCGGTGGCGAAGAGCACGCCGATCTGCCGCTTCGGCCCACCGATGAACTGCAGGATCGCGCCGGGGATCGCCCAGATGAAGAGCTGCCAGGCGACGCCATCAGCCACGCCGGCCTTGATCGTCGCGGCATAGACCTTGTTCACGGGAGCGACGAGGTTCTGGTCGAAGAAGGACTGGTAGGAGACCAGAACCACCGCGCCCGCCACGACGAAGGCGAACATCGCGGCGAAGAGCTGCTGGCGGCGGCCCTCCAGCTCGAAAGCAGGGTTGGCACCGTTACCGCGCAGCAGATAGCCGGCCTTCAGGTCGTAGCCCATATCGGCGAAGGCCGGGCCGGTCGCGGCCGAGAAGCCGACGAGCAGCGCGAGCGCCGGCATCGGGAAGCCCAAGAGCATGCCGATGATCAGCGTGATCAGCGCCACCGCGAAGGCCGGGAACCAGCCGGAATGCATCGCGGCGAGGCCGACGATCAATTCATGCACATAGGCCGCGAAGGCGGCGTAGAGCACGAACAGGATCAGCATGCCCACCGACATGTCGCTCATCAGCCCGCCGACCACGGCGATGAACACGGCGATCGCGAGATAGCCGACGGTTCCGAGCCCAAGCGCCCGCTTCACCTCGGCATCGCTGACGCCGGCCCTGGCCTCATCGGCCTTGCCCTCGCCGCGACGGAACAGCAGCAGCGCGACCTGCAAGAGCGCCACCAAGCCGGCGCCGATCATGAAGCCATGCGGAATATAGGCGGCCATCAGGTCGCCCTTGGGAATGAGGTTCGCGAAGGTCGGACCGCTGAAGAGCTGGCCGGAATAGCCGCGCAGCAAGAGGCCGATGCCGAACATCAGCAGCGCCCAGATATTGCCGATGAAGGCGACGCCGAAGGCCGACATCGGGATGCCGGAGACGGCGGTCGAGCCGGCGAAGCCGATCCAGGCCAGCGGAATCTTGACGAAGGAGGCGGCGATGCCGGTACCAAAGCCAATGCCCATCAGCACCGCCTTGCGCCCACCCTCGTCGCCGGCCTTGATCGCCTCGGCGGCGGCGACGCCCGGAGGCCAGGCGCCCGTCGCCGGGAAGACGCGGGAATCGAACATCCGATAGAGCAGATAGGCATCGAGCAGCATGGCGAAGAAGGCGCCCGCCAGCATCGGCAGGACGAGGTCCGGCCGGCCGAGCAGCCAGGGAATGCCGACCGGCAGAAGCAGGCTGTTCGCGGCGCCGAACGTCGCCGAGGAGATCGCGCTCTGGGCTAGGTTCTGCACATGGATCGAGCGGTAGCGGGCGAAGATCGCGAGCGGCACGCGCGCCAGCGCCATGGCGGCGAGCGCCCCGATCAGCGAGGTGTTGGCGGTGATGCCGAGCGACACCAGAAGCTGCATGCCGATGATCGCGCCGAAGACGCAGAGCACGGCGATGAGCAAGAGCGTCGCCGGCTCGAACAGGCTGGGGTGCTTCTGAGGCACCCCCTCAGTTGGATTGGTCATGCCTCTGTCCCCTTATTGGCCCCTGTCGGGCGTGTGCGTTGTGATCCCTGCGGCTCAGGCGACCAGGATGCCGGCCTTGGCCTCACCGACATCCTGCGTGGCATGCGCGCCCTGCACGCCGTAATCGCGCTTGGCGGCGTCCGGCGAGACCAGCCCGAGCGCGATGTCGCGGGCGATCGCCTCCCGCGAGCGCTCGGCAGCCGGGCCGTAGCCAGCGCCACCGGCGAGCACGAGCTCGACGATCTCCTGCGGCTGCCGCACCTGGACGAGATCGCCGGTGCCGACGTCCTTCAGCACCTGACCCTGCTCGTCGATCACCCGGCCGGACGCGCCGCCGCCGGCCTTGCCGCCGAACAGGCCCGGGATCGGGTTGTTGACCCCTTCCGGATAGAGCGAGACCAGCGTCGGCAGGCCATCATCGGAGAGCTTGCGCAGGCGCACGCGCTGTCCGAGGCCGCCGCGATGCTGGCCGGCGCCGCCGGAGTCGGTGAGATAGGTCTTCTCGACCACCAGCACCGGAACGCGCGATTCGAAGGTCTCGATCGAGGTGTTCGCGGCGGAAGTCGGGTAGAGCAGACCGGACTTGCCGTCGCCCTGGGCCGAACCACCCTGGCCGCCCCCGACGAAGAGCATGTCGGAATAGGTCTCGCCAGCGGCGTCGCGACCATAGACGCTCGCCGCGACGGGCAGGCCGGTGAAGGCCTGGACCTGCTTCGGCGCCGCCTTGGAGAGCGCGCGGAAGATATTCGGCGCCAGATACCAGCCGGTGCGCGTGCGCAGGTTCACCGCCAGCGGCTTGTCGCAGTTCAGGATCGAGCCCTTCGGCGCATCGATCGAGAAGGCGCGGTAGCAGCCGGCATTGCCGCGCACCGACGGCGTCAGCATGCATTTCAACGGATAGGTCGCATGCGCCATCGTGTAGTTGAGCGTGCAGTTCAGCCCGCCCTGCGCCAGCTGCGGCGGAGCACCGGCGAAATCGAGATGGATCGTGTCGTCCTTCACCGTCAGCGCCAGCGGATAGGTCATCGGCGTGCCCAGCGGGTTGTTCGAGACCGTGCCGTGATAGACGCCGTCCGGCAGCGCGCGGATCGCCTCGCGCATCGCCTTCTCCGACCGGCTTTGCACGACATGGGCGAGCGCCCGGAGGTCCTGCATGCCGTAATCGGTCAGGAAGGATTGCAGGCGCTCGGCGCCGATCGCGTTGGCCGCGACGAAGGAATGCAGGTCGCCGAGCACCTGCTCGGAATTGCGCACGTTCTCACCGAGCAGGCGCACCAGCGTCTCGTTGATCCGGCCGGCCTCGTAGAGCTTCATCGGCGGGATCTGGAAGCCTTCCTCGTAGATCTCGCGGGCCCGGAGCGAATCCTTGGTGCCGCCGATATCCGAGACATGGCCGACCGTACCCATCAGGCCGACGACGCGGTTGCCAAGGAAGACCGGCGTCACCACCGCGATATCGAAGAGATGGCCGGCGCAGAGCCAGGGGTCGTTGGTGATGAGCACGTCGCCGGGCTTCAGCGTCTCGGCCGGGTAGCGCTCCAGCAGCGCCTTGACCGCGCGCGGCAGCGTCAGGTTGAACACCGGCATGGCGCGGGGCGAATGCGCCAGCGTCTCGCCTTCGGGGTCGAGCAATTCGCAGGCGAAGTCCTGCGCTTCCGAGATCACCAGCGAGAAGGCGGTGCGGCAGACGGTCAGCCACATCTCCTCGACGACGTTGATCATCCGGCTCCACATGATCTCCAGCGAGATCGGATCGGCCTCGATCCGGCGCGCGGCCTCGGCCAGCGGCATGTCGGCGGTGATCGTCGTCTCGGCCGCGTTCGGCTGGGCGACATGGACGATCAGGTTCAGGACGTCGTCGATGCTGACGCTGTCGCCGGGCGGCACGATCGTGGTCGACTCGCGCTCCTCGATGATCGCCGGCCCCTTGACGGTGTCGCCGGAGCGCAGGGCGTAGCGGTCATAGACCGAAGCCTCGCTCCAGCCGCCCTCGAACCAGGCCTTGCGGGTGCCCTTGATCTTGTTGGTGGCGTCGCCGCCGCCGGCCGCGCCGGAAAGCGAGAGCATCGGCACCGGGCCGGCGCAGCGGACGCGGAAGTTGATCGCCTCCAGCCGGGCGCCTTCATAGACCGAGGTGTAGCGGGCGGAATAGGCCTTGCTGAAGGCCGCGCGGATGGCCTCCAGGCTCGACGCATCGATCGTCCCGGCCGGCAGCGGCACGGAGATGTCGTGCATCTGGCCGACGAGGCGCATATCGGCCGTGCGCTCGACCGTGACGTCGGCGGGCTTCACCCCGGCCTCGGTCAGGTGCTTGCGGCCCTCGACCTCGAGATCGCTGAGCACGGCATTGACGGCGGCCGCATCGAAGCCCTCGGAGAACTCGACCGGCAGCGAACGCACCATGTCGAAGGAGAGCGGCGCGGCGAGGAAGCCGAGCGCGGAAGCCGCGCCGGAAGCGGGCGGGATGATGACCTGCCTGACGCCAAGCACGCGGGCGACGTCGACGGCATGGGCCGGGCCGGCGCCGCCGAAGCCGACCATGGCGTAATGGCGAGGGTCCTTGCCCTTCTCGACGAGATGGACGCGGGCGGCGGCGCCCATGCTCTCGACCACGACCTTGTGGATGCCCCAGGCGGCTTCCTCGATCGAGAGGCCGAGCGGCGCGGCAACGGTCGAGACGGCCTTGCGCGCGGCTTCAAGGTCGAGCGCCATGCGCCCGCCCAGGAAGAAGGTGGGGTCGTAATAGCCGAGCACGAGATTGGCGTCGGTCACGGTCGGCTTCACGCCGCCCATGCCGTAGCAGGCCGGGCCGGGGTCGGAGCCGGCCGAATGCGGGCCGACCTTGAGCAGGCCGACCTCGTCGATCGCCGCGATCGAGCCGCCGCCGGCGCCGATCTCGATCATGTCGATGACGGGCGCCTTGATCGGCAGGCCGGACCCCTTGGCGAAGCGGTTGACGCGGCCGGCTTCGAGCATCGGCGCGATCTCGGCGCGGCCGTCCTCGATCATGCAGGCCTTGGCGGTGGTGCCGCCCATGTCGAAGGAGATCACGTCCTTATGGCCGGCAAGCTCGCCGAACAGGGCCGTAGCGAGGCCGCCGCCGGCCGGGCCGCTCTCCAGCAGGCGGATCGGGAAGGTGCGCGCCGTCTCGGGCGAGACGAGACCGCCGGCCGAATGCATCAGCCGGAGTGAACCGGTGAAGGCGCGCGCCGCAAGCTCGCGCTCCAGCCGGTGAAGGTAGCGGCGCATCAGCGGCTGGACATAAGCGTTCGCAGCGGTGGTGACGAAGCGCTGGTATTCCCAGATCTCGGCCACGACCTCGCTCGACAGCGAGACGGTCAGCTCCGGGCAGGTCTCGCGGACGATGCGGCCGGCCCCCTGCTCATGCGCGGGATTGCGGTAGCTGTTGAGGAAGCAGACCGCGATCGCCTCGCAACCGGCGGCTTCAAGCTCACGGGCGGCCTTGCGCACGGCGTCCGCATCGAGCGCGGTGACCACATTGCCATCGCGGTCGATGCGCTCGGCCACTTCGAGGCGGTGCTCGCGCGAGACCAGCGGATCGGGGAAGGTCAGGAACAGGTCGTAGATGTCGTAGCGCTGCTCCGTGCCCATTTCGAGGATGTCGCGGAAGCCTCTGGTGGTGATCAGGCCGAGCTTCGAGCCCTTGCGCTCGATCACGGCATTGGTGACGAGCGTCGTGCCGTGGACGATGTCGCCGACATCGGCCAGCGTGATTCCGGCCATCTCGGTGAGTTCGCCGAGGCCGATCAGCGCCGCTTCGGAAGGGTCATGCGGCGTGGTCAGGCGCTTGTGCAGCCGGACCGAACGCTCCTGCGAATCGTAGAGGATGAAGTCGGTGAAGGTGCCGCCGATGTCGAAGCCGATACGCCAACGATTGCTCATGGAGCGGTCTCCGCGATTGAGAGGTTCAAGGGGTAGAAGCGGTTGTCATGGGTCAGGGCCGCGATCTCGGCGGCGCCCTCCCCGAGCGAGCGGATGATGGCGACGCGCTCGGCCGGCTCGACCGTCGCGGCCGGGAACGACAGGCAGAGCGCGACCTCGTCGCCGGTCGCGGGATCGCCGACCGCGACCGAAAGCGCGCGCACGCCGCGCACCGCCTCGTCGCGGGATTCGGCGAAGCCCTCGCCGCGGATGCGGGCGAGACGGCCCAGCAGGTCGTCCATGTCGCGCGGCGCAGTCTCGGATGGGGAGGTGAAACCGGCCGGATAGAGCGCGCGGATCTGGTCGTCAGGCAGGCGCGCCAGCAGGGCTCGGCCGGTGCTGGACGCGAAGGCGGGGATGCGATCGCCGATCGAGGTGACGACCCGGAGCGCATGGCGGCCGGGATGGGCGGTCACCGCGACGATCTCGGTGCCGCGGCGGACGCTGACATAGCCGGTATGGCCGATCCGGTCGGAGATTCCGCCGACCACGGCATCCGCGCGGTCGATCAGCGATGCGGCGAAACGATAGAGATGACCGACCTGATTGAGCAGGAGCGAGGGCCGGTAGCGCTTGCTCTCGCCGACCGTCTCCAGCAGCCCCTCGTCGCGCATCGCCCGGAGCAGGCGCGAGGCATTGCTCTTCGGCATGCCCAGCAGCGTGACCAGATCCGTAACCGTCACATCATGGCGTGTGCTGGAGAAGCAGCGCAGCACATCCACGGCCGACGACAGGATCGACATCGCGATCAACCTTGTTAGTTCCAAAAAATGGAACTTGAGTTGCAATAAGAGGGAAAATACGCCAGTTAAGAAAGATGTCAATCCTGTGACTGCGTTTTCCTTCCGTAACGTGAGCGACGGCGCGCGCCTCGACGCCGCTCCGGCCACGCTGTATCCCGGCTTCCATGCCGCTTCGGGTCTTGGCCCGCGTCATGGAGAGCCCCGGATGAGCGACAGCCTGCTGTATCTTTCGCGCGACGACGTGCGGGCGCTGGCGATCTCGCCGGACGAGGCGCGCGAGGCTGTTCTGCAAGGCTTTCGCGACCATGCCGCCGGGCTGGACCGGAGCATCCCGAAGACGGCGCTGATGCTTGGGCCGGGACACGGCTTCCAGGCGATGACGGCCGCCTCCTCCGCCCGGCAGATCGCCACGGTGAAATGGGTCGCGATGGCGCCGGTCGCGGCAGGCTCGGCGCTGCCCGCCGTCAGCGCGCTAATCTGCCTGAACGACTATGCGACGGGCATGCCGCGCGCGATCCTCGACGGCGACGAGATCACGCTGATCCGCACCGCCGCGATCACCGCCGCTGCCGCCTCGCGCCTCGCGCCGGCCGCGCCCCGCACCATCGGCTTCGTCGGCTGCGGCTTGCAGGCCCATGCCCATCTCGCCGCTTTCCGCGCGCTTTATCCCGACCTGACGACAGCGCTCGCGATGAGCCGCAGCCGCGCCTCGGCCGAACGGCTCGCGGAGACGGCGCGCGGGGCCGGCCTCACGGCGCAGGTGCTTGATGATGCCGACGCCCTGCTGGCGCAGAGCGATATCGTGATCTCGATGGTGCCGGGCGGCCCGGGCATGACGCCGTTTCTCGATGCGCGACGCCTGAAACCCATCGCCTTCGCCGCCGCCGTCGATACCGGCCGGAGCTGGCTGCCGGAGACGCTGCCGGCCTTCGATATCCTCGCCACCGACAGTCTGGAGCAGTCGCGCGCGCCCTATGACGCCGCCGGCAACCCGGTCACGACCGTCAGCTTTGGCCATGACATGGCGGAACTGGCCGCCGCGCCGCACCCGACAGCACCGACAAGCCGTTCCTTCTTCTGCTTCCGCGGCGTCGCGCTGGCCGATCTCGCGCTCGCCCATCTCGTCGTCGAGAAAGCCCGCAAGCAGGGGCTCGGCACGAGCCTGCCACGCTGATCCGAACTTTTTGATTTGGCATCGGCTTTCCCCGAAAACCGCGCACCACTTTTCGGGCCGATGCCACAGCCTTACCGGACCACGCCATGACCCAGCGCCTTCGCGATTTCGGCCTCACCTGCGGCATCCAGCAGCCCGGCCCGCTCAACGCGATCACCGACGTGCCCGGCGTCAAGCTCGGGCATACCACCCTGAACGAGGGCGACCTGCGAACCGGCTTCACGGCCCTGTTGCCACATGACGGCAACCTCTTCCGCCGGAAGGTGCGCGCCGCGGTCGATGTCATCAACGGCTTCGGCAAGAGCGCCGGGCTGATGCAGCTCGCCGAGCTCGGCCAGATCGAGACGCCGCTCCTGCTCGGCAACACGCTTGCCGTCGGTACCGGCTTCGACGCGCTGGTGACGCGCGCGCTCGCCGCCAATCCGGACATCGGCCGGCAGACCGGCACGGTCAATCCGGTCGTGCTCGAATGCAATGACGGCTATCTCTCCGACATCCGCGCCCGCGCGCTGACCGGGGCCCACGCCTTCGGCGCGCTCGATGCCGCCACGTCCGGCCCTGTCACGGAAGGCGCCGTCGGCGCCGGCACCGGCATGAGCGCCTTCGGCTTCAAGGGCGGCATCGGCACGGCCTCGCGCCGCTTCGCTCTTGACGGTGTGGAGCATACGCTCGGCCTGCTGGCGCTCGCCAATTTCGGCAATGCCGGCGATCTCGTCCTGCCCGATGGCCGCCGCCCGGTTCCGCCGGAGGCGAAACCGCAGAACGAGCGCGGCTCGGTCATCCTGGTCATCGCCACCGACGTGCCGCTGGAATCGCGGCAGCTCCACCGCGTCGCGCGGCGTGGCGGCGCCGGCCTCGCCCGGCTCGGTGCCTTCTGGGGCAATGGCAGCGGCGACATCGCCGTCGCCTTCACCACGGCCTGTCCCGTCGATCACGATCAGCCTGATGACCTCGTGCCATTGCGCGCGCTCAACGAGAACCGCATCGACACGCTCTTCCGCGCCGCCACTGAAGCGACGCAGGAAGCCGTGCTCAACGCGATGGTCGCAGCCCCCGCCACGACCGGGCGTGACGGGCATCACCGCCCATCGCTGGGAGACTGGCTCCGGGCGAACGCGGGCTGACGCGGCCCGAGCCGCTCAGGCCCACTCGCCCTTGCGGAACACCGGCACGCGGCGACCATCCGCGTGGACGCCGTCGATATCGACCTCGCCGGAGCCGATCATCCAGTCGATATGAATCAGGCTCTTGTTGCCGCCTTGCGCCGCGATCTGCTCCGGCGTCAGGTTCGCGCCGTCGACGAAGCATTTCGAATAGCACTGCCCGAGCGCGATATGGCAGGACGCGTTCTCGTCGAAGAGCGTGTTGTAGAACAGGATACCGCTTTTCGAGATCGGCGAGGAATGCGGCACCAGCGCGACTTCGCCGAGCCGGCGCGCGCCCTCGTCAGTGTCGAGCACCTTGTTCAGCACCGCCTCGCCGCGCGAGGCCTTGGCCTCGACGATCCGCCCGCCCTCGAAGCGCACCTGAATCTCGTCGATCAGCGAACCCTGATAGGAGAGCGGCTTGGTGCTGGAGACATGGCCCTCGACCCGGCGCGCATGCGGCGTGGTGAAGACCTCTTCGGTCGGGATATTCGGGTTGCAGACGATGCCGTTCTTGGCCGGCGAGGCGCCGCCCTGCCAGTCATGACCATCGGCAAGTCCCACCGTGAGATCGGTGCCGGGCCCGGTGAAATGCAGCGCGGCGAAGCGCTGGCCGTTCAGCCAGTCGCGCCGCGCCCGCAGCGCCGCGTTATGCGCGGCCCAGGCCGCGACCGGATCGGCCTGATCGATGCGCGAAGCCGAGAAGATCGCCTCCGCCAGCTTGCCGACCGCGACCTCCTCGGCATCATCGGGAAACACCTGCCGGGCCCAGGCCGCGCTCGGAAAGGCCAGGATGTTCCAGTTGATGTCGAAGCCGGCGATCTTCTCCAGCGCCGGCTGATAGGCCAGCGAATTCGCCTTGCTGGCACGCCCGACCTTGGCCGGGTCCTCGTTCGCCAGCAGCATCGGATTGTCGCCGACGATCGCGAGCCGCGCGGTATTGGCGGAAAAGGCCTCGGCGACGCCCTTGTAGAGCCAGGCCGGCGCCTTGTCGAAGCTCGCATCCGGCGCAAAGCGGTAGCGCGCCAGCGTCACCTCCTCGTCGGCCAGCATCGGCGTGACGATGCCGGCGCCCGCCTTGTAGGCGTGCTCGGCGATGCGTCGCACCAGCGGCAGCGCCGCGACGGGTGCGGTCAGGAACAGGTCCTGCCCCGGCTGGAGATTGAGGCCGACGCGGATGGCCACTTCGGCCAGCTTGTCGAGCTTGGCGGGATCGATGGCTTGCGGAGGCTGATGGATCGTCATGGCACGCGACCTGTCGGATTCGGGATATCGGCCATTGCTGGCCCAAATCGCCGCGAGGTCAACCACCGCGACGGCAAGGCCGCCATCCGATGAACGGGCGACGCTGCGTCAGCCCTCCGCGCCGTCCACCTTGCTCATCCGCCTGAGCTTGCTCGCGCGCAGCAGATGGCTGCGCATCAGCGCCGAGGCGACCTCGTTCTCGCCGGCCTCCAGATGGTCGAGCATGGCCATATGCTCGGTGCAGTTCACCCGCACGCGCTCCATGCCCTGGTCCCAGTCATAATTCGACAGGCGCCGGAGCTGGTTCTGGCGCCGCATCGCCGAATGGAAGAAGCGGTTGCCGGTGGCCGCCGCCAGCCCCTCGTGGAAATCGGCGTTCATCTCGTAGAAGGCGATGCTCGACGCTTCCCGCCAGGGCCGCTTGAGCGCCTCGACATGCCGCGCCCGCATCTCGGCGATCCAGCCGGGATCGAGCTGGAAGCCAGGCTCCAGCATGACCATCGGCTCGATCAGCAGACGGAAACGATAACTCTCGTCGCGCAGGCGCTGGTCGCGCGGCTCATGCAGGAAACGCCAGCCATAGCCCGGCTTGCGCTCGACCATGTCGAGATCGGCCAGCCGCGCGAGCAGCTTCTGGGCCTCGGGCCGGCCGAGCTCGTAGCGCCGCATCACCTCCAGCTCCGAAACCTCGTCCGGCAGCAGGCCGTTCTCGCGCTCGCGCGCCAGCCTCACCATCGCGAGGTCCAGGGTCTCCGGCGGGCGGGCGCTCTCGTTCGCCACCGGCAGCTGGATCAGTTCGATGCCCTTGTTGAGGTGCCGGCGCACCACGCCCTGCTCGGCGAGATGATCCAGCGCGGCACGCACCGGCGTGCGCGAGACGCCGAGCCGCTTCGCCGTCGCGTTCTCGTTGAGCCAGGCACCGGCCGCCAGCGCATCGTCGCGCACGAGCTGCAGGATGCGTTCGGCGATCTCCTGTTGCAGCCGGGTCGGCGCCGCCATCGGGAAAGGCCCTTGATTGTTTTAGTTGATGATGAAATACACTATAGCACGATCTCCTGTCAGCATACCGGAAAGATATGCGCCATGGTCCAGCCCTGCCCCTTCGTCGATGTATCCGGCACCCCTTATAAGCGCGGCCGCCAGCACGGCGCGGCCGTTCCGGGCCGTGTGAAGCGCTCGATCGAGCTCTATGGCGGCCAGCTCGGCGAGCTCGGTTACGACGCCAAGGCCAAGTCGGCGCTGATCGCCGAGTTCGCCAAGGAGATCGAGGCCTTCGGCGCGCATTACATCGAGGAGATGCGCGGCATCGCCGATGGCGCCGGCGTCGCGCTCGAAGACATCGTCATGGTCAATGCGCGCACCGAGGTCATCGCCAAGGCCCGCCTCGTCAAGAACAAGCCGGTCGAGGCCCAGGAAGAGCTCGACGACGGCTGCACCGGCGCGATCATCCTGCCGGAGCGCAGCGCCTCGGGTGAGCTGATCCACGGCCAGAACTGGGACTGGAAGGCCGAATGCGCGGAAACGGCGATCGTGCTGCGCGTGCGCCGCGACGACGGCCCGGATTTCCTGACCTTCGTCGAGGCCGGCGGCCTCGCCCGCTGCGGCATGAACGCGGCCGGCATCTCGATCACCGCCAACTATCTCGAATCCGAGCGTGACTTTACCCAGGCCGGCGTGCCGCTCGCCCTGATCCGCCGCAAGGTGCTGGAGCAGGAGCATCTCGCCTTCGCGATCAAGGCCGTCGCGACCACGCCCAAGGCCTGCTCGAACAACATGATGCTCTCGACCGTGAAGGGCTTCGGCATCGATTTCGAATGCGCCCCGGACGAAGCCTTCCCGCTCTATCCGCAGGACGGCATGATCGTTCACGCCAACCACTGGGTCGGGCAGATCGCGCTGACCAAGATCAAGGACACCGGCATCCCGCGCGTGCCGGAGAGCTTCTATCGCGACTGGCGCGTCCGCAAGCTGCTCGACGAGGCCGGCCGCAAGCTGACCGTCGACGATCTCAAGCAGGCCTTCTTCGACGATTTCCTCTCGCCCTATTCGGTCTGCCGCCCGGCCCGCCCGAACGAGCAGGGCAACCTCTCGGCCACGGTCGCCATGGTGATCATGCAGCCGGCCAAGGGGATCATGGAGGTCGCGCCGCTGCCGGCCCAGAACCGCGTCTTCACCCGCTACAGCCTGACCGAGGATCCCGTGCTGCTCGCCGAAGCAGCGGAATAATCCCGCACCGACATCGCGTCACAACCGAAAAAACAACAGGGGAACATGATGCGCCGAACAACCACCACCGCCCTTGCCGCCGCGCTCCTGTGCGGCGGCCTCGTCCAGGCCGCCGGGGCGAGCGCGCTCAAGATCCAGCTGCGCGCCGACATCCGCTCGATCAATCCGGGCGTCAACCGCGACGCCAATACCGACGGCGTGGTCGTGCAGATGGTCGAGGGCCTCGTCGCCTATGGCGAGGATGCGCTGCCGAAGCCGCTGCTGGCCGAGAAGATCGACATCTCCCCGGACGGCAAGAGCTATACCTTCACGCTCCGCCAGGGCGTGAAGTTCCATAACGGCGCCCCGCTGACCGCGGCCGACGTGCTCTGGAGCTGGAACCGCTACATGGACCCGAAGACCGACTGGCGCTGCCTTTCGGAATTCGACGGCCGCGGCCAGGTCAAGGTCGAGAAGATCTCGGCGCCGAACGACAAGACCGTCGTCTTCGAGCTGGACAAGCCGAGCGCGCTCTTCCTCTCGGCGTTGGCCCGCACCGACTGCGCGATGACCGGCATCCTGCACAAGGATTCGATCAAGGCCGACGGCGCCTTCGACAAGCCGGTCGGCACCGGCCCGTTCAAGTTCGCGGAATGGAAGCGCGGCGAGTACATCAAGCTGGAGCGCTTCGCCGACTATGCCTCGCTGCCCGGCAAGATCGACGGCCTGACCGGCGCCAAGAAGCCGCTGGTCGACGAGGTCCGCTTCCTCGTCATCCCCGACAACTCGACCGCCAAGGCCGCCCTGCTGAAGGGCGATATCGACGTCGTCCCGGATATCGCCAATACCGACATCGCCGAGCTCAAGAAGAACGACAAGGTCAAGACCTCGGTCGTCACCAGCATGGGCCTCGTCGGCCTGATCATCCAGACGCGCGACCCGCTGCTGCAGAACGTCAAGCTGCGCCAGGCGATCGCCGCCGCGATCGATTCCAAGGAGCTGGTCGGCGCCGTGACCGACGGCATCGGCTCGCCCAACAACTCGATCGTGCCGGCGCTCTCCGCCTATTACGGCCCGGTCCAGAAGCAGGGCTGGAAATACGATCCCGCCACCGCCAAGAAGCTCCTCGCGGAGGCCGGCTACAAGGGCGAGAAGATCGTGATGCTTGCCAACAAGCGCTATCCCGAGAGCTTCGACGCCGCCGTCGTCGCCCAGCAGATGCTCCAGGCGATCGGCCTCAATGTCGAGATCGAGGTGCTGGAATGGGCGACGCAGCTCGACCGCTACAGCAAGGGCAACTACCAGATGCAGGCCTTCCCCTATTCGGGCCGCATGGACCCCGCGCTGAGCTACGAGTCGATGACCGGCCCGAAGGACAAGCAGCCGCGCAAACTCTGGGACAATCCCGAGGTGCAGGCCCTGCTCGACAAGTCCATGGTCGTGAACGACAAGGCCGAGCGTCAGAAGATCTTCGACGAATTGCACAAGCGCTTCATCGCCGAAGTGCCGATGGTGATGCTCTATAACGGCATCGTCGGCGGCGCGATGGGCGCCAAGACCCAGGGCTATGTCTCGACGCTGAGCTCGCTGCCCCGCGCCTGGGAAGTCAGCACCGGCCAGTAAGGCCGCCACCTCGCCTTCGCGATATCCGACAGCGCGGCATGCCCCATGGGGCATGCCCGGACGACACGATAACGAGGGAACGGGAATGATCCGCTTTTCGGCCTCTGCCCTGGCGCTCGCGCTCTTCTGTGGCGCGGCGCAGGCTCAGACCATCAATGTCGCGCTGAATGCCGACATCCGCTCGACCAATCCGGGCGTCAATCGCGACGACAACACCGATGCCGTGGTGCTGCACATGGTCGAGGGCCTTGTCGGCTATCGCGAGAACGGTGCCGTCGCACCCCTCCTCGCCGAGACCATCGACGTCTCGCCGGACGGGCTGACCTACACCTTCCGCCTCAGGAAGGGCGTGAAGTTCCATAACGGCGCCGAGATGACCTCGGCCGACGTGCTGTGGAGCTGGAACCGCTACATGGACGCGAAGACCGACTGGCGCTGCAAGCCGGAATTCGACGGCCGCATCGGCCTCAAGGTCACGGAAGCGACCGCGCCCGATGCCGCGACCTTCGTGATGAAGCTGGAGAAGCCGAGCGCGCTCTTCCTGGACACCATGGCCCGCACCGACTGCGCCATGGTCGCGATCCTGCACAAGGATTCGCTGAAAGCCGATGGCAGCTGGGACAAGCCGGTCGGCACCGGCCCGTTCCAGCTCGCCGACTGGCGTCGCGGCGAATTCGTCCTGCTCAAGCGCTTCGATGCCTATCTGTCTCCAGCAGGCGACAGGCGCGACGGCTATGTCGGCTCCAAGCGCCCGCTCGCGGCCGAGGTCAAGTTCCTCGCCATCGCGGACGGCGCGACGGTCAAGGCCGGCCTGATGTCGGGCGCGCTCGACGTTGCCGACGTGCCGGACGAGGACGTGCCGGAGATGAAGAAGAGCGGCCTGCAGGTGCTGACGGCGCCGAGCGCCACCAAGCACGGCATCCTGCTCCAGAGCCGCGACCCGCTGCTCAGCGACGTCCGCATGCGCCAGGCCATCGTTGCGGCCTTCGACCAGGACGAGATCGTCGGCGCCGTCTCGAACGGGCTCGGCAAGGTCAACAACTCGGCGGTCTATGTCACCTCGCCCTATTACGACGAGGTCCAGAAGAAGCGCTACACGCACGATCCCACACGCGTGAAGAAGCTCTTGGCGGAGGCCGGCTACAAGGGCGAGACGATCAGGCTGATCGCCAACAAGCGCTCGACCGTGCCGAGCTATCCGATCGCGATCATGGCGCAGGCGATGCTGCAGGCCGCCGGCATCAAGGCCGATATCGAGATCCTGGAATGGGCGACCCAGCTCGACCGCTTCTCGAAGGGCAACTACCAGATGATGTCCTTCAGCTATTCTGCCCGCATCGACCCGGCCCAGAGCTACAACCAGTTCTCCGGCCCGAAGGACAAACTGCCCTCCAAGGTCTGGGACAATCGCGAGGCGGATGCGCTGATCGAGAAGGCGACGCTGGTCAGTGACGAGGCCGAGCGCCGCAAGATCTTCGACCAGCTCCACGTGATGATGCTGGCCGATGCGCCGCTGATCTTCCTCTACAATCAGGTCGACACGGCCGTCGTCTCGAAGCGCCTGCAGGGCTTCGCGCCGTGGGTCGCCTCGAAGCCGCGCCTCTGGGAGGTCTCCGTCGCCAGATGACGGCGGCGCTTAGGCCGGCTCGACCGGGGCCGGACCGACGGGCGCGCCCTTGATGATATGGGTCGCGATCAGGGTCGCCAGCCGCCCCGCATCGCGCGCCTTCAGGGCCGCCATCATCTCGTAATGCTCGCGGTCGCTCTTCTGGAGCAGTTCATGCGAGCTCCACACCGTGATCTGCGAGCCGCGCCCGCGGTCCCGCAGGCCCCAGATCATCTCCTCCAACACGGCATTGCCGCAGAAGGAGTACATGAATTGATGGAAGGCGCGGTTGATCTCGCTCTGCTCGGTCCGGCTCCCGGTCGTGACCGCGGCGGAGAACTGCGCCGCCAGCGCGTCCAGCCGCGCGATCGCGGCGTCGTCGATCTGCGCGACGATGCCTTCGGCCGTGGCCCGCTCCAGAATGATCCGCGTCGCGAGGATCTCCTCATAGGTCTTCAGGTCGACCTCGGCGACGCGGTAGCCCCGGTTCGGGACGTGCTCGATCGTCTTGCGCACGGCGAGTTCGTCGAGCGCGCTGCGCACGTCGAAACGCGTCGCCTGGAAGCGCTCCTCGAGGTCGATCTGGCGCAGCCATTCGCCCGGCCTGAACGCGCGCAGGCGGATCGCCTGCGCGATCTCGTTGGCGAGCATGGCGCGCCGCGTGCTGGTGTTCTTGCGTTTCCGCTCGGACGTCATGGCAGGCTCTCTAAAGCATTTTCGAGCGAGGTGAATACCGGTTCGCGTGAGGAAAATGCAGCGAAACAAGGCTCTAGCAGGATTCGCGCAGGCTGGAAGAAGTTGGTTGCGAAGCCAACCATATCATGCGACATAATTGGCGCCAATAATTTCGCCATAGGAGAAAGCCCGTGAACGCCGTGGCCGAACAGACCGCCAAGCCCGACACCGAGGCGGCCGCCCGCGCCAAGGCGCTCTACGAGTACGGGCCGACCTCGATCTATTCGTCGAAGCACGATCCGCGCTTCCCCTATTGCCTCTATGTCCCGCCGAGCCTGGGCGAAGGCGGCGAGAAGCCGGAGCTGATCGTCGCGATGCACGGCACCGGCCGCGGCTTCACCGGCTATCGCGACGCCTTCTCGGCCTTCGCCCGCTGGAACAACTGCATCATCCTGGCGCCACTCTTCCCGATCGGCGTGATGGGCGACGGCTATCGCGATGGCTTCAAGTACATGCGCGAGGGCAATCTCCGTTACGACCAAGTCCTGCTCGCCATCGTCGAGGAGGTCTCCGAGCGCTATGGCATCGCCTTCGATCGCTTCGGCCTGTTCGGCTATTCCGGCGGCGGCCATTTCGCCCATCGCTTCCTGATGCTCCAGCCCAACAGGCTCTGGGGCGTCTCGATCGGCGCGCCAGGCTCGGTCACGTTGCTCGACCCCAGCCGCGACTGGTGGGTCGGCACGCGCAACTTCGCCGAGCTCTTCGGGCAGCAGCTCGATATCCCCGCGATGAAGCAGGTCGCGGTGCAGATGGTGGTCGGCGCCGCCGATCTCGAGACCTGGGAAATCACCCACAAGCCGGGCGGCCGCAACTGGATGCCGGACGCCAACCATGCCGGCACCAACCGGCCGGAACGGCTGGCGAGCCTGCGCGACAATTTCGCCGCGCATGGCATCGCGGCCCGCTTCGACCTCGTGCCGAACACGCCGCATGACGGCGTCAAGGTCGTGCCGGTCGTCGAGGATTTCTTCGCCGGCGAACTCGCCCGCATCCGCGCCGCCCACAAAGCCGCCTGAACGACCATAACGACAACAGGGGAACCATCATGAAGCGCCTCCTTGTCTCCGCCGCCGCGCTCGCCCTCTCGGCCGGCGCTCTCCAGGCCCAGACGCTGACGGCCGTGCTGAACGCCGATATCCGCTCGACCAATCCGGGCGTGAATCGCGATGGCAACACCGATTCCGTCGTGCTGCACATGGTCGAGGGCCTCGTCGGCTATGCCGAGGACGGCTCGGTCGGCCCGCTGCTGGCTGAGAAGGTCGAGATCTCGCCCGACGGCAAGACCTACACCTTCCGCCTGCGCAAGGGCGTGAAGTTCCACAATGGCGCGACCATGACCTCGGCCGACGTGCTGTGGAGCTGGAACCGCTACATGGATCCGAAGACCGACTGGCGCTGCCTCTCCGATTTCGACGGACGCAACGGCCTCAAGGTCGAGAAGACCTCGGCCCCGGATGCCGACACCGTCGTGATGGAGATCAACGAGCCGAACGGCCTCTTCCTCGACTCGCTCGCCCGCGCCGATTGCGGCGGCACCGCCGTGATCCACAAGGACTCGGTCAAGGCCGATGGCAGCTGGGACAAGCCGATCGGCACCGGCCCCTTCATGCTCGGCGAGTGGAAGCGCGCCCAGTCGGTCCAACTCCTCGCCTTCGACCAGTATGTCTCGCCCAAGGGCGACAAGCGCGACGGCTATATCGGCTCGAAGCGCCCGCTGGTGAAGGAAGCCCGCTTCATGGTCATTCCCGATGCGGCGACCGTGAAGGCCGGCCTGCTCGCGGGCTCGCTCGACATGGCGCTGATGCCGGAATCGGATGTGCCCGACCTCAAGAACGCTCCGAACCTGACGCTGGCCATCGCGCCGAACCCGGTGCGCCACAGCCTGATCATCCAGACGCGCGATCCCGTCATGAAGAACCAGGCCCTGCGCCAGGCGATCGCCGCCGCGATCGATTTCCCCGAGCTCGTCGCCAACGTCACCAACGGCCTCGGCAAGCCCAACAACTCGCCGGTCTACCTGACTTCGAAATATTTCGGCGACGTCCAGAAGCAGGGCTTCAAATACGATCCGGCCGCGGCCAAGGCCCTGCTCCAGAAGGCCGGCTACAAGGGCGAGAAGATCACGATCCTCGCCAACAAGCGCTCCTCGGTGCCGAGCTTCAACACCGCCGTCATCGCCCAGGCGATGATGCAGGCGGCCGGCATCAATGCCGAGATCGAGGTGCTTGAATGGGCGACGCAGCTGGATCGCTACAACAAGGGCAATTACCAGATGCAGTCCTTCTCCTATTCGAGCCGCTTCGACCCCGCGCTCGGGTTCGAGCAGATCGCCGGCCCGAAGGACAAGCAGCCGCGCAAGATCTGGGAGGAGCCGGAAGCGCTCGCCCTGATCCAGAAGTCGATGGTGGTGACCGATACCGCCGAGCGCCAGAAGATCTTCGACGAGCTGCACAAGCGCTTCATCAACGAGGTCCCGACCATCTTCACCCATAACGACCTCGACATCGTCGCCCATTCCAAGAAGGTCAGCGGCGTGACGCCCTGGGCGTCGCAGCTGCGCCTCTGGGAAGTCAGCGTCGCGAAGTGAGGCGATTGCCGGCTTCGTCGTGAGACGGGGCCGGTTTCCAAGGCTTGGGAGGGCCTTCGATGTTTCGATTTGCGCTGACGCGGATCGCCATGGCTTTACCGACGCTTTTGATTGTTGCGGTGTCGGTGTTTGTTTTGATCCGTTTGATTCCGGGTGACCCGGCGCAGTTGATGCTGGGGGACCTGGCGACGCCGGCGAGCCTGGCGGATCTGCGGGCCCGGCTCGGGCTCGACCAGTCTCTGCCGGCGCAGTTCGGCATCTGGATCGGCAATGTGCTCTCCGGCGATTTCGGCCAGTCGATCTCGTCGCAGCAGGCGGTTCTGCCGCTGATCCTGCAGCGCTTCTGGGTCTCCGCCCAGATCGTGCTGGTCGCGGTCTTGCTGGCGAGCTGCGTCGCGGTGCCGGCCGGCGTCATCGCCGCCTGGAAGCAGGACTCCGCGCTCGATCTCGGCCTCGTCGCCACCGCGACCTTGCTGCTCTCGATCCCGACCTTCTGGCTGGGCCTCCTGCTGCTCCTGTTCTTCGGCCTCAAGCTCGAATGGCTGCCGGTCGTCGGCTATGTCTCGATCGCGGAGAACCCCTGGGCCGGCATCCTCTACCTGGTCATGCCGATCCTGACGCTGTTCCTGCACGAGATCGGCGTGATCCTGCGCATGGCGCGCGCCTCGACGCTGGAGGTGCTCCGGCTCGACTACATCACCCATGCCCGCGCCAAGGGCCTGTCGGAGGGCGCCGTGCTCTGGCGCCATGCCTTCAAGAACGCCTTCGGCCCGACCTGGACGCTGATCGGCCTCGTGCTCGGCAACCTGCTCGGCGGCATCGCGGTGGTCGAGACCGTCTTCACCATCCCCGGCCTGGGCCGCCTGCTCGTCGATGCGATCTTCGCCCGCGACTATCCGGTGATCCAGGGCTGCATGCTCTTCGTCGCCTTCACCTATGTGCTGGTGAACCTCGTCATCGACCTCTGCTACCCGGTCTTCGATCCAAGGGTGACCGCGCAATGAGCAGCGACAGCACCGTCAGCGGCAGCAATCCAACGAGGAGCCGGCGCCGCATGAAACTCCCCGCCCCCAACGCGATCGTCGGCGGCACACTGATCGGCATCCTGCTCGCGGTCGCCGGCACCGGCGCGCTCTGGACGCCCTATGATCCGCTGAAGCTCTCCTTCCGCGAGAAGCTCGCCGCTCCCAGCGCGCTGCACTGGCTCGGCACCGACGAGTTCGGCCGCGACGTGCTCTCCCGCCTGATGGCGGGTGCGGCGACCTCGGTCTGGATCTCGATCCTGACCGTGACGCTCGCCGTCGTCATGGGCACGCTGATCGGCCTGTTCTCCGGCTATATGCGCGGCTGGACCGACCGCATCATCATGGCCTTCAACGATGCGCTGCTCGCCTTCCCCGGCATATTGCTGGCGCTCGGCCTGCTCGCGGTCGTCGGCGCCAACAAATACGGCATCATCGTCGCACTCGGCATCGCCTATACGCCGTCGGTCGCCCGCGTCGTGCGCGGCACCGTCTTGTCGCTGCGCGAGCGCGAGTTCATCGCGGCCTCGCGCGTGATGGGCAACTCCGAGGGCTTCACCATGGCCCGCCATATCCTGCCGAACTGCATCGCGCCGCTCACCGTGCTGGCGACCTCGATGTTCGGCTATGTCCTGCTGGCCGAGAGCGCGCTCTCCTTCCTTGGCCTCGGCGTGCCGCCGCCGGCCCCGACCTGGGGCAACATGCTGGCGGGGTCCCGGCCCTATATCGGCCAGGCCGTCTGGCTCGGCATCTTCCCGGGCCTCGCCATCTCGCTGACCCTGCTCGGCATCAACCTGCTCGGCGACGCCGTGCGCGACCGGCTCGACCCGCGGATGAGGGGCTCGCGATGACCAAAACAGCACCTCTGCTCGACGTCGCGAACCTCACCTTGAAGATCGGCGGCTCCGGCCGGACCGTCGTCAACGACGTCTCTTTCCAGGTCTTCCCCGGCGAGATCGTCGGCATCGTCGGCGAATCCGGCTCAGGCAAGACGCTCGCGGCGCGGGCCGTGATGGGCTTCATCCCGCCGGCGGTCCGGCTCGAGGGCGGCACGATCCGCTTCGACGGCCAGGACGTCATGGCGATGAGCCCGAAGGACCTGCGCACCATGCGCGGCGCCAAGGTCGGCATGGTCTTCCAGGAGCCGATGACCTCGCTCAACCCCTCGATGCTGATCGGGCGCCAGCTCGACGAGGGGCTGGCGCTGCACCGCAAGCTCGATGCAAGCCAGCGCCGGGCGCTGATCCTCGACATGCTCAGAAGCGTCGGCCTGCGCGATCCGGAAGGGGCGCTCACCGCCTATCCGCACCAGTTCTCCGGCGGCATGCGCCAGCGCATCATGCTGGCCTCGGTGATGCTCTTGAAGCCGGCTTTGCTGCTGGCGGACGAGCCGACCACCGCGCTCGACGCCGTCGTCCAGCGCGACGTGATGGAGCTGATGGTCGAGCTGACGAAGGCCAACGACACCGCCGTGCTGCTGATCTCGCATGATCTCGGCATGGTCGCGCGCTATTGCAGCCGCATCGTCGTGATGTGCCAGGGCGACGTGGTCGAGCAGGGCGCAAGCGAGGACATCCTCGCCCGGCCGCAACACCCCTATACCCGCAAGCTGCTCTCGGCGATGCCGCATCGCCTGCCGGCCCGCCTGCTGCCGGAGGTGAAGACGCCGATCGTCGCGGTGCGCGACCTCATCGTCGAATATCCCGGCCGGCAGGGCTTGTTCCGCAAGGGTGAGGCCAAGCGCGCGCTGCACGGCATCAGCATCGACGTCAAGCCGGGCGAGGTCGTCGCGGTGGTCGGCGGCTCGGGCTCGGGCAAGACCACGCTCGGCCAGTCGATCGCGGGGCTGGTCAAGCCGGCCGGCGGCGAGATCCGCTTCAACGGCAAGCCGATCGAAAAGAGCGAGACGGCCTACTGGGACTACCGGCTGAACTGCCAGATGGTCTTCCAGGACCCCTATTCCTCGCTCGATCCGCGCATGACCATCCGGCAGCTCGTGGCGGAACCCTTGCGCCTCGTGCCCGACATGAGCCCGGCCGACCGCAAGGCGCGCGTCGCCGAGGTGCTGGCCGAGGTGGGCCTGGGCGACGGCTTCGCCGAGCGCTATCCGCACGAGCTCTCGGGCGGCCAGCGCCAGCGCATCGCGATTGCCCGCGCGATCGTGCGCCGGCCGAGCTTCGTCATCGCCGACGAGCCGGTCTCGGCGCTCGACGTCACCGTCCGCGCCCAGGTGCTCGAGCTCTTCGACGAGCTCCAGAAGAAGCACGGCTTCTCCTGCCTGTTCATCAGCCACGATCTCGGCGTGGTCGAGCAGGTCGCCGACCGCGTCATCGTCATGCAGGACGGCCGCATCGTCGAGGAAGGCCCCCGCGACGACATCTTCGACAACCCCAAACACCCCTACACCCAGAAGCTCCTCGCAGCCGTCCCAGGCTTGGAGAGCACCTCCGAGGGAGGCGTCAGGCTCTTCTGGAGAAGAACCGATAACGACAAGAAAATCACAGGCTGAGCCAGCCGATCCGGCACGGAACCACCGCGTCATCCCGGACAAGCCGCGAAGCGGCGCCGATCCGGGATCCATCGTAGAGTTCTGCGCCCTTCGATGGATCCCGGGTCAAGCCCGGGATGACGGCGCGTTTCGCTATAGGATTGGGATACGCTGAGGTTCGAACAAATCGGCCCGGAACCCATCTTCGGTGGCGGCACCGTCGATGGTTTCCGGGCCTTTCTCTCGCTCCACGGCGGCGGAGCGAAGGAAGCGAGGCGCTATCAGCGCTTGCGCTTGGCGCCGACCAGCTCGTCCCATTTGCGGAAGGCGACGACCATCTTGTCGGGCTTCAGCGGCAGTTCGATCGGGTTCTTGGCGATGAGATCGGCATATTCGGGCCGGCCGAACTCCGCGATCACCTCCTGGCTGCGCTTCGGCGCCAGCGACAGCGGCACGTCCTTCACCGCCGGGCCCGGATAGAGATAGCCCTCGTCATAGGAATAGGCCTGCATCTTCGGCGTCAGCACATGCGCCATAATGTCGAGCACGACGGCGAGGCGATCGTTCGGAATGCCCTTCGGCACGCACATGAAGAAGGCGTCCGAGACCCAGTGGAAGCCCTTCAGCGTCTGGATCTTGGCTTCCTTCGGCACGATGCCGAGCGCGCGCGGATTGATGTCCCAGCCCGTGGTCGAGATGATGATGTCGCGCGAGCCGTCGCCGAATTCCTTCATCGTCGCGCCGGTGCCGGCCGGATAGTACTCGATATACTCGCCGATCGCCTGCAGATAGGCCCAGGTCTTGTCCCAGCCATTGACGGGGTCCTGCGGGTCCTTGTCGCCGAGGATATAGGGCAGGCCCATCATGAAGGTGCGCCCCGGCCCGGAATTGGTCGGGCGCGCATACATGAACTTGTTGGGATTGGCCTTGGCCCAGGCGAGCAATTCCTCGGCCGTGGTCGGCACCTGCTTGACGCGGTCGGGCATGTATTCGAGCAGCGGCCCGGACGGATAGTAGTTCACCACCGCGCCGAAGCCCGCGCCCTGCACCTTGTGCAGGTTGAGCGCCGCCGGCTCGTAATTCTGCTCGATATTCGGGAACTTCTCGGCGAAATCCGGGAAGATCTTGAGCCAGAGATTCTGCTCGAGACCCGCCGCAAGGCCGTCCGAGCCGGTGAGAACGAGATCGAGATCGGCGCGGCCGGCATCCTGCTGCGCCTTGATCTTGCTCGCCAGCTCCGGCGCCGGCGCCTTCACATAGGTGATGCGCGAGACGAGCTTGGGATTGTTGGTGCGGTAGTCGTCGAAGGCCTGCTGCATCAGCGCGAGCGCACCGCCGACATCGATGATGTTGATTCCGACCGGCGCCGAGGGCAGCGCCGGAACGGCCGCCCGCGCTCCGGTGCCGCCGAGTGTCAGCGCGCCGAGCCCACCGAGGACGGTGCGGCGATCCACGCCCTTTGAAAATTCGCTCATGCTTCTCCCCTTTTCGTTGGTTGATGACGTCTTCAGGCAGCCGCCTCGGCGGCGAAGTCGCGGCGCTCGTCGCCGACGCGCACGCTGCGAACCCGGAGATCCGCTGACCAGTCGATGGCGCTCTCCGGCAAGGTGATTCCGGCGACGGCCAGCGCATCGGCGATGCAGGCCAGCGCATGGGTTGAGGCCATCGCGACCGCCTCGGCCGGCGTCGCAATGCCCCAGGCGACGACATTGCGGACGGCATCGTCGAGCTTGAGGGCCGAGCCCGCCAGCGAGCTGCCATTGACCTGATAGACCGACCCGTCGGCCCGCAGTTCGACCGGCATGCCGGCGAAGCTGTAGCGGCCGGGCGTCGCGCCGGCCGCGACCACGGCATCGGTGACGAGGATCGAGCGCTCGAAACCCTTGGCCCGGATGAGGCTCTTCAGCGCCTTCGGCGGCAGATGGATGCCGTCGGCGATGAAGCCCGCCATCATGCGGTCCTCGCCGAGCTGGGCGAAGAGCGCGTTCGACAGCTTGGGCAGGTCCTGCGGCAGGCCGTTGCCGAGATGGGTCGAGAGTGTCACCCCCACATCGGCGGCGGCCGCGACGATGTCGAAATCGGCAGCGGAATGGCCGATCGCGACGACCTTGCCCATGCGGGCGAGCTTGCCGGCGAGCGCGATGCCGCCCTCGATCTCCGGCGCCAGCGTCACCATCAGGATCGGCCGCGACAAAAGCCCTTCGAGATTGGCGATCAGGTCCGGGCTCGCCGCCGTCATCGCTTCCGGCGGATGGCAGCCGCAATAGCCGGCAGACGGGTTCAGGAACGGGCCTTCGAGATGATAGGCCGGGCACATCAATGGCCCGAGCCGGCTGCCCGTCACCGCCGCATCGAGCGCGCGGAAGCGCTCCTCCAGCTCATGCGGATGGGCGGTGATGATGGTCGGCAGGCAGGTGGTGACGCCCGTCGCCAGCATCGCCTCCAACGCCCGGTCGAGCTCGGCTGGGGTCACCGTGCCGGAATTGAAATCCAACCCGGCAAAGCCGTTCACCTGCAGATCGACGAGACCGGGCGTATGCATGGTCAGCCCTTCCGGCTCAGCAGGGAGGCGGCCGGCGGATCGATGAACAGCACCGTCCGCTTATGCGTCTGCAGGATCGAGGCCGGGCTGAGATTGCTGACCGGCCCTTCCAGCGCCGCCTTCGTCGCCGCGGCCTTGCGCGTGTCGGAGACGGACAGCACGATCAATTCGCTCTTCAGGATCTGGCGGATGCTCATCGAGATCGCCTGCTGCGGAACGTCCTCGAAGCTCGGGAACCAGCCCTCGCCGAATTGCTGCTGCCGGCAGGCATCGTCGAGATTGACGACGAGATAGGGTTCCTCGGTGTCAAAATCGGCCGGCGGGTCGTTGAAGGCGAGGTGGCAGTTCTCGCCGAACCCGGCAAAGCAGACCGCAATGCGCTTGCCCGCGATCTGCCGGTTCAGCTGCTTCACCGCCGCCGCGGGATCGCCCTCGCCGTCGACCGGAATGAAGGTCGGCGCATTCTTCAGCGGCGCCATGAAGCGCTCGCGCAGATAACGCCGGAAGCTCGCCGGGTGACTCTCGGGCAGGCCGACATATTCGTCGAGATGGAAGGCCGTGACCTTCGACCAGTCGATGCCCCCGGCCACAACCAGATGGTTCAGCATCTCGAACTGGCTGGCGCCCGTCGCCACGATGATCGTCGCCGCGCCATGGCGGGCGAGCTCGTCGCGGATCGCCTGCGCGCCCAGCGCCGCCGCCTGCCGGCCGAGCTCGTCCTTATCGGAGGCGAGATGCATCTCGATCATCGAATTTTGAACCTTTTATGCCAGTAATTTTCCGATATTCTGAGAACGAGCTTATGAAGCTTCGTCCGAAACGCAACGATTAATTTTGAACGCAACCGTTCCGAATAGAGCCTGCCTTGTCCCTGCTGACGCTCGACGAAACCCGCCTCGCGCTTGCCCATGACCGGGACTGCGCCCGGATCTACCGGCTGATCCTCAATGGCGAGGCCCATTCCCGCGCCGATATCGGCCGCATCCTGCAATTGCGCTCGACCAGCGTTTCGCGCGTCGTCGGCGATCTCATCGCGCGTCGCCTCGTCATCGAGGCCGTCGGCGAGGCGAGCGGGCGCGGACGGCCTCCGGCGATCCTCGTCGCTCATACGCGCCGCATCGGCGCTTCCGTGATCTATGTCTCCAGTCAGTCGCTTTCCGGCGCGCTGGTCGATCTCAACGGCCATCTCGTCGCCGAGCGCCGCCGCCCGATCGCGGGCGATGCCGACAATGCCGCAATCGCCACCGTGATGGCGGAGCTGGCCCGCGATCTCCTCGACGCGATGCCGCCGGGCATGAGCCATGCCGGCACCGCCGTCTCGCTCTCCGGCCTGATCGACCTGAAGCAGGGGCAATGGTTGCTGGCCTCGCGCTGGCCGCGCATGCGCGGGCTCGACATCGCCTCCGTGCTCGCGCCCGTGGCCGGGCCGGTCACGATCTGCCGCAATCTCGATGCGGAATTGCGCGCCCGTGCCGCCCGCGAGCCCGAGAATTTCGCGGGCGGCACGATCCTGCTGCACTGGGGCTGGGGCGTCGGCCTCGCCTATGCGGTCGATGGCGAGCCCTTCGCCCCGACCGGCTCCTTCGGCGAGATCGGCCATTGGCGCCTCGCCGCGCTGAACGGGCGGCGCTGCGGCTGCGGCAATACCGCCTGCCTGGAAACCGGGGCCGCGCTCTGGTCGCTGCTTCCCGCCCTGCGCCAGCACTGGCCCGATCTCGACCAGGACGAGATCCGGCTTGCCCGGCAGCTCGCCGGCCTCGATCTCCTGTCATTGCCCGAGATGGAAACGGCGGTGGAACTGGTGGCCCGTGCGCTCGCCAATGCCTGCCGCATGCTGTTCCCGGCGCGGATCGCGGTCAGCGGCCCCTTTTCCGCCAATCCGCAGCTCTGGGCCCGGTTCAACACGCTGTTCCGGGCGGAAGGCACCATGGACGGCTTCGCCGTGCCCGATCTTGCCGGCGCGCCCGCCAGCCATCTCTATGAGATTCACGGCGCCGCCGCGCCGCTGCTCAGCCGCGCGACCGAAGCTCTCCTGCTCGAACAGGCCTGATCCACGCCGCTCGCCATGTCCCGGTACGGTATCCGCCATGCCGCCGAATCTGGTGGCGCGCCGAAAAGTGGTGCACTAGTATCCCAGTCAAATGCTCCGGATGCCGCTCTCGGCATCGCAAAAGAGAGCTCAACCCAGGGAGAGATCATGACCCATCCGACACGTCGCACCGTCATGGCCGGAGCGGCCGGCCTCGCTGCATTGAAGGCCGGCGGAGCGCTGGCCCAAAGCGCGCCCGTCGCCCTCAACATCATCGATGTCGCCGGCAACCTGCAGCTGACGCAGACGGCAATCGAGAAATTCGCCAAGGACAATCCGAAGCTGATCTCGCGCCTGAATTTCTCGCGCGCGCCCTCGCCGGAACTGCCGGCCAAGCTCAAGGCGCAGCAGCAGGCCAATCGCGTCGATATCGACCTCGTGCTGACCGGCCCCGGCGCCATGTCGGACGGCATCCAGCAGGGGCTCTGGGTCGATGTCTGGAAGTCCCATGCCAAGGACCTGCCGAAGCCGGAGGACGTCTATCACGAGCAGGCGCTGATGATGCAGCGCAATTTCGGCCAGAACGAAGGCGTCGCGGTGGTCTATTCGCCCTCGGGCCCGCTCTTCGAATATGCGCCCGAGCGGCTCAAGACCGCGCCGAAGACAGCCGCGGACCTGCTCGCCTATGTCAAGCAGAACCCGAAGCGCTTCACCTATGCGCGGCCCGTCAATTCCGGCCCCGGCTGGACCTGGCTGCAGGGCCTGCCCTACATCCTCGGCGATGCCGACCCGACCGATCCGATGAAGGGCTGGGACAAGACCTGGGCCTATCTCAAGGAGCTCGGCACCGGCGTCGACTACTATCCAGGCGGCACCGCCGCGACGATGAAGGAGCTCGGCGAAGGCACCCGCGACGTCATCGTCTCGACGCTCGGCTGGGACATCAACCCGCGCGTGCTCGGCATCGTGCCGAAGGAGGCCAAGGTCTTCGTCCTCGCCAACACGCACTGGATCCCCGACACCCAGTTCATGTGCATCCCCAAGGGCGTCCCCGCCGACAAGATGCCGGCGCTGGTCGCGCTGATGGCCCATATGCTGAAGCCGGAAGCCCAGGCCGTGACCTATGACAAGGGCTATTTCTATCCGGGCCCAGCGATCAAGGGCGTCACGCTCGCCATGGCGCCGCAGGAGAGCCGCGACATCCTCGCCGAATACGGCCGGCCAGAATATGACGGGCTGATCACCAGCCTGCCGACCCGCCCGCCGCTGACGCCCGAGCGTCTCGTCGCCGCCTTCCGGCGCTGGGACCAGGAAATCGGCGTCGGCCACAACGCACCGCAATAACCATGCGCTTTGCCGCCATCGGCCTCGACCACCGCCATATCTACCATATGGTCGGTGGTCTCCTCGAAGCCGGCGCGACCTGCGTCGGCTTCGATCCCGCGACCGGCGACGAGCGCGTCCTCTCGGGCTTCCGCGAGCGTTTCCCCGATCTGCCGGAGAGCACGGCCGAGCGGCTGATCGACGATCCCGCGATCGACCTGATCGTCTGCGCCGCGATTCCGGCGGAGCGGGCCACGATCGCCATCCGCGCCATGCGGGCCGGCAAGGACGTCATGGTCGACAAGCCCGGCGTCACCGATTTCGACCAGCTCGCCGCCGTCGAGCAGGTGGTCGCGGAGACCGGTCGCATCTTCTCGATCTGCTTCTCCGAGCGCTTCACCGTGCCGGCAACGATTATAGCCGGCAAATTGATTGCGGACGGCACGATCGGCCGCGTCGTCCAGACACTCGGCATGGGCCCGCATCGGCTGAACCGCGCAATCCGGCCGGGCTGGTTCTTCGACAAGCGCAACTATGGCGGCATCCTCACCGATATCGCCTCGCACCAGATCGACCAGTTCCTGCACTTCACCGGCTCCCACGATGCGCAGGTCGTCGCCTCCGGCGTCGGGCATTTCGGCGTGCCCGACTTGCCTGGTTTCGAGGATTTCGGCGAAGTCCTGCTGCGCAGCGACAGGGCCAGCGGCTATATCCGCGTCGACTGGTTCACGGCCGATGGCTTGCCGACCTGGGGCGACGGGCGCCTCACCATCCTCGGCACCGAAGGCACGATCGAACTGCGCAAATATGTCGACATCGCCAGCCGCTCCGGCACCGACCATGTCTTCCTCGTCGACAAGGCCGGTACCCGCCATATCGATGCTGCCGGTGAGCCACTGACCTATTTCCGCAATCTGGTCGCCGATATCGCCAACCGCAGCGAAACCGCGATGAGCCAGCGCCACGCCTTCACCGTCTGCCGGCTCGCGCTGGAGGCGCAGGCCAAGGCCGCCTGGCTGCCGGCACGCTCACGAGTAACCTGAACGCTGTCATCCCGGGCGACCGAAGGGAGACCCGGGATCCATGCCTGAACCTTCGCCGGGAACGCTCCGGCATGGATCCCGGATCGCCGCCGCTCCGCGGCTTGTCCGGGATGACCACGGTGGAATGATCGAATGAGAATGGGGACCACCTGACATGACACGCAAGCTCGGCATCGCCGTGATCGGGCTCGGCCCCGCTTCCCTGCCGCATTCGAAAAGCCTGCTCGACCTCGCCGATCGCGCCGAGACGCGCTGGGCCGTGAGCCGCACGCCGGACCGCGCCAAGGCCTATGCCGGACAATTCCCCTTCCCGACCACGACCGATCTCGATGCCGTTCTGGCCGATCCGGCAGTCGATGCCTGCATCGTACTGACGCCGCCATCGAGCCATCTCGATGTATCCGCTTTGTGCCTCGAAGCCGGCAAACATGTTCTGGTCGAGAAGCCATTGGAGCTGACCAGCGAGCGCGGCCAGCGCCTCGTCGATACCGCGCGCCGGACCGCCAAGACCTTCGGCGTGACCCTGCAGCACCGCTTCCGCCCGGCGAGCCTGCGCCTGAAGGCGGCCCTGCAATCCGGCGAGCTCGGCACGATCGAAGCCGCCTTCCTCTCCGTGCCCTGGTGGCGCCCGCAAAGCTATTACGACGAGCCGGGCCGCGGTACGCTCGCCCGCGATGGCGGCGGCGTGCTGCTGACGCAGGCGATCCATTCGCTCGACCTGTTCCGCTCGCTCGTCGGCGTCTCCCGCGTTGTGGCGGCACAGGCCCGCACCACCGCGCTCCACCGCATGGAGACCGAGGACTATGTCTCCGCACTGCTTGAAACCGGCAACGGCGCTCCTGCCACGCTGGTCACGACCACCGCTGCCTATCCCGGCTACCCCGAGCGCATCGAGATCACCGGCACCAAGGGCTTCGCCGCGCTGATCGGCGGGCGTTTGCGCCTCGCCTTCCTCGACGGGCGCGAGGAAATCGTCGAGGCTGAGGGCTCGACCGGCAGCGGCGCCAACATCATGGACTTCCCGCATGACGCCCACCGCGCCGTCATCGCCGATTTCCTCGATGCGATCGAGCAGGGCCGCGACCCCGTCGTCACCGGCGAGGAAGCGCTGGCCTCGCAAAGGCTGGTCGACGACATCCTGAAGGCTGCAAAGCGCGCTGCCTGAACGAGGCATCCTTGACTTGCAGGCGATTTATGACGCTCCAAGGGTCGATGCCTGAAGGTCGCTTCGTGAAACCTGCTGTCCCCTCCTCTCGCCGTCTCGTCTTGGCCGGGGCCGGACGATGAACGTCGTCCTCGCCTGCGATCTCGGCGGCAGCAGCTTCCGCGCCGCGCTGATCGACGATCGCGGAACGACACAGGCCGAGCATGCCGTGCCCGGCCCGGCGCTGAACGATCGTCTCGACCGCTCGGAAGTCGCCGCGCAGGCCTGGTGGGCACAGTTGCTCGAAGCCGCCGGCAAGCTCGCCGAGCAGGCGCCGGAGCTGTTCGCGAGCGTCCGTGGCATCGCGATCTGCGGCGTGACCCGGACGCAGGTCTTCCTCGATCGCGACGGCAAAGAGCTGCGCCCCGCCATGACCTGGAAGGACGCGCGCTCGGACGGCATCGCCGCCCGCCTGCGGGAGGCGCTGACCGATCATCCCGAGGCCGTCCGCATCAACGCCTTCCACCCGCTCGCGCGCCTCGCCTGGTTGGCCGAGAACGAACCGGAGAACGCCCGTGCGCTGGTCAGCGTGCTGGAGCCCAAGGACTACCTGAATTTCTGCCTGACGGGCCGGCGCGCGAGCGATCCGGTCTCGCTCGCGCGCTTGATCGCCTGCGCTGATAGCGTCGATGGCCGCTCGGGGTTTGATGCCGTCGGGCTGCCGCCGGGCGTGATCCCCACGATCCTCGAGCCCATCGAGATCGTCGCCTTCGTTCAAGCCGGTCTGCCCGCCCCCTTCGACAGGCTCGCCGGCATCCCCGTCTTCTGCGGCTGCAACGATACCTGGGCGGCTGTCGCAGGGCTTGGCGCGCTACGGCCGGGCTATGCCTACAACATCTCCGGCACCACCGAGGTTCTCGGTGTGCTCGGGCCTGATCAGGCGGAAGCCGAAGGGCTGATCTCCGTCGACTGGCGCGGCCTCTGGCATCTCGGCGGCCCCAGCCAGAACGGCGCCGACACCGCCGCCTGGCTCGCCGGTCTGCTCGGCGGCGCAAGCCATGTCGGCGAGACGATCGACGGGCTCCTTGCCGGCCGGCGCCACCCGCAGCCGCTGCTCTTCCTGCCTTATCTGCAGGGTGAGCGCGTGCCCTATTGGGACCCGAACCTGCGCGGCGCCTTCATCGGACTCGGCCGCCGGCACGGGCCGACCGATCTCGCCTATGCCGTGCTCGAAGGCGTTGCCTGCCAGAACCGGCTCGTGCTGGAGCGGGCGGAGGGAGCGCTCGGCAATCGCGTCGACGAAATCCGCTTCGGCGGCGGCGCCGCGGCCAATCCGGTCTGGGCGCAGGTCAAGGCCGATATCTGCGGCCGTCCGATCGCGGTCGGTGCGGCCAGGGAACCCGGCCTGCTCGGCGCGGCGATCATCGCCTGGACGGGGCTTGGCCGCTTCGCCTCGCTGGAGGCAGCACAGGATGCACTCGTCACGATCAGCAGGCGCTACGAGCCCGACCCCGCCCGCCGCCCGGCCTATAACGCGCTCTACGCCCTCTATCGGCAGAGCGAAGCGGCACTCGCTCCGATCTCTGCCGATCTCGTCGCGCTGGCGCAGGACACGGCCGCGTTGCCCGGCCTCGCCAACCCCGCAAGCCCGACGTAAAGGACTGACCATGCCGGCGATTCGAGGACCGGCGCCGGCGCGCAGGGTCGCGAAGAAGGGAAGCTGAGCTTGGGCCGCATCGACCCGCGCGAACTGATCGGACGCTACGGCACGGCGCTCGCCGGCCTCGCGCTGATCCTGTTCTTCCTGATCTTCGCGCCGAATTTCGCCAGCACGATGAACATCATCAACGTGCTGAAGGATACGAGCTTCCTCGCCATCCTCGCGCTCGGCTTCGCGCTGGCCTTCACGGTGGCCGAACTCGACCTTTCCGTCGCGGAAATGGCGAGCCTCGCGGCGGTCGTCTGCGGCTGGCTGGTCCATGCGCAATATCCGCCCGCCGTCGCGGTATCGGCGGCCCTCGGCGTCGGCATCGTGCTCGGCACCCTGAACGGCTACGGCGTCACCGTGCTGCGCATCCCCTCGCTCATCATGACGCTCGGCACCGCGGCGATCGCCAAGGGCTTCGCCTTCATGATCACGCAGGGCGTCGCCTTCGTCGGGCGCTGGCCGGTCGGCTTCACCGGGCTCGCCCGCGGCTACTCCTTCGGCATCCCCAATCTCGTGCTCTGGATGACGGGCGCGACGCTCTTCGCCTGGGGCCTCGTCAAATGGACGCGGACCGGCGCGCATATGGTCGCGACCGGCGAGGCGGACGAGGCAGCGCGGCTCGCCGGCATCGCCACGGCCCGGATGAAGCGCATCGGCCTTTTGCTCTCGGGCGTCTTCGCCGGCCTCATGGCGATGCTGCTCGCCGCCAACCTGTCCTCGGCCGCGCCGAACATGGCAGGCGACTACCTGCTCTATGCCATCGCCGCCGTGCTGCTCGGCATGACCATGTTCGAGCCCGGCAAGCCCAATATCCCCGGCACGGTCTTTGCGGCGCTGGTGCTCAAGGTGCTTGGCAACGGCTTGGTTCTGATGGGCGCGCCCTATTACATCCAGGACATCGTGCTCGGCGCGATCATCATCGGCTCCGTCGCCTTCTCGGCCAGCGCGATGAAGAAGGCAGCGTTCAAGGTCTGATTTCGACGACAACAAGCAGAACGAGGGGAGTTGGTTTCATGTTCGGTTTCAGGAAAATGCTGGTGGCCGCCGCCGCGCTCGTCGCGCTCGGCCAGTCCGCGAGCGCCTTCGAGCTCGGCATCATCGGCTTCCAGTTCACCTCCGAGACGCATGCCCGCGTCGCCAATGCCGCTGCCGCCGCGGCCAAGGCCAAGGGCTGGAACGTCACGCTATTGAACTCGGAAGGCGCGCTGCCCAAGCATGCCGAGCAGTTCGACGCGCTGATCGCCAAGAAGGTCGACGCCATCATCATCGCCATGGGCAAGCCGGTCGAGGCCGACGCCCAGTTCAAGGCGGCGAAGGACGCCAAGATCCCCGTGATCACAGTGCAGTCAGGCTCCAGCCCGCATGCGCTCTTCGACATCCAGACCAACGAGTACAAGGTCGGCGCCGATGCCGCGCTCTATCTGCTCGGCCAGCTCGGCTATCAGGGCAACATCGTCTCGGCCCGCTTCGACCTCAACGTCGCCTCGCGCATCCGTGGCCGCCTGCTCGACGCCGTCCTCGCCGAGAACCAGGCGGTGAAGGAACTCGGCAAGTTCTCGATGGCCCGCACCCAAAGCTGGCGCGACGATGTCCGCGCCGGCATGCAGGCGCTGCTCCTGCAGAACCAGGGCAAGATCAACGGCATCTGGGCCTCCTTCGACGGTCAGGCCTATATCATCGACGATCTCCTGCAGGCGCAGGGCGTGAAGAAGGGCCAGATCCCGCTGGTCTCGGTCGATGGCGGCAAGGAGAGCTACGAGCGCATCGCCGATCCGAACTCGACCTTCATGGCGACGGTGGCCGTGCCCTTCGACGAGATGGGCAAACAGGCTGTCGATGCGATCCAGGCGATCGTCGTCGACAAGAAGCCGAAGGAGAGCATCACGTCGGGCCCGTATCTCTTCACGGAAGCCGTGCTGGTCGACAAGAACAACGTCCAGCAGTTCCTGAAGAAGTGAGCGCTCTTCCTTCTCCCCTCCTCTCGCTGCGCGGCATCGGCAAGGCCTACGGCCCGGTCGTCGCCGTCCGCGATGTCGATCTCGACATCTTCAAGGGCGAGGTCGTGGCGCTCTGCGGCGACAACGGTGCCGGCAAATCGAGCCTGATCAAGGTGATCTCCGGCGCCGAGGAGGCGACGAGCGGCACGATCAGCCTGCACGGCAGGCCGGTCACCTTCGCCTCGCCGCATGACGCGCTGGAGAACGGCGTCGCGACGATCTACCAGGATCTCGCGCTGGCGCCGCGCCTCTCCATCGCCCAGAACGTCTTCATGGGCTCGGAACTGACCAAGCCCGTGCTGCTGCCCTTCCTGCGCATCCTCGACAAGAAGAAGATGATCGCGGAATCGCAGCGCTATCTCTCCCAGCTCTCCGCCGCCGTCACCGACATGAGCCGGCCGGTCGAGCGGCTCTCGGGTGGCCAGCGACAGGCGGTCGCGATCTCCCGCGCACTGCGCTGGAATGCCGAGATCATCATCATGGACGAACCCACCGCCGCGCTCGGCGTCAAGGAAAGCGCGCTCGTCCTCGACCTGATCCGCAAGCTCAAGGCGGACGGCCGCACCGTCATCCTGATCAGCCACAACATGCGCGACGTGGTGGCGCTGGCCGACCGCGTCGTGATCATGGGCGCCGGCCGCAAATATGTGGATCGGCCGCTCGGCGATCTCACTGCCGACGACATCGCCCATATGATCATGGCCGGCAACGCCAGGGCGGCCTGAGATGCGCGAACCTATCGTCATCGACACCGATCCCGGTCAGGACGATGCCGTCGCCCTGCTGCTCGCCTTCGCCAGTGCCGAGCGGATCAATCTCAGGGCGATCACCACGGTCGCCGGCAATGTCCCGGTCGCGCAGACGACAGCGAATGCCCTGCGCATCCGCGATCTCGCCGGTTGCGACGACATCCCCGTTCATCGCGGCGCCGAGGGGCCGCTGGTCTTCCTCCTCGAAACGGCCGAGTTCGTCTGCGGCCCCGATGGGCTCGCCGGCGCCGATCTGCCCGCGCCGAAGAGCGAGGCCGCCCCCGGCCATGCGGTGCAGGCGATCATCGATCTCTGCCGCGCTGCGCCTGCGGACGGCATCACCCTCTCCCCGCTCGGACCGCTGACCAATCTCGCCCTCGCTTTCCGGCTGGCCCCCGATATCCTGCCGAAGGTCAGGCGCATCGTACTGATGGGCGGAGCCATCGGGCTGGGCAACATCACGCCTGCCGCCGAGTTCAACACCTATGTCGACCCGCATGCAGCGGCGGTCGTGTTCGGCTGCGGCCGGCCGATCGTAATGTTCGGCCTCGGCGTCACGCTCCAGGCCATTGCGAGCCATGATCAGGTCGCCCGCATCGGCGCGCTCGGCAACGCAGCAGGCAAGGCGGTTCACGGCATGCTGACGCGCCCGCGTCCCGGCGGGCTCGGCTCGAACGGCCACCCGATGCACGACCCTTGCGTCATCGCCTTCCTGCTCTGGCCGGAATTGTTCGACGGGCGCGATTGCTTCGTCGAAATCGAGACCGGTGACGGCCCCTTGCGCGGGCGCACTACGATCGACTGGAACGGCCGTCTCAGGCGCGAGCCCAATGCCCATGTCGTTTCGGCCGTAAAGGCCCATGACCTGTTCGAGCGGATGATCGACCGCCTCGCCACGCTGCCTTGAAAGACCCGGACATGCCGCATTTCGTCGAAGCGCTGCAGCAGGAAGCGGCGGAAGCCATCGCGCAGATGCAGGAGGCGGCCCTGCGCGCCCGCCATGCCCATGCCCGCGCCGAGCTGATGCGCCACATGCTGACCACCGCCCGCAAGGTCAAGGACAGCCCGAAGACCGAGGCCGTCGAGATGGTCGTGCGCGAATGGATGGACGCCTGGAATCTCGGACGCAGCGACTGGCCGCATATCGCCCGCGAGATGGAGAGCTTCACCGAAGCCTTCCACGACTACGCCAATGCTCCGAGCGATGCCCATGACACACGTTTGCGCGAAACCTGCGCCGCGCTCGACGCCGTGCTGGAGCAGGAGGGCACCTCGATCTCCGACCAGATGGCCTTCCGCTCGCAATGCGCCCATGGCTGGTGGGAGCAGGTCAAACCCGTTCCCGCCGACCTGCCCGGCCGCAAGCCGCGCCCGTCCGTGCCGGCACTTGAATCCGGCAAAGCATTCTGGGAAGCCGGCTGCGCCGATTTCTGCTGCTGAGCAGTTTGCGAAGGAAACGCGCCGTCATCCCGGACAAGTCGCGAAGCGGCGCCGATCCGGGATCCATTCCGGAGCGCTTCCGGTGAAGGTTCGGGAATGGATCCCGGGTCTCCGCTGCGCTCCGCCCGGGATGACCAGCGATAACCCCGCGCCGTTCGAAGAGCGTTACGGCAACTGCTGGTTCTCGAAGAACCCATCCAGCGGAATCTGGGTCGTCTTTTCGAAATCGTCCATCGCGTCGAGCAGGCGCTGGCGGTAGTTCAAGAGCGCCAGCAGCAATTGCGCCGCATCGCGCGACAATCCGTAGCGCGCCCAGCTCTCGGAAGTCCGGCGCTCGAGCCCGATCTGATCGCCGAAAGCCTCGACCGTCGCGAAGCCGAGACCCTGCACGACTTCCAGCAATTCCTCGGCCGTCATGCGCGGCTTCACGACATGGGAATGCACCCGCTCCAGCATGAGGCGGATGTCGGACGGCCGGAACTGCAGGGAGTTGCGCGCGAACTGCTCGAAATTATTGGCCATGGCGTGTTTCCCGTTCGGCTCCCTCTGCCGCCTGTTTCGCGCTGCCGGCCAGCAAGGCCTCCGCAGCGCCTTCATCCGTGATCAGCACTTTCGCCGCGCTCGCCCGCAAGGCGGCCCGGATCGCATGTTCCTTATGGGCACCGCCCGCCGCGATCGCGACGAGGCCGATGCCCCTGAGATCGGCCGGACTCACCGCCATGATACGCCGGTTGACCGGATGGTCCACAAGCTCGCCCTCGGCATCGATGAAATGGCAGACGAGGTCGCCGACCGCGCCGGCCTTCTTCAGGCCGGCGAGATCCGATTGCGGCAGGAGCCCCTCGCGGAACAGTGTCGAATCCGGAACGAGATCGCCGACGCTGACCAGCGCGACATCGGCCGCCCGTGCCCGGTCGAGCAAATCCCGCAGGGTCGGCTCGCGCCAGAGCGCGTCGCGGATCTCGGCATTCGAGACGAAGACCGGCGCCGTCAACTGGAAGCAATCGGCCCCGAACATGTCGGCGACGCGGCGCGCCACCGCCGAGGGATTGATGCTGCGCGAATGTGTCAGGCCGCCGAGCAGAGAGACGACGGACATCGCCTCGACCTGGCGCGGCTGCATGCCCCTGAGCGCAAGGTGCAAAGTCTGCCCCCAGCCCACCGCCAGCGACATGTTGTCGGTCAGCTTGTCGGAGAGCCAAAGGCCGGCGGCATAGCCGACCAGCGCAGAGACGCTCGCCGCATCGCGCGCCGCCGGCACCACCACGGCCTCCTTCAGGCCGAAAGCGGTGACCAGCCCGCGCTCAAGCCCCGCCTGCCGGGCCGAGCGCGCATCGATCCTGATCTTGACCAGCCCTTCGGAACGCGCCGCCGCCAGCATGCGGATCACCTTGATCCGGCTTAAGCCCAGCGCCTCGGCGATCTGCTCCTGCGTCAGGCCCTCGACATAATAGAGCCAGGCGGCGCGGACCTTCGCCTCCGCCACCGGCATCTCGCCCTGAACCTGTCCTGCTCCGAACGCGTCTTCCACCACCACTCCCAGTCGGATCGCCTCGCGGCGTCGGGCCCAGCATCACCGCATCGCGCCGTCCAAGGCAACCCGTTTGAACATCTGTGCGCTTGACAGGACGAATGACATGTTCTTTTGTTCCTAGATAAGAACATATGTCCTAGGGAGAGAGAGTGCCGATGGCCGCGATCCAGCCGCAGCCGCCTTTGGGCGCGCCCGTCGCCGGCCTGTCCCTGGCCGAAGCCCTTGAATTGCGTGCCAGGGCCGGCAAGCCGGTCCGCGTCGGCCTGATCGGCGCCGGCCAGATGGGCACCGACATCGTCGTCCAGATCTCCCAGATGACCGGCATCGAGATCGCGGCGATCGCCGATATCGCGCCGGATCGCGTTTCGGAGGCCGCCGCGCTCGCCGGGCGCAAGGGCGATGTCGACACCGTCGCCGACGAGGCCGGGCTTGATGGCGCCCGCCGCAAGGGCCGCATCGCCGCCACGACCTCGCTCGATCTGATCTGCCGCTCTCCCCATGTCGACGTCATCATCGACGCCACCGGCAATCCCGAGGCCGGCTCGCGCGTCGCGCTGACTGCGATCGCCGCGCGCAAGCATATCGTGATGATGAATGTCGAGGCCGACATCACCATCGGCTCCTATCTCGCGGTCGAGGCGGCGAAGGCCGGCGTGGTCTATACGCTCGGCGCCGGCGACGAGCCCGCCGCCGCGATGGAGTTGATCAATTTCGTCCGCGCCATGGGCTATCCGGTGGTCGCAGCCGGCAAGGGCAAGAACAACCCGTTCCGCATCGACGCCGTGCCGGCCGATTATGTCGAGGAAGCCACCCGTCGGAACATGAACCCGCGCATGCTCGTGGAGTTCGTCGACGGCTCGAAGACGATGGTCGAGATGGTCGCCATCGCCAATGCCTGCGGCTTCGTGCCGGATATCCCCGGCATGCACGGCCCGGCCGCACCGAAGGACGAGCTGCAGAACTATTTCTGCCCGAAGGAAGAGGGCGGCCTGCTCTCGCAGAAGGGCGTCGTCGACTTTTCCGTTGCCAAGGGCGTCGCGCCCGGCGTCTTCGCCGTGGCCGAGATGCGCCATCCCCGCGTCCGCGAGCGGATGAACGACCTGCATCTCGGCCCCGGCCCGTACTACTCCTTCTTCCGGCCCTACCATCTGACGAGCCTGGAAGTGCCGCTCTCGGCCGCCGCCGCCGTCATCTTCAACCAGAGCCATATGCGCCCGCTGCCAGTGCCGACCTCCGAGGTCGGCTGTGTCGCCAAGCGCGATCTCGCGGTTGGCGAGACGCTCGATGCCATCGGCGAATACGGCTATCGCGGCTTCGCCCTCTCCCGCGCCGATGCGCAGGCGCGCAAGGCGCTCCCGATCGGCCTCGCCCAGGGCGCGAAAATGACGCGGCCCGTCCGCAAGGGCGAACTCATCACGCTGGCCGATGCCACGCCCGACGAACGGCTGAAGATCGTCGAGGTGCGCCGCGCCCAGGACGCGATGATCGCCGCGCTGACCTCCGGAGCCCAAGAATGAGCGCTGAACCCATGAGCGCTGACCAGAAGCCGAACCAGCGGCCGGAACTCGCCGCGCTCGACGACGCGACGGTGGCGCAGGCACTGACCCGCATGCACCTGATCCGCAAATTCGAGGAAGCGGCCGAGGCGAGCTATATGCGCGGCCTGATCCACGGCACGATGCATCTCTCGATCGGGCAGGAAGCCAGCGCCGTCGGCACGACGCTGCCGCTCGAAGCGCACGACTACATTCTCTCGACCCATCGCGGCCATGGTCACTGCATCGCCCGCGGCGCCGAGCCGAAGCTGATGTTCGCCGAGTTCTTCGGCAAGGAGACCGGCTACTGCAAGGGTCGCGGCGGCTCGATGCATATTGCCGATGTCGAGGGCGGCAATCTCGGCGCCAATGGCATCGTCGGTGGCGGCCTGCCGATCGCGGTCGGCGTCGGCATGAGCATCAAGGCGCAGAAGAACGGCCGGGTCTGCATGGTCTTCTTCGGCGACGGCGCCTCGAACGAAGGCGCCTTCCACGAAGCGCTCAACATGGCCTCGATCTGGAAGCTGCCGGTCGTCTTCGTCTGCGAGAACAACAAATACGGCATGTCGATGGATATCGGCCGCGCCATGGCGGTGGCGAACGTCGCCGATCGCGCGGCAGCCTATGGCATGCCCGGCCATTGCCTCGACGGCAACGACCTCGCCGGCGTCGCGGCCGTCGCGAAACTGGCGATCGCGCGCGCCCGTTCCGGCGAAGGCCCCTCGCTGATCGAGTGCAAGACCTATCGCTGGCGCGGCCATTCCAAGAGCGACCGCAATCTCTACCGCTCCAAGGAAGAGATCGAGGAATGGCGCAACCAGGACCCGATCCGGCGGCTTGAGGACGAGCTCAAGGCGCATGACCGCTTCGATGCGGCCACGCTGATGAAGCTCGAAGAGGACGCCCAGCGCGACATCGACGCCGCCGTGGAATTCGCCCGCGCCTGCCCGGACCCCGATCCGAAAGACCTGACCCGTGACGTCTATGCCCTCTGACACGCTCGAAGCCGTGAGCGAGATCCGCGAGCTCTCCTATGCCGAGGCCGTGCGCGAGGCGCTTGCGCAGGCGATGGAGGCCGACGAGCGCGTCTTCCTGTTCGGCGAGGATGTCGGCGTCTATGGTGGCGCCTTCGGCGTCTCCGGTGATCTCGTCCACCGCTTCGGCAAGGACCGCGTGATCGACACCCCGATCAGCGAGCTCGGCATCGCCGGCGCGGCAGTCGGCGCGGCGATCACCGGCATGCGCCCGGTGCTCGAAATCCAGTTCTCGGATTTCGTCACGCTCGCGATGGAGCAGCTCGTCAACCAGGCGGCCAAGATCCGCTTCATGTTCGGCGGCAAGGCGAGCGTGCCGATGGTCGTGCGCCTGCCCGGCGGCTCGGGCACGGGCGCCGCCGCCCAGCACAGCCAGAGCCTCGAAGCCTGGTTCGCCCATGTGCCGGGTCTCAAGGCCCTGCAGCCGAGCACGCCGCATGACGCCAAGGGCATGCTGCTCGCGGCCATCGACGACCCCAACCCCGTCCTGATCTTCGAGCACAAGCTGCTCTACAAGACCAAGGGCCATGTCCCGGCGGAAGCCTATCGCGTCCCGATCGGCAAGGCCGCGATCCGCCGCGAGGGCACGGATGTGACCATCGTCGGCTCCTCGATCATGGCCCGCAAGGCGGAAGCCGCGGCCGAGCGTCTGGCCGGCGACGGCATCTCGGCGGAGGTGATCGACCTGCGCTCGATCCGCCCGATCGACTTCACCACCATCGCCGAGAGCGTGCGCAAGACGCATCGCCTGCTGGTCGTCTACGAGGGCGTGAAGACCATGGGCATCGGCGCCGAGATTTCGGCGATGATCGCCGAGAGCGAGGCCTTCGACTTCCTCGATGCGCCGATCATCCGGCTCGGGGGCGCGGATTCGCCGATCCCCTACAACCCGGTTTTGGAGAAGGCGGCCGTCCCGCAGGAGGACGACATCGTCACCGCCGCCGCCAATCTCGTCCGCCGCGGGGAAGCCTGATGCCCGTCGAGGTCATCCTTCCCAAGGTCGACATGGACATGGAGACGGGCACGATCGAGGCCTGGCATGTCAAGGAAGGCGACCTTGTCCGCCAGGGCGACACCATCTTCGAGATCGGCACCAACAAGGCCGTGATGGAGGTCGAGGCCCCCGCCACCGGCGCGATCCGGAACATCAGGGCCGAGACCGGCGTGCCGATCTCGGTCGGAACACCTGTTGCGTGGATCTACCTCGACGGTGAGGCCGCCACCACACCGTCCGAGCCGGCAGCCGCTGCGGCTACCGTGGCGGCTGCCACATCCGTTTCGAAGACCGAGGTGCCGGCCACGCCGGCGATTGCGGTCGCACAGACCTCGTCCGGCCTGCGCGCGACCCCGCTTGCCCGGCGTATCGCCCGCCAGAACGGCCTCGACCTCAAGACCGTGGCCGGCACCGGCCCGCGCGGACGCATCAGTGAAGCCGATGTGAAGCGCCATCTCGAACAGCGTCCGCGCTGCGCCCCGGCGCAGGAGACGCGCCCCGCGCCGGCCCCCTCGGCGAACGCTTCCGAAGGCCGGCTGCGGCCCTTCTCCGCCATCCGCCGCATCGTCGCGAACCGCCTCTCCGAAAGCGTGCGCACCGCCCCGCATTTCTATCTGACCTCCGAGATCGAGATGAGCGCCGCGCGAGACCTGCTCGGTCGCCTCGCCAAGCGCCACGAACGCATCGGCGCGCCCAAGCCCAGCCTGACCGTGCTGATCGCCCGCGTCGCCGCCCGCATCCTGCGCGACCACCCGGTGATCAACGCCTCAACGGAGGGCGAGGCGACCCGCTTCCACGAGCGCATCGATATCGGCATCGCCATGGAGCGTGACGGCGACCTCGTCGTGCCCGTGCTGCGCGATGCCGGCGCCATGGACATGCCCGCCATGACCCGCGAATTCGCGAGGCTGCGCGAGGGCATGGCGAAGCGGACCCTGACCCCGGCCGAGCTCGGCGGCGGCACTTTCACCATCTCCAATCTCGGCATGTACGGCGTCGACTCGTTCACCGCGATCATCAACCCGCCGCAGGGCGCGATCCTCGCGATCGGCCGCACAGTCGACAAGCCGGTCGGGCGGAACGGGGAGATCGTGCTCAGGCCGATGGCGAGTTTCACGCTGTCCTCGGATCACCGCATCGTCGACGGCGTCGCGGCGGCCCGTTTCATGGCCGATCTGCGCGAGGCCCTTGAAAACCCCGAGCTGCTTCTGTGAAGGAAGATGGTAGCCGGTCGCCAGATCGCGGATGACCGGCACGAGACGACCTGACATGACGATCTGACACGAAGATCGACCGGCGCATCTGGCGTAAAGGTCGGCATCGCGACAACGGAGGAGATGAGATCATGACCCTGACACGACGCCGCTTCACGCGACACGGCCTGATGATGACCGCTGCCGCCGCCCTGCTTGCTGCCGCGCCCGCCTTCGCGCAGGCCCCGTCGGGCAAGCTCGTGCTTTACACCTCGCAGCCGGAGAAGGACGCGACCCAGACCGTCGCCGCCTTCAAGAAGGCCTATCCCAGCGTCGAAGTCGACATCTTCCGCTCCGGCACGACCGAGGTGATGGGCAAGCTCGCCGCCGAGATCTCGGCCGGCCAGCCCGGCGCCGACGTCCTCCTGATCGCGGATGCCGCGAGCATGGAGATCCTGAAGGCCCAGAAGCAGCTCCTCGCCTATCCCGGCGCCAAGACCGACGGCTTCCAGGCTGGCTCCTTCGACGCCGACAAGACCTATTTCGGCTCGAAGCTGATCACCACCGGCATCGCCTACAACACCGCCGCCAAGGAGAAGCCGACCTCCTGGACCGATCTCGACAAGCCCGCCTACAAGAGCCAGATCTCGATGCCGAGCCCGCTCTATTCGGGCGCGGCCGCGATCATGCTCTCGACCATGACGGCCCGCCCCGATCTCGGCTGGAAGCTGTTCGAAGGGCTGAAGGCCAACGAGGCCGTTGCCGTGCGCGGCAACGGCGCGGTGCTGAAATCCGTCGCCAGCGGCGAGAAATCCTACGGCGTCCTCGTCGACTTCATGGCCTATAACGCCAAGAAGCAGGGCTCGCCGATCGACTTCGTCTTCCCGAAGGAAGGCGCGCCGGCCGTGACCGAACCCGTCGCCATCATCAAGTCGACCAAGAACGAGGCCGCCGCGAAGGCCTTCGTCGACTTCATCCTTTCCGATGCCGGGCAGAAGCTGGCGCTCTGGATGGGCTATATCCCGGCCAAGCCCAGCATCGGCTCGCCGTCCTGGCTGCCGGAAGGCACCAAGATCAACGTCATGGCCTCCGACATCGCGGCCGTGGTCAAGGCGACCGAGGCCGACAAGGCCCGCTTCGCCACCATGTTCGGCAACTGAGCCCGGACGCGGTGCGCATGTCCCTCGCCGATCCCGCGACGCTGCGCACGCGCGTCGAGGAGACGGGCCTCCTCTGGGGGCTCGTCGGCCTCGTCGCGCTCCTGTCGCTATTGCCGATCGGGCGCCTGGTCGTCGAGGGCCTCGCCCCCGGCGGCCAGCTCTCGGCGACGGCGCTCGGCAAGGTGATGGCGAGCCCGGCGACCTGGACGGCGACCTGGAACAGCCTGACCACCGCCATTGCCGGCACGATCCTCGCCACGCTGATCGGCGGCACCGTCGCGCTTCTGGCGACGCTGACCGATATCCGCGCCCGCAACGCCTTCACCTTCTGCTTCGTGCTGCCGCTGATGATCGCGCCGCAGGTCACGGCGCTGGCCTGGCTCCAGCTCTTCGGCCCGTCGAGCACGCTGCTCAAGCTCATCGGCATGGCCCCGCCGCTCGGCAGCCGCAACCCGCTCTATTCGCGTGAAGGCATCATCCTGCTGCTCGGCCTGCAATATGCGCCCCTGGTCTTCCTGACCCTGCGCGCGGGCCTGCGCGCCCTGCCCAAGGAGCTGATCGAGGCCGGCCTCGCCGCCGGCGCAAGCCCGCTGACCGTTCTGCGCACCGTCGTCCTGCCGCTGATGACGCCGCCGCTCGTCGCCGGCATTGCGCTCTGCTTCGTCTCCAGCCTCGGCAATTTCGGCATCCCCGCCTTCCTCGGCATTCCCGGCAATTTCCTCGTTCTGCCGACGCTGATCTACCAGCGCTTGGCCGGCCTCGGGCCCGGCGTGCTCTCCGAGGTCGCAATCCTCTCCCTGCTGATCGGGATCATCGCGATGGCCGGCATCCTCCTGCAGGACCTGATGCTGCGCCGGCGCGATTTCCGGATCACCACGACCTCGAGCGCGGCGCGCCCGTTCGAGCTCGGCCGCTGGCGCCGCCCGGTCGAGATCGGGCTATGGGCCTTCGCGATCTTGGTGCTCGCCATGCCCTTCCTCGGCCTGCTCTCGACCTCGCTGATCCCCGCCTTCGGCGTGCCGCTCAATGCGAAGACCGCGACGCTCGCCAACTACGCCTATGTCCTGTTCGAGCATGCCGCCTCGAAGCGTGCCTTCATCAATTCCTTCCTGATGTCGGCGGGCGCGGCGACCCTGATCGTGCTGATCTGCGTGCCGCTCGGCTATTTCATCGTCTGGAAGAAGTCCCGCGCCCTGCGTCTGCTCAATCTCGCGGCCGAACTGCCCTACGCCATGCCCGGCGTCGTGCTCGCCATCGCCGCGATCCTGCTCTTCCTCAAGCCGCTGCCGGTGCTGAACGTCTCGCTCTACAACACGATCTGGATCATCGTCTTCGCCTATCTCGCCCGCTTCCTAGTGCTGGGCCTGAGGCCTGTCATCAGCGGCTATCTCCAGATCGACCGCACGCTGGAGGAGGCCGCCCAGATCGCGGGCGCCGGCCTGCCGCGCCGCCTCGTCACCATCATCTTCCCGCTGGTCGCGCCGGCCGCTGTCGCGGGTGCGCTCCTGGTCTTCCTCACCGCCTTCAACGAGCTCACCGTCTCGGCCCTGCTCTGGTCCTCGGGCGCGGAGACGCTCGGCGTCGTCGTCTTCTCCTTCGAGCAGGGCGGCGATTCCACCTATGCCTCGGCGCTGGCGGCGATCACCGTCGTCGTCACCGTCGGCCTGATGGCCTCGACCACCCTCTTCGCCCAGAAATTGCCCCAGGGAGTCCTGCCGTGGCGCGACTGACCATCGACCGCGCGCAGAAGCGCTTCGGCTCCTATCTCGCGCTCGACGACGTCTCGATCGCGGTCGAGGACGGTGAGTTCCTGGCGGTGCTCGGCCCTTCCGGCTGCGGCAAGACCACGCTGCTGCGCCAGATCGCCGGCTTCGACAAGCTCGACGGCGGCCGGATCAGCATCGGCGACCGGCTCGTCTCTTCGGCGCAGAGCCATATCCCGCCGGAGCATCGCAAGCTCGGCATCGTCTTCCAGTCCTATGCGCTCTGGCCGCATATGACCGTGGCCGAAAACGTCGCCTACGGGCTCACCGTCGCCGGCGTGCGCGATCCCGAGCGTTCGAAGCGCGTCGCCGCCGCGCTCGATCTCGTCGGGCTGAACGGCTTTGCGGAGCGCCGGCCGGGCCTGCTCTCCGGCGGACAGCGCCAGCGCGTCGCGCTCGCCCGCTGCCTCGTCACCGAGCCCTCGCTCGTACTGCTCGACGAACCGCTCGCCAATCTCGACGTCCATCTGCGCGCCTCGATGGAAGAGGAATTCTCCCGCTTCCACGAGCGCACCGGCACGACGATGGTCTACATCACCCATGACCAGGCCGAGGCCATGGCGCTGGCAGATCGCATCGCCGTGATGGATCGCGGCCGCCTGCTCCAGCTCGCGACGCCCTCGCTGCTCTATCGCGAACCCGCCAATGTGACTGTCGCCGGCTTCATCGGCGAAGGCATGGTGCTGCCGGCGACGATCCTGTCCGCGCCACAGGCCGGCCGCTGCAAGGTCAGCGTGCTCGGCGTCGAGGCCGTCGTGCGCTGCCGGCCCGATCAAGCCGTCACCGGGCAGGCAAAACTCTGCCTGCGCGCCCGTGATATCGGCATCGCCGGAGCCGGGCAGGACGGCCTCCCGGCCACGGTCGAGCGCCTGTCCTATCAGGGTGGCTTCTTCCGCATGGAAGCACGCCCCGCCAGCAATCAGGACATCGTCCTGCATCTCGACGCGGCCGAGCCCGCCCCGGCCCAGGCCGGCGAAGCCATCCGCATCGCCATCAGCGACGGCTGGATCATTCCGGAGAGCGTCTCCCTGGACAAGGCGGCGTGAGACCGGCGGCATGAAACTGAGGATCCATGGCGGGGTCGGCGAGAAGGGCCGGACCTGCATCGGCGTCGAGCATGGCGGAACCCGGCTCCTGCTCGATGTCGGCGTCGATACCAGCGCAAAAGGGGCCGCCTATCATCCGGCGATCACGCGCGCCGAGCTCGAACGCATCGACGCGATCATCGTCACCCACGCCCATGAGGACCATGTCGCGGCGCTGGGCTGGTGCCTCGCCAACGGCTTTGCCGGCCGCATCCTGATGAGCACCGAATCGGCGAGCGAAACCGACGCGACGCTCGCCGCCTATGCCACGCCGGAAGAGCGGGAGCTCGCCAGGCAGGCCCCCGTCGAGATCATCGCTCCCGGCGCGGATTTCGCCATCGGCCCGATCGCGATCCGCGCCGGCCGCAGCGGCCATGTCGTCGGCGGCATCTGGTGCCATCTGAGCGCCGACCGCCGCAGTCTCGGCTATTGCGGCGATGTCGTGCCGGCGAGCCCCGTTTTCGCCATGGACGCGCTGCCACCTTGCGACCTGCTGCTGGTCGATGCCTCCTATGGTGCGGATCGCATCCCTGCCGCCGAGCGCGGCTCCGCCATCAGGCGCTGGCTCTCGGCGCATCCGCAGGGCGCGGTGCTGCCGACGCCGCTTTCCGGCCGCTCCGTCGAGCTGATCGGGTTGATCGAGACGCCCATCGCCATCCATCCCACGATGCGCGAGGCTCTCGCCCAGCAGACCGCGGCCTCGACATGGCTGAAACCCCGTGCTGCCGACATTCTCTCGGCGCGCTTCGCCGAGGCCTTGCTCTGGGAAGAGGGACAGCCGCTCCCCGCCGCAGCCCTGCTCGTCGATGACGGCATGGGGCTCGCCGGGCCGTCCAAGGCCGCGCTCGCCCAGGCCCGCCGCGAGCGCCATCCGGTCCTTCTGACCGGCGGCATCCCCAAGGGGAGCCCCGCCGACCTGATGCTGGCTGCGGGCGAGGCCGAATGGCTGCGCTTCCCGACCCATCCGACATTGCCGGAGAACATCGCGATCGCAGCGGCAAGCGGCGCCGCCCGCATCCTCGCCCATTCCTGCGATGCCGCGACCGCCGCCACGCTGGCTGCCGACATCCCCAAGCTCGTCACGGGTCTCAGGCCGGGCGATACCATCGAGATCTGATCATGCGCATCCTCATCGCCAATGACGACGGCATCGACGCTCCCGGGATCACCCTGCTGCGCAAGGCTGCCGCGCGCGTCGCTACCGACATCTGGGTCGTCGCGCCCGAGCGGAAATGGACGGCGGCCAGCCACCACCTCTCCTTCGACAAGGACCTGACGCTCAGCCGGCGCGAAAGCCAGGTCTATGCGCTGAACGGCACCCCGGCCGATTGCGTCGTCGCGGCCATGACCGTGCTCTTCCGCGACGGCGGCCCCCCCGATCTCGTGCTCTCCGGTGTCAATGACGGGCGCAATGCCGCCGAGGACGCCGCCTATTCCGGCACGCTCTCGATCGCCCGCGAGGCAAGCTTCTGGAACCTCCCCGCCATCGGCTTCTCCCGCACCAAGGGCGGCACCTCCGAGGAGCGCGATGTGACGGCACTTGCCGCCCTGATCGCGAGTCTCTGGCGGGCACGCGCGCAATGGACCCGCGAAGGCACGTTCCTGAGCGTCAACCTGCCAAAGGAACTGCCGGCCGAGATCGGCATCGCCAGCATCGGCCGCGACAAGATCGCCGGCGCGGCGGATATCGTCTCTGAAGAAGGCGAGAAGATCGTCTGGCGCATCCGGCGCGGTCGCCCGCATACCAGCCGGCCGGGCGACGAGAACAGCCTGATCGATTCGGGCCGCATCGCCATCGTCCGCCATTGCTGGAGCGATGGCGCACCGCTGGATGCCGGTTTCGCCGTCGAGCTCAACGCGGCACAGAAGCAGTCTGCGGGTTAAGCTCACCCTGGTTCACAGAAACGCGGGTCATCCCGGACGCAGCGGAGCGGAGATCCGGGATCCATGCCTGAACCTTCAGTCGGCAGCGCTCCGGAATGGATCCCGGGTCAAGCCCGGGATGACGGCGTGGTTCCAAGCCAGGACAATCCTGCTCAGCCTTCCAGAAACTGCATCCGGTGCAGCCGCGCATAGGCGCCGTCGCGGGCCAGCAATTCGTCATGGCTGCCGGTCTCGACGACCTTGCCCTCGTCCATCACGACGATCAGGTCGGCCTCGCGGATGGTCGAAAGCCGGTGCGCGATGACGATGGTCGTGCGCCCCTTCATCAGTGACGCCAGTGCCTGCTGGACCAATCGTTCGGATTCCGTGTCGAGCGCGCTCGTTGCCTCGTCGAGCAGCAGGATCGGCGCGTTCTTCAGGATGGCGCGCGCGATCGCGATGCGCTGGCGCTCGCCGCCCGAGAGCTTGTGTCCGCGCTCGCCGACGGGCGCATCGTAGCCGCCCGGCATCGCCATGATGAATTCATGCGCGGCGGCGGCCTTCGCCGCGGCGACGATCTCCTCCTCCGAGGCTTCCGGCCGTCCGAAGGCGATATTGGCCCGCACGCTGTCGTCGAACAGCACGACATCCTGACTGACGACGCCAACCTGCCGGCGCAGGCTCCTCAGCGTGACGTTGCGCAGGTCCTGGCCGTCGATCTCGATGCGGCCCTCGGTCGGGTCGTAGAGGCGCGGCACCAGCGCCAGCAAGGTCGATTTGCCCGAACCCGAACGCCCGACCAGCGCCATCGTCCTGCCGCCCTGCGCGACGAGATCGATGCCCTCCAGCGCGCGTTGGTCCTCGCGGTAGCGGAATCGCAGATGGCGGAAGGCGACCTCGCCGGCCCCGACCGCGAGCGGCTTCGCATCCGGCCGGTCGAGCACCCGCGGCTTCTCGTCCATCAGCGCGTAATAGCGCTTCAACGACGCCCCGGCCTCCTGGACGATGGCGTTGAGATTGCCGAGCGAGCGCATCGGCTGGGCCGCGAGCAGGAGCGCCGAGACATAGCCGGTGAAATCGCCGACCGTGGAGTTACCGGAGGTGATGCGCACGCCGATGGCGGCGAGCACGCCGGCAACGGCCAGGCCGCCGCCGACCTCGAGCAGCGGATCGAGCCGTCCGCGCGCATTGGCCGCTTTCATCTTGAGCGCCCGGATCGCCTCGAAGGCATTGGCGGCCCGCGTCTTCAGATAGGGTTCGAGCCGGTCGGTCTTGGCGACGCGTGCGCCCTGCAGGCTCTCGGTGACGAGATTGGCCATCAGGCCGGTCTGTTCCTGCTGGGAATTGGCCATCCGCCGGAGCTTGCGGCCGATCTTACCGATCGGATGGGCGATCACCGGCGCGATCAGGAGCACGACCAGCGTCATCTGCCAGTCGATCCAGATCAGCGCGCCCACCAGCGCGATCGCGGTGACCACGTCGCGGATCGCGATATTGACGATGCGCGTCAGCGCTTCCTTGACGAAGGTGAAATCGGTGGTGAAGCGCTGTGTGAGCGAGGCCGGATTCTCGCGCTGCAACTGCGCGAGATCGGCATCGATCAGATGGCCGTAGAGCGCCGTCTGCATGTTCGCCTCGATCCGGCTGACGACATTGTTGGTCATCACCGTCTGGGCGAGCAGGGAGAAGCCCTTGATCGCGGTCACGATCACCACGACGGTCGCGACCGCGTTGATGACGCCGATATCGTAGCCGATCGACTTCGAGACCAGCCGTTCCATGCGCCGGACGAAGCCGGTCGATTCGGCGGTCAGCGGGTCGGCAAAGGCGTCGAACGCCGCCTTGATCAACAGCGGATAGAAACTCGTCGTCACGGCGATGACCACGACGAGGCCGAGAATCATCAGCATCTGCGGGAGATAGGAACTGATCTGCTCGCGCCAGACACGGGCAAAGAGCGCGAGGGTATCGTCGGTGACGCGGCCGATCTTCATGCCGGGGGCCTATCATGGCCGCCCCGCAAGCGCCACTGGCGCATGCCCGGGCCCGACAGGGGGGCCTTGCTACGGACACGAAGCTGTCTTCCCATGGCCACAACCGACTCAGGAGACTTCATGCCGCTTTCCCCGCCGGCCCAGCCCGGCCAGAGCTTCGCCGAGATCGAAACCCCCGCCCTCGTGCTCGATCTCGACGCGTTCGAGCGCAATCTCGTCGCCATGGCGGCTTTCACACAGGCTCATGGCATCCGGCTCCGGCCCCATGCCAAGTCGCACAAGAGCCCGGAGATCGCGCTGCGCCAGATCGCCCATGGCGCGGTCGGGCAGTGCTGCCAGAAGGTCGGCGAAGCGGAGGTTCTGGTTGCTGGCGGCGTCGGCGACGTGCTGGTCACCAACGAGATCGTCGGCGCGGCCAAGCTGGATCGTCTCGCCCGCCTTGCCCGCTCGGCGAAGATCGGCCTTTGCGTCGATCATCCCGACGGCGTGCGCGAGGCGGCGGAAGCGGCGGCCCGCCATGACGTAACGCTCGATGTCTATGTCGAGATCGATGTCGGCGGCCGACGCTGCGGCGCCGCTCCCGGCGAGGCCGCCGTCCGGCTGGCGGAAGCGATCACGCGCTCCAATACCCTGCGTTTCGCCGGCATCCACGCCTATCACGGCTCCGCCCAGCACATGCGCTCGATCGACGAGCGGCGCGAGGCGATCGAGCGCGCAGGACTTGCCGCCCGCAACACGATCGAGCGGCTCAAGCATCACGGCCTGCCCTGCGAAATCGTCACCGGTGCCGGCACCGGCACCCATGAACTGGAGACGCAGTCGGGCATCTGGAACGAGATCCAGCCCGGCTCTTACATCTTCATGGACGCCGACTATGCCCGCAACCGCCAGGCCGACGGCACGCCCTTCCGCAGCTTCGAGCACGCGCTCTTCGTCCTCGCCGGCGTGATGAGCAAGCCGGTGCCGGACCGCGCCGTCGTCGATGCCGGCCACAAGGCCGCGGCAGTCGATTCCGGCATGCCCGTGCCCTTCCGCCGCGAGGGCGTGATCTACACGAAACCCTCCGACGAGCACGGCGTGTTGACCGGCGATCCCGTAGCAGTGCCGCATCGCGGCGACCGCCTGCTGCTGATCCCCGGCCATTGCGACCCGACGGTCAACCTGCACGACTGGTATGTCTGCGTCCGCGGCCTGCACGGGCCGGACGCCCATGTCGAGGCGCTCTGGCCGGTCGCGGCGCGCGGTGCCCTGACCTGAGTGGGCAGTGCTCGCCGAGCTGGGCCTTTGACCGGTTGGATTGCCGTTGAGGCGACATTGCCTCAGGCATCTCGGAAATAAGCTGAGAAACGCGCGGTCATCCCGGGCGTAGCGAAGCGCAGACCCGGGATCCATTCCGGAACGGTTCAAGCATGGATCCCGGATCGGCGCCGCTCACGCGGCTTGTCCGGGATGACCAAGAGGTTCCGTACAAAAGCCCCAAGCGTCAGGGCCGCCAGCCGGTCTCCTGAACCGGAGCGTTCTCGCGCTCTTCGTCGCGGCGGGCTTCCTCGACGATGGCGAAGAGCGCGCGCAGCGACGCGTCGACGCCCTCGCCCGAAGCCGCCGAGAGAATGATCGGCATGCGCTTGGCCGCCCGCTTCAGCCGTGCGACCTGCTCCTTGAGCACCTCCGGTGTCAGCGCATCGACCTTGGAGAGCGCGACGATCTCCGGCTTCTCGGCCAGCCCCTCGCCATAAGCCTCCAGCTCCTCGCGCACGGTCTTGTAGGCCTTGCCGGCATGCTCGCTGGTGCCTTCGACCAGATGCAGCAGCACGCGGCAGCGCTCGATATGGCCGAGGAAGCGGTCGCCGAGGCCATGGCCTTCATGCGCGCCCTCGATCAGGCCGGGAATATCGGCCAGCACCATCTCGCGCCCGTCGACGCGCACAACGCCGAGGCCGGGATGCAGCGTCGTGAAGGGATAATCGGCGATCTTGGGCTTCGCCGCCGTGACGGTGGCAAGGAAGGTCGACTTGCCGGCATTGGGCAAACCAACGAGCCCGGCATCGGCGATCAGCTTCAGCCGCAGCCAGACCCAGCGCTCCTCGCCCGGCAGGCCGGGATTGGCATGGCGCGGCGCCTGGTTGGTCGCCGTCTTGAAATAGGCGTTGCCGAAGCCGCCATTGCCGCCCTTGCACAAAACGAAGCGCTGGCCGGGCTCGGTCAGGTCGGCGACCTTGGTCTCGCCGTCCTCGTCGAGGATCTCGGTGCCCGGCGGCACCTTGAGCACGATCGCCGGCGAATTCGCGCCATGGCGATCCTTGCCCATGCCGTGCTCGCCGGTCTTGGCTTTGAAATGCTGCTGGAAGCGGAAGTCGATCAGCGTGTTCAGGCCCTGCACGCATTCGACGACGATATCGCCGCCGCGCCCGCCGTCGCCGCCATTGGGCCCGCCGAACTCGATGAATTTTTCGCGGCGGAACGAGACGCAGCCGGCGCCGCCGTCACCCGCCTTCACATAGATCTTGGCCTGGTCGAGAAATTTCATGAGATCGGATCGTTTCTGAAACCGGAAACTGAAACACGCCGTCATCCCGGACAAGCCGCGTGAGCGGCGCCAATCCGGGATCCATGCCTGAACCGTTCCGGCATGGATCCCGGGCCTGCGCTTCGCTACGCCCGGGATGACGCCTGAGGGAAATGATTATCTTGGCTTTAAGCCCGCCAAAGCCTGAGGGCAATGGACCGGATCACGCCGCCTGCCGGAAAGCGCTCATCTCCTCGCGGAGCGCATCGGCGAAGCGCTGCGCCGCCAGCCCCGGGCGCGGCGCCATGATCAGCCCGACGGTCAGTTCGAACAGCGGCGGCAGCCCCTCGGCCGCGCCGAGCCGGCGCAGCGAGGGCGGCACGGCGCTTTCGGTGATCGCGGTGACGCAGAAGCCGCCTTCCACCGCCGAGAGCACGCCGGAGGTGTGCGAACAGGAGAACACGAGCCGATGCGCTTTGCCTGCGCTGTTCAGCGCCCCGAGGATGCGCGAGCGCGCCCGGCAACCCTCGGAGAACAGGGCGAGCGGCAGCGTCTCCTGCAGTTCCGGCCGGTGGCCGCGTGCCGCGACCCAGATCATCGGCTCGCGGCGGAGCACCTCGCCCATAGGCCGGCTCGGATCCTGCGAGACCACCGCGAGGTCGAGCTCGCCGGCCTTGAGCGCCGGTTCGATCCGCTTGGAGAGATCGCAATGGACTTCGAGCTCGACCTTGGGATGCTCGACCGCGAAGCGCGCGATCAGCGGCCGGAGATAGGCGTCCATGTAATCGTCGGGCACGCCGATGCGCAGGCGCCCCGTCGGCGTCTCGCCGGCGAGATCGGCCAGCGCCTCGCGCTCGACCGCCAGCAGCCGCCGCGCATGGGCGATCAGGCGCTCGCCTGCATCGGTCGGCGTCACGCCACGGCGCGAGCGCTCCAGCAGCTTGTGGCCGAGCTGGTTCTCGAGATCCTGAATACGCACCGAGATCGCCGATTGCGTCCGGCCGAGCCGGGCGCTCGCGGCGGTGAAGCCGCCGGTCTCCGCCACGGCCACCAGCATGCCGAGCGCGGCGAGGTCGAAATGAGCGGTCATGACGTGCCTCCTTGGAACGCGCGCGATCGATCGATTTTAAGAATGGTTAAATCAGAATAATCCGTTTTTCCGATTGAAGGAAGCGGCCTATATCATCGGGCGAACGAAGCTGGGCAGAGCGCGCCGTCGCGGCCGAAGCTGGCTTCCCCAATCGTCAGAAACGATCATGTCCGCCCCTGCCATTCCCGTCCGGCCCGCATCGCCCGCGCTGGCGATGTTCATCGCGCTGCTCACCGGCGCCACCTGCATCGGCTTTTCCGGCATCTTCGTGCGCTTGGCCGATGTCGGCCCGGCCGCAGCCGGCTTCTGGCGCATGCTCTTCGCCGTGCCGGTGCTGATCGCCTGGACCGCGCTGGAACAGCGCAACCCCACAGCCGGCAAGATCGGCAACGGCGCCTTCATCGCGGTGGCACTCGCCGGCCTGACCTTCGGCATCGACGTCACGCTCTACAATGCCGCGCTCGGCCATACGACGATCGCGAACGCCTCGCTGCTCGGCAATCTCTCGCCGGTCGGCGTCGTGCTCGGCGGCTGGCTCTTGCTCGGCGACAAGCCCTCGCGGCGCATCCTCGGCGCACTGACGCTGGCGGTTGCCGGTGCCATCCTGCTGGTGCTGCCGAAATTCACCGGTGGCGGGCAGGTGACCGGCAATCTCTTCGGCGACGGGCTCGCGGTCGGTGCGGCCCTGTCCTACGCCGCCTATATCCTCGCGGTGCGCCGCGCCCGCGACAAGGCCGGCGCCGGCTATGTCAGCCTCGTCTCCAGCATCATCTGCGCCGTGTTCTGCCTTGCCGCCGCGCTGATGCTGGGCGAGCAAGTCGTCCCGGCGAACCTGCAGGGCTGGCTTGCCGTCGCTGCGCTCGGCCTCGTCTCGCATGCACTGGGCCAGGGCCTGATCACGCTCTCGCTCGGCAGCTATGGCGCCGGCGCCGCCTCGCTCGTCATGGTCTGGCCGGCGCTGGTCAGCGTGCTCGCCGCCTGGGCGCTGTTCGGCGAGCAGCCGACACCGGTCCAGGCCTTCGGCGGCGTCGCCATTCTCGCCGCCGTGCTGATGGTCCGGCGCGGCTGAGCCCGCGCCGTCAGGCCGCGGCCTTGACGCCGTAATGCAGGATCACGGTGCCGTTCTTCAGAGGACGGGCCGCGATCAGCGCATAGTGGCGCTTCTGCGCGTTCGGCTTGAACAGGGGCGTTCCCTGCCCGATCGTGACCGGCGCGACCGCGATCATGACCTCGTCGACGAGCCCCGCCGCGAGCAGAGACTCCGTCAGCTCGGCGCTGCCGAAGACATAGATGTCCTTGCCGGCCTCGGCTTTCCGGCGCGTGATCTCACCCGTGATACCCGCCGTCACCGTGGTGTTGTTCCAGTCGGAGCTTGTCAGGCTGCGTGAAGCCACGAGCTTCGGCAGGGCGTTCATGAAAGCCTTGGTCTCGCCCTCCTCCTCGGCCGAGGTCCAATAGGCCTTCATGCCCTCATAGGTGACGCGGCCGAAGACGAGCAGCCCGGCCTTGTGGCCGAAATCGCTGCTGAGTTCGGACAATTCGTCGCCCCAGGCATCGGCGTGAAAGCCGAGATCCCACTTCTCCTTGCCCTCGAAGAACCCTTCCAGCGTCATCAGATTCCAGACGATCACCTTGGCCATCGCGTCCTCCTGCCGTGTCCGGTTAAAACCAGTTTCGATTTGCAACTGGTTGATGGATAGCGAAACCGATCCTATATTGCAAGCGGTTTTGGAGACGAGCATGCGCGAGACCGGCCGTTCGGGCTGTCCGATCAATCTGACGCTGGAAATCCTGGGCGATCGCTGGAGCCTGATCGTGCTCCGCGACATCATGTTCGGAAACCGCCGGCATTTCCGCGAGATGCTGGCTAAATCCGACGAAGGCATCGCCTCGAACATCCTCGCCGACCGCCTGAAGCGCCTCGTCGAGAAGGGCCTGCTCTCGCGCCGCGACGACGCCAGCCACAAGCAGAAGGCGATCTACAGCCTGACCGAGATGGGCATAGCCCTTGTCCCGGTCTTCGCCGCGATGGGCGAATGGGGCCGGAACTTCCTGCCGGTGACCGAGGAACTCTCGATCCGCGCCGAACTCCTTAGCGAAGGCGGCCCGGCGCTCTGGGAGCGCTTCATGCAGGAGCTGAGGCATCTCCATCTCGACGCTCCCAAGCCGGAGCAATCCGTACTCGACGAGCTGACCCAGGCCTATCGGGACGCGCTGGCGCGCCGGCAGGCCCTGGCGGACTGAGGTCCACCCCAACTTATTCCCGCATGCCGTAGCGGCATCACACTGGGGCTCCCGTCCAGGAGCCCCTCATGCCGATCCTCCATCGCCCCAATGCCGATCGCGAGCTTCGCGTCGCCCGGCTTCGCCTGCTGCGGCTGCGCGACGAGCTCTGCCTGATCCGGCGCGATCATTGGCACCGCAAGTACAACCCGGACCAGCCGCGCGTGCCCTCCGGCAATGCCGGCGGCGGGCAATGGACCAGCGGCGCGGGCGGCGGTGGTGGCTCCGGCGGAGGAGATCCGCTTTCTCCCGATGGCAGCTCGCTGGGTGCCGATACCGGTTGGTCCTCGCTCGGCGAAAGCTGGAACGAGGACGGCTCGATCTTCGAGCAGAGCATCACGGACGGCGAGGGCACGACGATCCAGTCGGAATATGCCGCCTCGCGCGCCGCCGGTTTCGACGAACGCCAGACCGTCACCTTCGCCGATGGCAACGCGGTCAGTTTCGAAACGACCGGCAACGTCCAGTCGATCTATGACGGCGGCCCCGATGGCGATCTCGTCGCCCGCACGATCTGGACTCCGTCCGGGCCGGAGGTCGATGCGACGGTGCAGCCGGCTTACGCGGACAAAACGTTGCCAATGATCATTGGCGGCGGAGCCGCCCTATTCAACTGGCAGTCGCAATTAAACAGCAGCGATGGCCAGCACGCCGTCATGGGCTTCAATGCCCGGGATTATCGGCCCGGCTTCAGTACCAGCGGAGCGCTTGAGCTGCTTTATGCCGGATGTGTGTCGCAGGAAGAGGCGCAACTGGCTTGCCGGCGTTTACCCGACGTCCAGGCGCTTGCCGACCGCGCCGCCAATGCCGCTGGCTCTCCAGAGCTCTACCCGTCGCGAGCCGTTTACGGAACGAGCGTTCACACAGGCTTCGCAAGATTCGTCAAAGATCTACGTGACAGCAACTTCGAAGCCGAACGATCATACATCAAGGAGCGTGTTGAGGGAGCAGGCGGCGGAGAAGTGCCTTATGGTTATCCTGGATCGATCCGCGTAGATGCTTATGAATATCGCCGAGATGGCACACTTTGCGTTTACGATCTGAAGACCGGCCGCGCCAATTTGCCAGACCGACGGGCTGAAATTATAGCAAATGCGGCGGCGATGGGATTCAAGCCGATCCTCCGCGTAATCGTCATAGCGGTGAGGCCAAAAGGTTGACGACGAAGAAGCAGATCAAGACGCTTTTCGCTCGCTTAACGGCTCGCAACGACGATCTTGTCGTGAAAGATCATTACATCTTCAAGGTGCCCTACCTCGTGCTGAGACCGATGCAGCATGTCTCTCGCTCTATCTCGATCGACCGCACGTCACGTGCCGATGATCCGGATTTTTCTTGGCATGTCGGGCATTGCTTCGGACCTTTCCGCTCGGTGGGAGGTTTCTCCGCCGAATCCTTCTGGCTGCCCCGTGGTAAGCCGAGCCGGTGGTCGGAAGCTGGTTTCATGGAAACGGCAGTCGAGGAAATCGAGACGAACATTCTGCCGATGCTGCGCCGTGTGCAGGCGATCGAGGACATGTTTCGAATCGAGGGAGTGCCACGGTCTCATGAATATGACGGCTGGCTCAATCATTACCCACCCTATCGCCTCGCCATCGCGGCAGCCTTGGGGCGCTGGGAGGAATCCCTCGCGGTCTACGAGGACATCAAGGACACGCATCTCCGCATGACTTCATGGCCGCGCGCCGATTACGAGAAAGCTTCGGAACTTGGCGCGTTGATCGCCGATGGAGACCGTGCCGGAGTCGCCTCCCTCCTCCACGGATGGGAAGACGGCTTCGTCGCCCGCAACGGCCTCGAAGACATCTACGAGCGCACGCCCTTCCCGCTCGAACTCCAGCAGCAGCCCTGATGCCTCACTCCGCCGCCATGCGCGGCGCGGCCGGCTTCGACATCGCTTCCGCCGTCGCGATCGCGGCGGCCGCGTGCTCGTCGATCGGCTCCCAGCTGCTTTCGTCCTCGGCCTTGCCGAGGAAACGGCCGAAGAGCCAGCCCGTCGCCCGCGAGAGATCGTCCATCACCATGTAGAAGGACGGCACGAAGACCAGCGAGAGCACGGTCGAGACGATCAGGCCGCCGATCACCGCGATCGCCATCGGCGCGCGGAACTCGCCGCCGTCGCCGACGCCATAGGCCGAGGGCAGCATGCCCGCCGCCATCGCGATCGTGGTCATCAGGATCGGCCTTGCCCGCTTGCGGCCGGCCTCGATCAGCGCCGTGAAGCGGTCCTTGCCGCGTCCGACCTCCTCGACCGCGAAATCGACCAGCATGATCGCGTTCTTGGTGACGATGCCCATCAGCATGAGCAGGCCGATATAGACCGGCATCGAGACGGCATTGTTGGTCGCGAGCAGCGCGATCACCACGCCGCCGAAGGAGAGCGGCAGCGAGAGCAGGATCGTGATCGGCTGGAAGACCGAGCCGAACAGCAGGATCAGCACCGCCAGCACCAGCATCAGGCCGGTCGTCATCGCGGTGATGAAGCCCTGCACGACCTCGCCCTGGATTTCGGCATCGCCCGTCGCGGCGATCCAGACTCCATCCGGCAGGCCGACCTCCCTAACGATCTCCTGGAACTTGTCTTGCGCCGTGCCGAGCTCGAAGCCGCGCTTCAGGTCGGCGCCGATCTGGGCACGGCGGACGCGATCGTAGCGATCGATCGAGCTCGGGCCCTCGCCGAAGCCGATCTCGGCCACCGCCGTCAGCGGGATCGAGACGCCATTCGCATTGGTCACGCGCAGCGCCGCGATGTTGCGCATGTCGGTGCGCGCGGCCTCGTCGAGCTGGACGCGGATCGGCACCAGCCGGTCGCCCGCGTTGAACTTGGCAAGATTCGGCCCGACATCGCCGATCGTGGCGACGCGCACCGCTTCCGAGATCGCCTCCGGCGTGACGCCGAGATTGGCGGCCTCCTCCAGCTTCGGCGTGACGCGCAGTTCCGGCCGGCTCAGCGAGCCCGCCGTGGCAACGTTGAGATAGCCGTCGACCTGGCGCATCCGCGCCTCGATCTTGGCCACCGCCGCATCCAGCGCCTCGCCGTCCTTGGACAGGATCGAGAAGGCCATCTCGCGCTCGCCGCGCTCGTTGACGTACCAGGCGCGCACATCCGGCACGCTGGCGAGCTTCTCGGCGATCGTGACCTTCAGCTCCTTCTGGGCGATGTCGCGCTCGGCCTTGGGCTTGAGCAGGATGAACACCGCGGCGCGGCGCACCTCGCGCTGGCCGGTCGGCGAGGCCCCGCCGAGCACGAAGACATCGCGCACCTCGGGGATCGTCTTCAGGACGTCGACGAGCTTGTCGGTGGTGACGCGGGTATCCTCCAGCGTCGAGCCCGGCGGCAGTTCGACGCTGGCCACGACGCGCGAGGTATCCTCGTCCGGGATGAAGCCGGTCGGCAGCATCTGCGTCGCCTGGATCGAGCCGACCAGGAACATGAAGCCGACGACGAGCGTCGCATAGGCCGTGTTGAACGGCATCGTCCGCCAGCGCCCGGTGCCGTCGAAGCGCGGGAAGAAGGGGATGCGCCGCTTCTTCAGCGTGTTCTTGAGCAGGCCGACATAGGCGCCCATGATCCAGCCGTCCTTCGGATCGGCATGGTCGACCGGCCGCATCAGATAGGCCGCCATCATCGGCGTGATCAGGCGTGCCACAAGCAGCGAGAACAGCACGGCGACCGCGACGGTGAGGCCGAACTGGCGGAAATACTGGCCGGCGACGCCGCCCATGAAGGAGACCGGCGCAAAGATCGCGACGATGGTCAGCGTGATCGCGATGACCGCGAGACCGATCTCGTCGGCCGCCTCCATAGCCGCGCGATAGGGCGATTTGCCCATCTTCATGTGCCGGACGATGTTCTCGATCTCGACGATGGCGTCGTCGACGAGGATACCGGTCACCAGTGTGATGCCGAGCAGGCTGACGAGATTGAGCGAGAAGCCCATCAGCTCCATCGCCCAGAAGGTCGGGATCGCCGAGAGCGGCAGCGCCACCGCCGTGATCAGCGTCGCCCGCCAGTTGCGCAGGAACAGGAAGACGACGATGACGGCGAGCGCCGCACCCTCCAGCAGCGTCTCCATCGCCGCCTTGTAGTTGCCGTAGGTATAGGCGACGGCGTCGTCGATCGGCGTGATCTGGATATCGGGGAAGCGCTTGTTCAGCTCCGCCACGCGCTGCGCCACGACATCCTTGACCGAGAGCTCGCTCGATCCCTTCGAGCGGAACACCGCGAAGGTGACGACCGGGCTCTTGTTCAGGCGGCCGAAGGCGCGCGGCTCGGAATTGGAATCCTCGACGCGGCCGAGCTCCTTCAGGCGCACCTCGCGCCCGCCCGAGAGCGTGATCTTGGTCTCGGCCAGCTCGGCGACGGTGCGCGCGCCGGCGAGCGTACGGATCGCCTGCTCCTGGCCACCGACCTCGCCGCGCCCGCCGGCGAGATCGACATTGGTGGCGCGGATCTGGCGGTTGACCTCGCCGGCGGTGATGCCGAGCGCCAGCAGGCGGTCGGGATCGAGCGAGATGCGGATCTCGCGATCGACGCCGCCATAGCGCTCGACCCGGCCGACGCCCTTCAGACCCTGCAATTCGCGCGCGACGACATCGTCGACATGCCAGGAGAGCTGCTCCAGCGTCATGCCGGCCGAGGCCGCGCCATAGGTCAGGATCGACTGGCCCTCGACATCGATGCGCTGGATGATCGGCTCGTCGATGGTGCGCGGCAGGTCGGCGCGGATCTTGGCGATGGCGTCCTTGACGTCGTTGACGGCCCGGTCGGTATTGGTCTCCAGCCGGAACTCGATCAGCGTCAGCGACTGGCCGTCGGTCAGCGTCGAGGTGACGTGCTTCACGCCGGTGATATTGGCGACGGTGTCCTCGACGCGCTTGCTGACCTGGCTTTCGAGCTCGGCCGGCGCCGCGCCGGACTGCGTCACGGTGACCGAGACCAGCGGCACGTCGATATTCGGGAAGCGCGTGACCGGCAGCTTCGAGAAGGCGAGCAGCCCGAGCACGCAGAGCACGACGAAGAGCAGGATCGCCGGAACCGGCTTGCGGATCGACCAGGCGGAGAAATTGACGTTCATCGGTGCGTCCGTCAGTTCGTCGCGACCGGCGTGACGGTGTCGCCGTCGCGCACGAAGGTGCCCGCGCGCGCCACGACCGTCTCGCCCTCTGAAATGCCGGTCACGATCTCGGCGCGGCCATGGCCGACAAGCCCGAGCGTCACCGGCTTGGTCGTGACCTTGCCGTCCTTCACGGACTGCACGGTCGCGCCGGCGCGGTTATAGGTGATGGCCGAAAGCGGCAGGGTCACGGCGCGCTTGCGGCCGGTTTCGATGATCCCGCGCGCGAAGGAGCCGATCGCGACCGGCGGGTTGCCGTCGAGCGCGACGAGCACGCGGCCGAGCCGCGAGGCCTTGTCGACCTCCGGCATGATCAGGCGGATCGTGCCCGCCAGCGCATCATTGGCGCCGGCCGGGGTCACGGCGACGCCCTGCCCGAGCTTGAGCTTGGGCAGCTCGACCTCGGCGACCTGCGCCTCCAGCTCGACGGCGCCATCGGCGATGATCCGGAACAGCGGGTCGGTCTGCGGCAGCATGCTCGCCATCGCGCCGAGCCGTGCCGTGCGCCGGCTGACGATGCCGGCCCGCGGCGCCTTGATCTCGGTGCGCGCGAGCTTCACCGCGATGTCCTTGCCCTGCGCCTGCGCCAGGGCGAGATCGGCGCTGGCGATCGCCAGGGCCTGACGGGCCGAGTTGGCCCGGGCCTCGCCGGAACGCGCGGCGGCGGCGCGCTGGTCGAACATCTCGATGCTGGCATTGCCGCTCTCGCGCAGCGACTTGGTGCGGTCGAAGGCATTGTTGGCCTGGACGAGATTGGCGTCCGCCTCGGCGATCTGGGCCTTGGCCTGGGCGACCAGAGCCTCGGCGCGTGCAATCTGGGCGTCGTTCTGCACCTTCTGCACATCGAGCGTCACGCGGCTCAGGCGGGCCAGGACCTGTCCGCGCGCGACCTTGTCGCCCTCTTCCGCCAGCAATTCGACGATCGCCAGGCCATCGACCTCGGGCGCGACCAGGATCTCGTCGCGTGCGACGATCGAGCCGGACACGACCACGCTCTGGACGATCTCGGTCGTCTGCGCCTGCGTCACCGTGACGGAAGGCCCGGCAGCCGCGGGCGCGGCCGGGGCAGCCGTCTGCGCCTGCAGCGGCAGCGGCGCGGCGAGCAGCGCGAGGGCGATCATCGCGTTCAGCGGAACGATCGAACGAAGGGACATCGAAGAACATCCTGTTGCGGCCATCCGGCCGAGCGGAAATGGAAAGCGCCCGAAGGAAGCAGAGATCACGATTGCACCGCCGTTTCGGGCAGGAGCATCGTCTGGGAGAGCTGGCGCATGCCGTCGAAGAGCGTGTCGGCAGCAGCAGCGATGTCGAAATTCGGGTCCATCGCCCGCCGGCAGAAGAAACCGTCCGCCATCATCGAGAGCGCCATCAGGAAGCGCCCCTCGTCGAGCTGCGGCGGCAATTCGCCATTGACTTTGGCCTCGCGGATCGCGGCTGCCAGACCCTCGATCACCGTGCTTTCGATATCCGCGCACATCCGCGCCATGCCGGGATTGCGCGCGGCCTCGGCCCAGATCTGCACGGCGATCACCGCCTTCTCACGCGGCTGCTCCACGAGATGCTTGCGGCCGAGCGCTTCAAGCTGATCGAGCAGCGCGCCGTTATTCGGACAGAGCTTGCCGAAATCCTCCGCGATCAGGCTGCGGTCGCGCTCGGTCATGCCCTCGATGATCGCGTCCTTCGACGCGAAGTAGCGATAGAGATTGCCTGGGCTCATGCCGGCCTCGGCCGCGACATCCTGCATCGTCGCGGCATGGAAACCGGCGCGCGCGAAGACGCGCTCCGCCGCGTCGAGAATGCGGATATGCCGCTCCGACAAGACGGACTCGGGCGACGAGGCGGGAACCACGGGTGGCATTGGAACTCGAAACAATGAGAATGAATGTTCATTCTCATCTCAGATATGGCCACCGACGTCAAGCTGAACGCCCTGCGCGACCCTTACGGCGGCGATAAGCAGGCCGAAGATTGCCGGACGATTGCCGCATTCCGGCGCATAAATTGCTTGCTTCGTTCCGTCTGGAACCGCATGCTCGGGAGCGATCTGGCATGGCTTCGCGCGCCGTCCCTCCCAAACGTACCGCGCGAGCGACCTTGAAGTCCGTGATGAACGACCACGCCTTCCCTCTGCGTCCGGCCCGCCGCACCCGCTCTCCCCTCACCGCCCGCAAGCCGAGGCCCGCGCCCAAGCCGGTGCTGGTCGTGCTGCATCAGGAGCATTCGACGCCCGGCCGCGTCGGGCGCCTGCTGCAGGCCCGCGGCCATGCGCTCGACATCCGCAAGCCGCGCTTCGGCGATCCGTTGCCGCAGACCATGCGCGAGCATGCCGGCGCCGTGATCTTCGGCGGCCCGATGGGCGCCAATGACCCGGAAGACTTCGTCAAGACCGAGATCGACTGGATCGGCACCTGCCTGAAGGAGGATGCCGCCTTCCTCGGCATCTGCCTGGGCGCGCAGATGCTGGCGAAACATATGGGCGCACGCGTCTATACCCATGGCGAGGGCCGCGCCGAGGTCGGCTATTACCCGCTCGACGTCACCGATGCCGGCCATTCCCATGCTGCGACGGCCGGCTTCGCCTGGCCCGGCACGGTCTATCAATGGCATCGCGACGGCTTCGACTGCCCGAGCGGTGCCGAATGCCTTGCGACCGGCGGCGATTTCCCGGTGCAGGCGATCCGCACCGGCTCGAAGACCTATGGCATCCAGTTCCACCCCGAGGTGACGCCGGCGATGATGTATCGCTGGTCGGTGCGCGGCTATGAGCGCACGCTGATGCCGGGCGCCCAGCTCGGCCACACCCATATCCCCGGCTGGTTCCAGCACGATCCGGCGATCCGGCTCTGGCTCGATGCCTTCCTCGACCATTGGCTGAAGGAGCCGGCTGAGGCCGGAGCGACATCGCCTTGACCCGTACAGCTCTCGTCCTTGGCGCCGGCATGGTCGGCGTCTCCTGCGCGCTCGCGCTCCAGAAGCGCGGCATCGCGGTCACTCTGATCGACCGCAAGGCGCCGGGCCGCGAAACCTCCTATGGCAATGCCGGCGTGCTCGCGGCTTCCTCGATCGTGCCGCTCAACAACCCCTCGCTCTACGCCAAGATCACCGGCTATCTCGGCAACCGCCATCCGGCGCTCAACCTGAGCTGGGCCCGCGCCTTCAGCCGGCCAGGCTGGCTGCTGCGCTTCCTCTGGGAAGCCCGTCCGTCGCAGGCGAAGGCCCGTATCGCAGCCTTGCAGGCGCTGACGGCGAGCACGGTCGAGCGTCACCGCGTCCTGATGGCCGAGGCGGGCGTATCGCATCGCCTGCGCGAGACCGGAACGCTCAAGCTCTGGCGTAGCGAGGCCGGCCATGAGGCCGCCCGGGCCGAGCATGATTTCCTAGAGAGACACGGCATCGAGTCGCAGGTTCTCGACCGGCAGGGCATTTCCGGTGTCGAGCCCGGCCTGAACCCGATCTTCCCGGCCGGGCTCCTGATCCCCTGCGTCGGCTCGGTCGATTCCCCCGGCGCCGTCACCGAAGCCTATGCGGCGCTCTTCGCCCAGCGCGGCGGTCGGATCGAGCAGGCTGCGATCACCGGCCTCGCCCGCAATGGCAAGGGCTGGCGCGCCAGCACCGCTGCGGGCGCGTTCGAAGCCGATCTCGTAGTCGTCGCACTCGGGCCCTGGAGCGGCGACCTGCTGAAGCCGCTCGGGCTCGATCCGAAGCTCGATGTCGAACGCGGCTACCACCGCCATCTCAAGCCGGACGCCGGCACCGGCCTGTCGCGGCCGATCTACGATGTCGACGGCGCCTATTACATGGCGCCGATGGAGCAGGGCTTTCGCGTCACCAGCGGCGTCGACCTCTCCTTCCGCGACGCAGCCGACGAACACCGCCAGATCGACGGCGCGACCGCCGCGGCCCGCGAGGCTTTCCCGCTCGGCGAGGTCGTCGGCGAGACCTGGCGCGGCGCCCGGCCGACTCTGCCGGATTCCCTGCCGATGATCGGCGAGGCGCCCCGCAACCCCGGTCTCTGGCTCGCCTTCGGCAACCAGCATATCGGCTTCTCGACTGGCCCGATCACCGGCGAGATCATCGCCGCGATGGTGTGCAACGAGAAGCCCCCGATCGACCCGACGCCGTTCCGACCGGAGCGCTATATCGGCTGAGATTCGTACAGAGGCCTATCGAAACAGCCGCGGGGAACCCCTCTCCCGGATGGGAGAGGGGCAGGGGTGAGGGACCGCCGCTCATCCAGCTGGCGCGGATAGAGGGGCAGCTGCCGCGGCGCAGGTCATCCGATTAGGGCAGGCCCTCATCCCCGCCCTTCTCCCACACGGGAGAAGGGTTCCCCGCGCCCTTCATCGACATCTCGCCGATAGCTAAGAACAAAAACGCCAGCCCAAGGGCTGGCGTCGATGTCGATACCGGAAAGTGCGTCATCAAACTTGACGGGCGACCATCATCTTCTTCACTTCCGCGATCGCCTTGGCCGGGTTCAGGCCCTTCGGGCAGGCATTCGCGCAGTTCATGATGGTGTGGCAGCGATAGAGCCGGAACGGGTCTTCCAGATTGTCGAGCCGCTCACCCGTCGCCTCGTCGCGGCTATCGATCAGCCAGCGATAGGCCTGCAGCAGCGCGGCCGGGCCGAGATAGCGGTCGCCGTTCCACCAGTAGCTCGGGCAGGAGGTCGAGCAGCAGGCGCAGAGGATGCACTCGTAGAGACCGTCGAGCTTCTCGCGGTCGTCCTTGGCCTGGCGCCATTCCTTCTCGGGGGCCGGCGTCGTGGTCTGCAGCCAGGGCTCGATCGAGGCGTGCTGGGCGTAGAAGCGCGTCAGATCGGGCACGAGGTCCTTGACCACGGGCATATGCGGCAGCGGGTAGATCGCGACCTTGCCCTTGGCGCCGCACTCGTCGATGCCGGTGGTGCAGGCTAGGCCGTTCTTGCCATCCATGTTCATGGCGCAGGAACCGCAGATGCCCTCGCGGCAGGAGCGGCGGAAGGTCAGCGTCGGGTCGACCTTGTTCTTGATCCAGATCAGCGCGTCGAGAACCATCGGCCCGCAATCGTCGCGATCGACATAATAGGTGTCGGTGCGCGGATTCTCGGTGTCGTCCGGGCTCCAGCGATAGACCTTGAACTCGGTCAGCTTCTTGGCGCCAGCCGGCTTCGGCCAGGCCTTGCCCTCGACGAGGCGGGAGTTCTTCGGGAGATTGAATTCAGCCATCGGAGTCCCTCAGTACACCCGTGCCTTGGGCTTGATGTACTCGATGTCGTTGGACATCGTGTAAGTGTGCACCGGCCGGTCATCGAGCGTGATCGTGCGCTTCTCGTCGTCGATCCAGGCGAGCGTGTGCTTCATCCAGTCCTTGTCGTCGCGGTTCGGATAGTCCTCGCGGGCATGCGCGCCGCGGCTTTCCGGACGGTTCAGCGCCGAGTCCATCGTCACGACCGCCTGGGTGATCAGGTTGTCGAATTCCAGGGTCTCGATCAGGTCGGAGTTCCAGATCAGCGAGCGATCCTTGGTGCCGACATCGGTGATGCCGTTCCAGACCTCGTGGATGAGCTTGTGGCCCTCTTCCAGCGTGTCGCCCTCGCGATAGACGGCGCAGTTGTTCTGCATCGTCCGCTGCATGCGGTCGCGCAGCACCGCGGTCGGCGTGCCGCCCGAGGCGTTGCGATACTTGTCGAGGCGGGTGAGCGCGAGGTCCGACGAGTTCTTCGGCAGCTCGGGCTGCTTCTCGCCCGCCGTCACCGTGTCGGCGCAGCGCAAGCCGGCCGCGCGGCCGAACACCACGAGATCGATCAGCGAGTTGGAGCCAAGACGGTTGGCGCCGTGGACGGAAACGCAGGCCGCCTCGCCGATCGCCATCAGGCCGGGCACCACCGTGTCCGGATCGCCGCCGACCTTGGTCAGCACCTCGCCGTGATAGTTCGTGGGGATGCCGCCCATGTTGTAGTGCACGGTCGGCAGCACGGGAATCGGCTCGCGGGTCACGTCGACGCCGGCGAATATCTTGGCGCTCTCCGAGATGCCGGGCAGGCGCTCGTGCAGGATCTTCGGATCGAGATGGTCGAGATGCAGGTAGATGTGGTCCTTGTCCTTGCCGACACCGCGGCCGGCCCGGATCTCCATCGTCATCGAACGCGAGACGACGTCGCGCGAGGCGAGGTCCTTGGCCGAGGGGGCGTAGCGCTCCATGAAGCGCTCGCCCTCGGAATTGGTGAGATAGCCGCCCTCGCCGCGCGCGCCTTCCGTGATCAGGCAGCCCGAGCCGTAGATGCCGGTCGGGTGGAACTGCACGAACTCCATATCCTGCATCGGCAGGCCGGCGCGCAGCACCATGCCGCCGCCGTCGCCGGTGCAGGTATGGGCCGAGGTCGCGGAGAAATACGCGCGGCCATAGCCGCCGGTCGCCAGGATGGTCTGCTGGGCGCGGAAGCGATGCAGCGTGCCGTCATCGAGCTTGAGCGCGATCACGCCACGGCAATGGCCGTCCTCGTCCATGATCAGGTCGATGGCGAAATACTCGATGAAGAACTCGGTATTGTAGCGCAGCGCCTGGCCATAGAGCGTGTGCAGCATGGCGTGGCCGGTGCGGTCGGCCGCCGCACAGGTGCGCTGGGCCGGCGGGCCCTCGCCGAATTCGGTGGTCATGCCGCCGAAGGGACGCTGGTAGATGCGGCCGTCCTCGGTGCGCGAGAAGGGCACGCCCCAGTGCTCGAGCTCGTAGACGGCAGCCGGCGCATTGCGCACGAGATATTCGATGGCGTCCTGGTCGCCGAGCCAGTCCGACCCCTTCACGGTGTCGTACATGTGCCACTGCCAGGTGTCCTTGCCCATGTTGCCGAGCGAGGCGGCGACGCCGCCCTGGGCTGCGACGGTGTGCGAGCGGGTCGGGAACACCTTGGTGATGCAGGCGGTGCGCAGGCCGGCCTGCGAGCATCCGACCGTGGCGCGAAGGCCGGCGCCGCCGGCGCCGACGACGACGACGTCGAAGGTGTGGTCGGTGATCGGATAGGCGGTGCCGGTATAGGCCGGGACCGGGCGGGACTTGGTGATCGCCATCGGATCAGCCTCCAAAAGACAGCTTCAGCACCGCGTAGACGCTGGCGGCGCCGACGGCGATGGCGAAGAAGGTGTTGCCCATCACGGCGAGGATCTTGAGACCCTCGTTGGTGACGTAGTCCTCGATGACGACCTGCATGCCCAGCCGCATATGGACGCAGGCCGAGAGGATGAAGAGCAGCATCAGGATCGCGACGAGCGGATGCGACAGAAGCGCGACCGCGGCCGGATAGGGCCGGCCAACCAGCGCGATGACGATGCCGGTGAAAATGATCGTCAGGATCAGGTTCGAGACGGCGGTGACGCGCTGCAGCCAGAAATGGCCGGTGCCGGACTTGGCGGAGCCGAGGCCGCGAACGCGGCCGAGCGGGGTGCGCATCGAGGAATTGGACAGCATGGCGCGGCTCCTCAGCGCAGGACCAGGGCGACGATCCAGACCAGGACCGTCAGGCTCACCGAGGCGACGAGCGTGAACTTCGCCATGTTCATGCGGGTCTGCGGCTCATAGCCCTTGCCCATGTCCCAGACGAAATGGCGCAAGCCCCCGCACATGTGGTGGATCAGCGAGAAGCTGTAGAGGAAGAGCACGAGCCGGCCGAGGAAGGAGCCGGCGATCCACTGCGCGGTATCGAAGGCGGCCGGGCCGGAAGCGGCAGCGACCAGCCAGGCGGCGATCAGCACCGTGCCGAGATAGAGCCCCGTGCCGGTGACGCGATGGGCGACGGACATCGCCATCGTCCAGGACCAGCGATAGATCTGCAGGTGGGGCGAAAGCGGACGAGCCGCGGGCTTGACCTCGGCCAATATCATTCTCCGATCAAGCGGCCCGCTTGAAACGCGCGGACCCATTTGGGATCATTCTAGAGTGACTGGTTCTCTAACGAAACCGTTCCGACGCTGCAATGCGGCAGGCGCAGAACGAAGTTACAGATTCTGAAAATCGTCATTTTCTTACGAAAACCTTACCGGGGCAGCAGCGCCCAGTAGTCGAAATCGAGAATCACGCTGGAATCATACTGATCGCCGGCCTTCAGCGGGAAATCCGCGCAAGGCCGGTTCTTGGTCGCGACCAGCCTGAGTCGCAACGCGCCGACATCGCTACGCCCCGGAATCTCGGCGCTGCCCAGCACCTCGCTCCAGGCATAGACCGTGTCGCCGGCGAAGAGCGGCGCGACATGGCGCCCGCCATTGATCGCCGCGATGTGGAAGGCATTGCCGAGCCCGTTGAAGGAGAGCCCCCGCGCCAGGCTGATGACATGGCCGCCATAGATCAGGCGCTTGCCGAAGCGGGTGCCCTGCGCCGCATGCGCATCGAAATGCACCCGCGCCGTGTTCTGATAGAGCCGCGTCGCGAGCTGGTGCTCGGCCTCCTCGACGGTCATGCCGTCGACATGGTCGATCCGCTCGCCGACGGCATAATCGCTCCAGCGGAAGGTCGAGCCGGCGAGCGCGTCGTCATAGGCAGCAAGCTCGATCCGGGGGCAGCCCTCGCCGAGTTGCTCCGGCAGCACGGCCTTGGCCAGCTCCGGCACCTGTTCGGCATGGGCCGGCGTACCGGGCTCGCGCTTGCGCACCAGAACCCAGCGCGCATAGCTCAGCACGATCTCGTTGTGCTGGTTGCGGCCGATCGAGCGGACATAGACGATGCCGGCATCGCCGGCCGAGGTCTGCTTCAGTCCGATCACCTCCGAAGTGGTCGAGAGCGTGTCGCCCGGATAGACCGGCTTGAGGAAACGCCCGTCGGCATAGCCGAGATTGGCGACGGCATTGAGCGAGATATCCGGCACCGTCTTGCCGAAGACGATGTGAAACACGAGGAGGTCGTCGACCGGCGCGGTGGGGTAGCCAATCGCCCCAGCGAAGGCATCCGAGGACTGCACCGCGAAGCGCGAGCCGTAGAGCGCCGAGTAGAGCGCCGCATCGCCGGCCCGCACCGTGCGCGGCGTGGCATGGACAATGCTGTCGCCGAGGTGGAAATCCTCGAAGAAACGGCCGGAATTCGTCTTAGGGCTAGAGCCGGGCATGCATCGCCTCCTGATCGCAGGCAAGTTTGCGTTGCAACCAGGGGCCGCGTCCAGCCCCGACGAAAGCCGAGATCGGTCAGCCAACGATAGCAGCAAGCTTCGTCAGGTCGACATTGGCGCCGCAGACGAGAACGCCAAGCCGTTCGCCCTTGGCAGGCTTGTAGGCGCCGCAGAGCAGCGCGCCCAGCGCCGCCGCCCCGCCCGGCTCGACCGCAAGACGGAAATCGCGCCAGAGCACGCCTTGCGCCTCGGTGATCGCGGCATCCGGCACCAGAGCGACGTGATCGACGCTGTCCCGGGTCACGTCATAGACGAGCTGGCCGACATTGCGGGCGCCGAGCGAATCCGCCGCCACCGACGCGACCTTGACCTCGACCGGCCCCTTGGCGTCGAACGCCGCCTGCAAGGCGCGCGAGCCTTCGGGCTCGACACCGACGACCTTGACCTTGCTGCCGGCGAACCAGCTCGCGATGCCCGAGATCAGGCCACCGCCGCCGACCGCAACGAGCACGGTATCGAGATCGGGCTCCTGAAGGTCCCATTCGCGGCCGAGCGTACCCTGACCGGTAATGGTCTCCGCCGCCGCGAAGGGATGAATCTTGAGCGCGCCGCTCTCAGCGACGAAACGGTCGCAGGCCGCCTGGGCATCGTCATATTGCGCGCCGCCGACCACGACATCGGCGCCGAAACGCTTGATCGCCTCGATCTTGGCGGCCGGCGAAATCTCCGGCACGAAGATCGTCGCCTTCACGCCACGCTTCATCGCGGCATAGGCCACCGCCGCGCCGTGGTTGCCGCCTGACGCGGCCGAAACGCCCGCCGCCGGCACCGGCAGCGAGAGCAGATTGTTGAAGCCGCCGCGCGTCTTGAACGAGCCGGCATGCTGCAGGCATTCGAGCTTGAGTGAGATATCCGCCTCGGAACCGAAAGCGCCCGCGCCCAGCCGCATCACGGGCGTGACACGGGCATGGCCGGCGATGCGCGCCGCCGCTTCCTCGATCATCGGACGGGTGACGGGGCGTGCGCTCATGACGATATCCTGCTCAGGCTCGGACACTGGACGATAGGTCCAGATCGCAATCGGAAGCCCGTGGCTATCGCGTCCCGGCGGATCGGGGAAGGGCCGCCCGCGCCCGGCGGCAATGTGCCGGGCGACGACCAGCGCCGCCAATGCGTCGAGCAGGTCGTCGGGTGCGGCTCCTCTCGGCGGGCGGGCACCGGCTGTCTCCGCCGGAATGTCAGCTGCAGCCAGCAGGCTCCGGCGTTCGGCCAGCCCCTCGGGATTGACCACGCCCTTGATCTTCTTGGGGTGAAGCAGCGGCGCGCCCCGCATCGTGCGGAAGGCAAGCTCGGGATGGATCTCGAAGACGCGCGCGCGCAAGCCGGATTCGGATCGCAGCAGGCCGTCGATTTCCCGAATCTTCGGAAACAGGTGAAAGCCCTGTTTGGAGACCTTGCGCGGCGGATCGGACGCCGCGAGTGCCAGTGCGCAGGCCTCCCAATAGTCGGTCGCCTCGACCGCCCTACGCGCGGGGATGGAGAAGACCGAGGACTGCCTGTCGCCGAGCAGCGCCCGCACCGCCTGCTCGGGGCCGCGTCCAGAACCGTGCACACGGTCCGGCAGGCCGATCGGCATGTCCACCGCGACGAGGTCGGGCACGATCTCGCCCGCGAACAGATCGGCGAAACGCGGCACCACCCGGATCAGCGGCGCGTCCGCTCCCTCAGTGGAAGCGATGGCGGCAATCCAGCCGCCCTTGCAGCCATCGACGCCGGCAAGCCAGGCCATTCCCGTTTCCTCCGCCTTTCGCAGCGCTGGTATTGCAGCTGCGTTGGTCTACTGTGCGGCGCAGCACAAGCCGGCCCGTGTCAGGAGAGACCATGAGCACGATACGCCCCCGCCGCAGCGCCCTCTACATGCCGGGTTCGAACGCCCGCGCGCTCGAAAAGGCCCGTGAGATCGCGGCCGACGTCCTGATTCTCGATCTCGAGGACGCCGTCGCGCCCGATGCCAAGGCAACGGCGCGCGAGCAGGTCTGTGCCGCCGTAAAGGCCGGCGGCTATGGCCGGCGCGAGCTGGTGATCCGCGTCAACGGCGTCGGCACGCCCTGGTTCGCCGAGGACCTCGCCGCCGCCGCCGAGGCGAAGCCGCAGGCGATCCTGATCCCGAAGGTCTCCGCGCCGGAGACGCTGCACGAGGTCGGCAGCCAGCTGAACGGCCTCTGGGCCGATCCCGCCATCGCGGTCTGGGCGATGATCGAGACGCCGCTCGCCATCCTCGATGTCGAGCGCATCGCGCGGGCGGTGCGCGATCCCGTGGCGCGGCTCGCCTGCTTCGTCATGGGCACCAACGACCTCGCCAAGGAAACCCGCGCCCGCTTCGTGCCCGGCCGCGCGCCGATGTTGCCCTGGCTGACCGGTGCCCTGCTCGCCGCCCGCGCCCACGGCATCGACATCCTCGACGGGGTCTATAACGACATCAAGGACGAGGCCGGCTTCCTGGCCGAATGCGAGCAGGGTCGCGATCTCGGCTTCGACGGCCGTACCCTGATACACCCCTCGCAGGTCGCGGTGGCCAACGCCGTCTTCGCGCCCGACGAGGCCGAGCTGACCAAGGCCCGCGCCGTCATCGCCGCCTTCGACCTGCCGGAGAATGCCGGCAAAGGCGCGATCCAGCTCGACGGCCGCATGGTCGAGCTGCTGCATGCAGACATGGCCCGCCGCACTGTGGCGCTGGCTGAAGCGATCGCGGCGTAGACACGTGTCATCCCGTGCGCGGAGCAGCGCGTAGCGGTGCGCCGCAGACACGGGACCGTACGACGAGAAGGCGTCTCGCAAATAAAAAGGCGCCCCCTGCACGAGAGGGCGCCCTTTCCTGAAAACGGTTCCGCATCCGCGCAGCAGCACTCACGTGCCGCAGCGCGTGCGGGATGACGCTCAGGCCTTCTCGGCCTTCGCCCGCTCGATCCCCTCGACGATCAGCTTCTTGGCCATGGCGGCATCGCCCCAGCCCTTGAGCTTGACCCATTTGCCGGGCTCGAGATCCTTGTAATGCTCGAAGAAGTGCTGGATCTGGTCGAGCGTGATCTTCGGCAGGTCGGTGTAGTTATGGACGTTCTCGTAGCGCTTGGTCAGCTTCGGCACCGGCACGGCGAGGATCTTCTCGTCGCCGCCGGCCTCGTCCTCCATCAGCATCACGCCGATGGGACGCACCGCGATATAGGAGCCCGGCACCAGCGGGCGCGTATTGGCGACGAGCACGTCGCACGGGTCGCCATCTTCCGAGAGCGTATGCGGGATGAAGCCGTAGTTCCCGGGATAGCGCATCGGCGTATAGAGGAAGCGGTCGACGAAGAGCGTGCCGGCCTCCTTGTCCATCTCGTACTTGATCGGCTCGCCCCCGATCGCCACTTCGATCAGGACATTGACTTCTTCGGGCGGGTTCTTGCCGATGGAGATGGCGTCGATGCGCATGCTGGAACCTGTCACTTGGGAATTTTGCCGGGCCTTATGCAAGTTCGCGGCGAAAAGTCCAAGCCCTTCCGGCAGGCTTGGTCATCAGACGATTTGCGCATGCGTCCCCGCGCTGCTATCGGGCGCCCCATGAAAAGCTGCGAGATCAGGCCGTGCTGAGCCGCCTGCGCCCCGACGAAGAGCGCTATGCCCGCCGCATGGCCCGGATCGCGCGCTGGGACCGGCCGATCGAAGGCCGCGGCCAGCGCCTGCGCGCCTGGGCCAATATGCTGCTGGTCGACCACGGCATTTTCCGGCTCGCCTATCTCAACGCGCACCGCGTCACCCCGCGGCTCTGGCGCTCGGCCCAGCCGGCGCCGGGCCAGATCGCGGCCTTCGCCCGCAAGGGCGTCAAGACCATCGTCAACCTGCGCGGCGGGCGCGAGCACGGCTCCTGGCCGCTCCAGAAGGAAGCCTGCGAGCGCCACGGCATCAAGCTCGTCGATTTCGTGCTGCGCTCGCGCGGCGCGCCGGATCGCGAGACCATCCTGAGTGCCAAGGCCTTCTTCGAGAGCCTCGACGAACCGGCCCTGGTCCATTGCAAGTCGGGTGCTGACCGGGCCGGCTTCTTCTCGGCGCTCTATCTGCTCGTCCATGAAGGGCGCCCGCTCGACGAGGCCATGCGCCAGCTCTCGCTGCGCTACGGCCATTTCCGCTTTGCCAAGACCGGCATCCTCGACGCCTTCTTCGAGGCTTATCGCCGCGAAGGCGAAGCGAAGGGCATCGCCTTCCTCGATTGGGTCGCCACGGTCTACGACCCTGAGCGGCTCGAGCGCGAGTTCAAGCCCGGGCTCTTCTCCTCGCTCGTCGCCGACAGGCTGATCCGTCGCGAATAGGTTCAGCGCGTCGCGCCGGAGGCGGCAAGCCCGTCCGACGGCACCTCGACGGGGCCGTCGAGATGCAGCCAGATGAAGACGGTATGCGCCAGCGTCCGCAGGATCGAGATGGCGCCGATCGTCAGCAGCAGTTCCGGCGACAGCGCGCGGAACCAAGCCATGGCAGCGATGATCGCGACCAGTGCCGCACCATTGATCGCCACCTGCCAGAACGGACGGCGCGACAGGGTCGCCGCCTCCTGCAACGGTGCCAGCACGGCAAGGCCGATATAGAACACCGTCAGCAGCGCGACGACTTCGCCCAGGTTATGCCACTGGGTGTCCATCAGCCAGTCGTCGGCCACCAGGGCTGCGACGGCGATGACCCCGAACAGCACGGTCGCACCGGCCGTCAGGCCGAGCGTCATGACCCGCGCCCAGAAGCGCCGGCGGCGGCCCGCAAGAGCACGCAGGCGGTTCAGCACGATCGGCACCGAGACCGTGCCGAACATCTGGGTCGGTACATCCAGCAGGCGCATCGACAAGGCGACCTGTGCCGCCAGAACCGTGTTGCTGGCATAGGGCAGGGCCATGAGCGGCGCGACCGCGAAGCCATAAGCGAGCAGCGCCGACGGCAGCAGCGCACGTGGCGCATCCCGCCAGCGCCTCGCGGCCTCGGCCAGACTGCGCCATGACCACAGCGCCGGCTGGACCAGAGCCCTGACGGCGCCGCGCCGGCGCCGGAACAGATAGGCCGCTGCCGTCACATGCCCGAGCGCATCGGCCATGAACAGGGTCAGCGCCTTTGGCCCGAAGACCGCGATGAGAAGCAGCATGATCGCCGGCTGAACCATGGCCTGCACGACATTGCTGTTGCCGATGGCGCGGAAATCGCCCTCCGCCGTGGCCTCGGACCAGAGCAAGCGCAGGACGGACCGCGCCGCCAGCGAAACCAGGAAGAAGAAGGCGACGGCGGGCGCGACCCAGCCCGCATCGGCAAGGCCGATCAGAACGGCGGTCGTCACGACCAGGAAGACGGCGCCCACGGCCACCGCAAGGCGGAAGGCGAGGCCGAGCCGCGCGCGATCGCTGCTCTGGAAGAACACGGCCTCCAGCCGCAGCAGCGAGGCGATCGAGATGAAATTCGCAGCGGCGGAAAACACCGCGAAGGCGGCAAAGACGAAGGGCGGGCACAAGGCCGCCGCGATGATCAGCCCCCAGACCGAGATCAGCCGTGCCTGGATGAAGCGCAGGCCGAGCAGGATCGCAGTGCCCAGATTCGCGCGCAGGGCCGGGGCTCGCCGCGCCACGAACCTGCGCCCGGCCGCGATGGTGAGCGCCGGGCGTCGGTGCGGCAGGAGCGCGCGCTCCATCGTGACATGAGCGGCCATCTCGACTCCCATCATGGAACCGTCGGGTGACCCGTCACTGGCGATGTCGGCCTCGATTTCCGGGGGCTTTCCCTCGCGAGGCGCGCTCATGGCGGACAGGCCTTCTGTCGGGAAGGCTGCGCCCGCATGGTTAACGATCGGTGAACTCTACTCATGATCCGTCATCGGTGGCCGCATCGCGCGGCTTTACGCCACGCGATGCATGAACGGCGCACCGTGTCGTTTTTGGGGCTCAGGCGAAGGTTGTCTTGAGCGCCTCGAACCGCGCCAGCTGGTCTGCCAGCAGTTCGCGCGCGGCATCGCGCCGCACGAAGACCTTGAACATCACCTCGCCGGTGCCGTTGAAGAACTGCACCGAGCAGGCGCGCCGGCCCTGCGCCGTCGAGCGGTCGACCAGATAGATCGCCCGGCAGTTCTCGGCCTTGATATGGCCGCCGATCGGGCTGTCGCCATGGATATTGTAGTAGCCGTGGCCGAAACTGCCGACCGGCAGAGAGCCTTCGCATTCCAGCACGATATCGGGCGTGTGCATCAGGAAGAGCACCGTGCCCCAGGTGGCGAGCTCCTTCCAGACGTCCTCGAAGCGCTCGGGCGCGACGAGCTGGCGCTGCGCCTCGGGCAGAAGCTCGAGCACGGCGCGCGTCGAGACCTTGGCCTCGCGGGCGACGGCCTCGATCAGGCCGTCCGGCTTGGCGGCGAGCAGGGAGCGCGCATGCTCCATCGGATCGCGCGCGATGGTGTCGGCGGTCGTCATCGGCTTAAGACCTCACTCGGCCGCCTGGAGGGGCAGGTGCGGATTGGTCTCGCTCAGCACGGTCTCGAACCCCTCGAACTCGGGATGGCCGAGGAAGATCGGCTTCGGACGCGGCTGGCCGGCATTGCGATGCGACTCGCGGAACTGCTCGGACTTGGTCCAGGCCGTGAAATCCTCCTTCGAGGCCCAGCTCGTATGGGAGGAGTAGAGGGTGTGATCCTCCTTCTCCGGCCCCTTCAGCAGGTGGAAGGACAGGAAACCCGGCATCTCGTCGAGCCGGCTCTTGCGCGAGGACCAGACCGTCTCGAAGGCGGCTTCCTCGCCCTTGACGACCTTGAAGCGATTCATGGCGATGAACATCGAAAAACCCTGCATCTGACGCGCCGGAAAACGGCAAAACCAACGACACCGCCGAAGCGGACGGACAATCGCCACCTCGTTCGGCCGATTCCTGAAAGAGGGCTCGGCCGGGACTTGCACTGGGTCGGCGATCAGCCGTCCGGCGCGGCCGCTGCCTTCACGGCTTGCGGCAGGTTGCGATGCCCTTGACCCCTTGTAGTAAAGGCTAATATCAGCGTCAATAATACCACCGAAGAGTTTCTTGTTTTGAATAATTAAAAACAAGATCTACTTTGAATGGAATCATTTTAAACTGGCCGACGCCTTCTTGTCTGAAGATGTACAGCAAGAATGCGGTTTCCCGCGCCTGAATGGAGTTGCGATATGTCTGGCTCGCGCATCACCGAAGCGCATCGCGGCCTCCGGCAGCCGAACCGCCGCGCCTTCACGGCGGCCCTCGCCTCGACGGCCCTGGGCCTCGGCCTCTCTCCCACCCTGCCGGTGGCCGCACTGGCCCAGGCACCGGACCGCATCGTTGTCGCCGGCGGCGTCATCACCGAGGTGATCTATGCGCTCGGCCTGCAGGATCGCATCGTTGGCATCGACTCGACCAGCCAGTTCCCGCCGGAGGCCCTGAAGGAGAAGGCGAATGTCGGCTATGTCCGCGCGCTTTCGGCCGAAGGCGTGCTGTCGCTGAAGCCCACGCTGATCATGCTCATCGACGGCGCCGGCCCGCCGGACGCGGTCTCGCTGCTCGCCGAATCCGGCGTGAAGATCGCCCGCATCAATGACGGGCTGACCCCCGAAGGCGTCACCGCCAAGATCGCCGCGATCGGCGCCGCGATCGGCGCAGGCGCCCCGGCCGAGCGGCTGGCAGCCCAGACCAAGGCCCGTTTCGAGGAGCTCGCGACGCTGCGCTCCGGCATCGCGAAGAAAAAGCGCATCCTCTTCCTGCTCTCGCTGCAGAATGGCCGCGCCCTGGTCGGCGGCCGCAACAGCTCGGCGGACGGCATCATCGCGCTCGCAGGCGGCATCAACGTCGCCGACGCCATCGAGGGCTACAAGCCGATGACGGACGAGGCCATCGCCGCCGCCGCACCCGACATGATCCTGATGATGCGCAACAGCAGCGCCCACAACGTCACGCCAGACGAACTCTTCGCGATGCCCGCCTTCTCCCAGATCCCGGCCGCGACCGGCAAGCGGCTGGTCCATATGGACGGGCTCTACCTGCTCGGCTTCGGTCCGCGCACGCCGATGGCAGCGCGCGACCTGATGGCCGCGATCTATCCGGAAGCCGCCATTCCGCCGCTCAAGACCGCCGCCGCCCCGTGACCCTCGCGGCACCGTCCCCGGCCATGGCCACGACGCATCTGACGACGCTGATCGCCGGCCGGCGCCGCACCGGCCTGCTGGCTGTCGCCGGGCTCACCCTGGCCTGCCTGTGCCTCACCATCGTCGCCATCGGCCAGGGCGCGATCGCGATCGCGCCGGGCCGCGTCGCCGAGATCCTGATGGCGCGCCTCACAGGCGATACGAACCTGCTCGAAGGGCGCGACGTGCTCGTGGTGCTCAACATCCGCCTGCCGCGCGTGCTGCTCGGCCTGCTCGTCGGCGCCGGGCTGGCGGTGTCCGGCGCGCTGATGCAGGGCCTGTTCCGCAACCCGCTCGCCGATCCCGGCCTCGTCGGCGTGTCGAGCGGCGCAGGGCTTGCCGCGGCAGCCACGATCGTCCTCGGCGACCGCTTCCTCGCCGGCACGATGATGAAGCTGCCCTTCGCCGCCCTTCCCTTCGGCGCCTTCTGCGGCGGCCTGATCACCACGCTCGCGCTCTATCTGATCTCGACGCGCGGCGGCCGGACCTCGGTCGCCACCATGCTGCTTGCGGGTGTGGCGCTCGGCGCCATGGCGGGCGCCCTCACCGGCCTGCTCTCCTTCATCTCGGACGACCGGCAATTGCGCGACCTGACCTTCTGGTCGCTGGGCAGCCTTGGCGGCGCAAGCTGGACGAAGCTCTCGGTGGTTGCGCCGATCATCCTGCCGCTGCTCCTGCTGATGCCGCTGCTGGCGCGCGGCCTGAACGGGCTGATGCTGGGCGAGGCCGAGGCCTATCATCTCGGCATCCCCGTCCAGCGCATCAAGGCGCTGGCGATCCTGCTGGTCGCGCTGGCTGTCGGCGCGAGCGTCGCCTCGGCCGGCATGGTCGGCTTCGTCGGCATCGTCGTGCCGCATCTGATCCGGCTCTCGGTCGGCCCGGATCACCGGCTGCTGCTGCCGCTTTCGGCGCTGGGCGGCGCGATGCTGCTGGTCGGCGCCGATATCGTCGCCCGCCTCATCGTCGTCCCGGCGGAGCTGCCGATCGGCATCGTCACCGCCACGATCGGCGCGCCCTTCTTCCTCTGGCTGCTGCTGCGCCGCACGAGCCTGATCGATGTCTGAAGCGAATCCGATCCTCTCCGGCCATGGCGTCAGCTTCCTCGCGGGCGGCCGCAAACTCGTCGCCGATGCCAGCCTTGAGCTGGCCGGCGGCACGACCACGATCCTGATCGGCCCGAACGGCGCCGGCAAATCGACCCTGCTCAAGCTCCTGACCGGCGAGATCAAGTCGGCCAGCGGCGAGATTCGCATTGCCGGCGAGCCGCTCCCGGCGGTTCCGGCCTGGCGCCTCGCCTGCCTGCGCGCGGTCATGGCCCAGCATGCCCGCCTCGTCTTCCCCTTTAGCGTCTACGAGGTCGCGAGCCTCGGCGTCGACGGCATCGGCCGCGCGCTGACACGCCAACGCCGCGAGGCGATCGTCGCCGAAAGCCTCGCCGCGGCCGGCGTGATCGATCTCGCCGGCCGGCGCTACCAGACGCTTTCGGGCGGCGAACAGCAGCGCGTCCAGTTCGCCCGCGTGCTCTGCCAGCTCGAGGCCGGCCGCAGCATCGCCGAGCGCCAGGTGCTCTTCCTCGACGAGCCGATCGCCAGCCTCGACCTCTGCCATCAGCTGGCCCTGCTCGACATGGCCCGCAGCATCGCCGCGCGCGGCGTCGCGGTCCTGATCGTGCTGCACGATCTCAACCTCGCGGTGACCTATGCCGACCATCTCGTGGTGATGGATCAGGGCCATATCATCGCGCAGGGCCCTCCGGCGCAGACCCTGGACGACGCCCTGCTGCGCCAGGTCTTCAAGGTCGACCTGACGCTGAGCCGCGCACCCGCCCCCGGCCTGCCCTTCCTGCTGCCGCAGCAGCATCGGGCACGGCCAGCGGCGTAAGGAGCCGATTTACCGGCGATTCATCCTGAATCGCCGCTTCACCATATCGCTCAACCCGCGCTTCACGGCTGCGGCGCCACAACTCCCGCAGTTTCCAGCGGGAGTTCCGACCATGCTCAGACATGTCGCCCTTGCCACCATCGCCTTGTCGGCCGCCGGCACGGCCGCGCCGCCCGTAGCGGCACGCGAGGTCGTCGGGATGCGCGACGGGCGCTTCGACCCCGGCACCATCGTGATCCGCACCGGCGAGCGGAAGCTCTATTTCGTCACCGCGCCCGGCGAGGCGATCCGCTACACCGTCGCCGTCGGCAAGGCCGGCAAGCAGTGGCGCGGCGTCAAGTATGTCGAGGAATTGCAGGTCGATCCCGCCTGGAGCCCGCCGGCCGAGGTCAGGCGCGACAACCCGCGCCTGCCCGACGTCATTCCCGGCGGCTCGCCCCGCAACCCGATGGGCGCACGCGTCATCGGGCTCGGGCCGACCGGGCAATACGCCATCCACGGCACCAACATGCCGAACACGATCGGCACCGCGGCTTCCTATGGCTGCTTCCGCATGCACAACCAGGACGTGATCGACCTCTACGCCCGCGTCCGGATGGGCACGCCCGTCGTCGTCCTGCCCTGATACGTCAGAGCGCCACGGCCGAAGGCATCGCCCGGCCGGCAAAGAACGCTTCGAGATTGCCGAGCAGCGTCCGCAGCTGGGCTTTCTTGGCATCCTGCGAGCTCGCGGCGATATGCGGCGTCAGCACGACGTTGTCGAGCTTGCGCAGGCGCTCCGGCACATGCGGCTCGGCCGCGAAGACATCGAGTGCCGCACCAGCAATGCGTTTCTGTTCGAGAGCATCGCAGAGTGCATCCTCGTCGATGACGAGGCCGCGCGAGATGTTCACGACATGGCCTTCCGGCCCGAGCGCATCGAGGACAGCTTCGTTCACGGCATTGCGCGTCTCGGCGCTCGCCCGGACGGCAACCATGAGCACATCCGCCCATTCGGCGAGGCCGAGCAGGCTGTCGTGGAAGCGGTAGCCCAATTCCGGCTTGGGTGAGCGGCTGTGATATCCGACCTCCATCTCGAAGGCCGCTGCCCGGCTCGCGATGCGGCTGCCGATGGCCCCGAGCCCGTAGATGCCGATCTTCCGGCCCGCAAGGTCCGGCGTATTGGCCACCGGCTCGACGCCCCGGCGATTCCAAAGGCCTTCCCGGACGAACCGATCGCCTCGCCCGATGCCGCGCATGGAACAGAGCATCAGGCCGACGGCGAACTCCGCGACGCTGCGCGCATTGGCATCGGCGGCATTGCAGAGCCTGATGCCACGTGCCTTGGCCGCAGCGGCATCCACACCCTCCACGCCAGTGCCATAGCAAGCGACCAGCTCGAGCTTCGGCAAGGCGGCCATCAGTGCGTCGTCGGTCCGCAGCCCGCCATAGGTCACCAGCGCACGGGCCTCGCGCGCCTCGGCCGGGAGGCTCGCCGCATCGCCGCCATCGACCGGCCCGATCACCGTATAGCTTTGCTTCAGGCTCGCAATCGCGTCGTCGGCGAGGCGCGGTATCATCAGAATCGTCGGCTTGGTCATATCCATCCAGCGCATGCTGCGTGGCAGCACCGCTCCCCCTCGAAACAGGTCACAACGAACGCGGCGCCCGTTCCCGGCACCGCGCATTTCGGCGTTCTACCAAAGATTGGGCGAAGTGGTTCCAAAATCTGGAAATCGCCTGCGTTGCCCTCTCGCCCACCGCGCAGAACCGCGTTAACCTCCGCCCGCGACACGTAACCACCCGTACGCTCGTGCGGGTCAGGAAGGGGCTACCAGATGGATCATCTTGCCGACGTGAAGAAGTTCGCCAAGAAGCCGCTCAACGAAGCGGCCTTTGCCGGCATGTCGAAATCCTACGCGCTTGTGATGAGCAAACCCGACACCCGCTACGTCGCCTGCTCCGATCCGGCGGAACTCGATCGCGTCCGCGAGAATTTCCTGAAGAAGAAGCTCGGCCTGAAGTCCGGCGATCTCGACGGCTCCGTCAAGGCGATCTGCGAGCACATGAAGGCCGACAAGACCAAGTCCCGCCTGACCTTCTACTACCTGCTGGCCGAGCATCACGGAAAGCTCGACCTCTTCGTCAAGAAGTAAGACCTCGGCCCGGCTGCGCGCCGGGCGACCTTCCCGACATTGGAGAAGACGGGAGGCCGGCTTGCTGCCGGCCGAATCCGTCAGGCGCGATAGAGGTCTGCGCGCGTCAGCGGCAGGCCGGACGAACCCTTGCGCCGCTTCGAGACCAGCGTCTGGTTGACCAGCGCCCCGCCGCGCTCGAAGGCGAGCGAGCAGCCCGCGAGATAGAGCGACCACATCCGCGTCCGCTCCGAGCCGATCTCGGCCTCGGCCTTGGCCTTGTTGGCTTCGAGCCGCTCCCACCACAGCCGCGTCGTGCGCTGGTAATGCTCGCGCCAGCCCTCGACATCGTGGACCTCGAAGCCATGGCGTTCGAGATTGGCGATCGACATGCCCAGATGATCGAGCTCGCCGCCCGGGAAGATGTAGCGCACCAGCGCGCGATACTCCGCCGGCATCTTGTTGAAGGCCTTCTCGGTCTTCTTGGCGCGGCGCGAGATGCAGTGATGCAGATAGAGCCCGCGCGGCCTGAGCAGCCGGTTCACCGCCTGGAAATAGGAGGGATGGTTGCGGATGCCGACATGTTCGAACATGCCGATCGAGGAGATCTTGTCGAACTCCCCCTCCATCTGCGTGAAATCCTTGAGATGGAGCGTGACCTTGCCCTGAAGCCCGAGCCTCTCGACCTTCTCGCGTGCCAGGGCGAGCTGTTCCTCGGCCAGCGTCACGCCATGGGCCTCGACGCCGTAATAGCGCGCGGCATGGCAGACCAGCGCCCCCCAGCCGCAGCCGATATCGAGGAAGCGGTCGCCGGGCTGCAGGCGCAGCTTGCGGCAGATCATGTCGAGCTTGTCGCGCTGGGCGCGTTCGAGATCGCCGTGATCCTCGGTGAAATAGGCGCAGGTGTAGACCATCTCCTCGTCGAGGAAGAGCCGGTAGAAATCGTTCGAGACGTCGTAATGATAGGCGATATTGGCCTTGTTGGTGGCCGGCGCGCCGTCGCGTGCGATCTCGTCGCCCTTGCGATGGCTGACGGCGGCCTCGGCCGTGCCGGGCGCGAACAGGAAGCGCCTGACGACATCGAACACGGCGCTCTTGGGGATGTTGCGCGCGAGCTTGCCGACCTTGCCCTCCGGCCGCGCCGTGGCGAGGTCGAAAATCGAACCGTTCAGGATCGCGATCCGATCGGCGACATGCAGGTTGAGCAGCGTGTCGAGCTTCGGCTTGCGGATCAGTGCCGCCATGACGCCGGCATCGGCGATGCCGATGGCGAGCCCGTCCGCCGGCCAGGAGGCCGGGACCATGCTGCCGTCCCAGAGCCGGAAGCCGAGCTTCAGGCCGAGCTTCTCATGCGCCTCGGCAAGAAGGCGGCGCAGGGCCGCGAGGCGCTTGTCATTGCTGTCCATGAGGAAAACCCGCTGCTGTCGGGCAGCTGTTTGAACGCAAGCCCGCGAATTGGCAACTTTCGGAGCTTATGCGCGCCCTAACGCCTCAGAAATCGCTGGCGATGCCCTTCACTTCCCAATCGTCGTAGCGCACCGGCTCCAGCCCGCCGCGCCCGTTGACCTCGCGCTGCCTGGCGACTTCGGCGGCATGGGCGTCGATCGCGGCGCGGCGCGCGGCCGCTTCCGCCAATGCGCGCTGCGCGGCAGGAGACAGAACCTTGGTTTCCGAAGCATCAGCCGGCCTGTCCTGATCGGTCTTCTCGGGCATGTCGGCGCGTTTCCTTGCAGGATTCTCTTGCAGGATCGGGATTGTCCTCACCACATAGGACACGACGCCCGCAGATGCGAGGGCTTGCGCGGACACGCGCTTGAGAAGGGGTTTCGATGAATTACGTTCGCACCGGCATGTTGATGGCGGGCCTGACGGCGCTGTTCGGCGCGGTCGGCTATCTGCTCGGCGGCGGGGGCGGCATGCTGATGGCGCTCGGCTTTGCCGCCGTGACCAACCTCTTCAGCTACTGGAATTCCGACCGGATGGCGCTGGCGGCCCATAACGCCCAGGAGGTCGACGAGCGCAGCGCGCCCGAGCTCTACGGCATGGTGCGCGATCTCGCCGCCCGCGCGAACATGCCGATGCCACGCGTCTACCTGATCCAGGAGGACCAGCCCAACGCCTTCGCCACTGGCCGCAACCCGCAGAACGCGGCAGTGGCGGCAACGACCGGCATCCTGCGCACGCTGACCTATGAGGAACTGGCCGGCGTGATGGCGCATGAGCTGGCGCATATCAAGAATCACGACACGCTGACCATGACGATCACCGCGACCTTCGCCGGTGCGATCTCCTCGCTCGTCACCTTCGGCATGTTCTTCGGTTCGCGCGACAACCGCCCGAACTTCATCGTCCAGATCCTGCTCTCGATCCTCGCGCCGATGGCAGCCGCCCTGATTCAGATGGCGATTTCGCGCTCGCGCGAGTACGAGGCCGACAAGCTCGGCGGCCAGATCTGCGGCAATCCGGTCTGGCTGGCCGACGCGCTCGCCAAGATCGCGGCCGGCGTTCAGCACATCCCCAGCGAGACAGCCGAGGCCAAGCCTGCTACGGCGCACATGTTCATCATCAATCCCCTGACCGGCGGCGGCATGGATAATCTGTTCTCGACTCACCCTGACACCGGCAATCGCATCGCCGCCCTGATGGAGCAGGCGCGCGCACTGGGCATGGGCCGCGGCAATGCCGGCGCAGGCTTCACCGCCCAGGCCAGCGACAGCCCGTGGAGCAATTCTCCGCGCCAGCCGGGCCCGTGGGGCTGAGATGGCCGCTCAACCCTCCTCACGCCGCCCGACCCAGCCGGAAGCGGCAGCGCAGCTCGACGATGCTCCGGGCCTGCCGGCCCGCCGGCTTGCTGCCGCCGTCATCGACGAAATCCTGCGTGCCCGCGTCGCTCTCGACGAAACCCTGGAGCGGATGCTGCCGGAATCCGGGCTCGACTCGGCCGATGCGAGCCTCGCGCGCGCCATCGCCGTCACGGCCTTCCGCCGTCTCGGCACGATCCAGCAAGCGATCGATGCGCGGCTCGACCGTGGCAGCCCGCGCAAGTCCGGCCCGTTCGAGCCCATCGTGACGGCAGCTGCCGCCCAGATCCTCTTCCTCGACGTGCCCGATCACGCAGCCGTCGATATCGCGATCCGCCACCTGCACGAGGACCCGCGCTCGGCCCGTTATGCCGCGCTCGGCAACGCCGTGCTGCGCCGCCTCGCCCGCGAGCGCGACGCCGTTCTCGCTGAAGCGCAGGCCGAGGTCTTCGGCGATACGCCCGACTGGCTGGTCGAAAGCTGGTGCACGGCCTATGGCGAGGACACCGCCGCGGCGATCGCGCAGAGCCATCGCGAGGAGCCGCCGCTCGACCTCTCCGTCAAGACCGACTCCGCCGGCTGGGCCGAGAAGCTCGACGGCATCGCCCTGCCGATCGGCTCGGTGCGCCTGCGCGAGCGCCAGGCCATCGCGGGCCTGCCCGGCTTCGACGAAGGCGAATGGTGGGTGCAGGACGCCGCCGCCGCCCTGCCGGTGAAGCTGCTTGCGCCAAAACCCGGCGAGCGCATCGCCGATCTCTGCGCCGCGCCCGGCGGCAAGACCGCCCAGATCGCGGCGGCTGGCGCCAATGTCACGGCGCTCGACCGCTCCGGCCCGCGCCTGCGCCGTCTCAAGGCCAATCTCGCCCGGCTCGGCCTCTCGGCCGAGGTGGTCACCGCCGATGCCGCGAACTGGAAGGCGGAGCCCTTCGATGCTGTCCTGCTCGACGCCCCCTGCAGCGCGACCGGCACGATCCGCCGCCACCCGGACGTCGCCTGGACCAAGTTGCCTGAGGATCGCGATCGTCTCGCCGCCCTGCAGGCGCGCCTGTTCGATGCCGCCGCGGCATTGACCAGGCCTGGTGGACGGCTCGTCTACTGCACCTGCTCTCTGGAACCGCAGGAAGGCGAGGAGCAGACGGCCGCCTTCCTCGCCCGCAATCCCCAGTTTCGTCGCGAGCCCGTTCGCCCCGAGGAAATCGGCGGTTTGACGGAAGCAATCGACGCGAACGGCGATATTCGCACCTTGCCGCACCAGTTGCAGGGCGAAACCCCGCGCTTGTCGGGATGGGCGGGATTTTACGCAACCCGCCTGATCAGGCTATGACGGGACCGGGATTCGCGCGGCGCGCCGCCGCGCCCGGGCACGGAGTCGACGGGGGATTTGAGCGGGTGGGCTGAGCGACGGGGATTGGCCCAGGCCGCGATCGGACGAGCGGCCCGGCGGACCCGTGGCCAGTTCGTCGGCGCGACCCGCAGGCTCTGGCCCTTTGGCCGCAGCGGCGCGACCCGCCTGCTCTTCGCCCCGCATGACCTGCGCACGGCCGACCCGACCACGGCCAGCGACTTCTACGCAGGCTATTATGCCTTCGCCGGACGCATGCTGCGCAGCCATGGCGAATCGCCATTCGACGCCACGCCACCGAGCGACGCCTGGGCCGAGGCGCTCTACGGTTTCGGCTGGCTGCGCCATATGCGCGCCGCCGATACGGCCATCGCCCGCGCCAATGCCCGCAGCCTCGTCGAGGATTTCATCACCCGGCGGCGGGACCGGCACGACATCGCGCGGCGCCCGGCCGTCGTCGCGCGCCGGCTGATCTCCTTCCTGTCGCATTCGCCATTGCTGCTGGAAGGCGCCGACCACGTTTTCTACGAGCGCTATCTGCGCCATATCTCGCGCCTCACCGACCGGCTGAGCCTGGCGCTGGCCGGCGCCGTCGAAGGCGCAGACCGGCTGAACGGCCTGATCGCCATCGCCTTCGCCGCGATCTGCCTCGATGGCCAGGATAGCCGCCGTCGCCGGATCGAGACCCTACTCTCCGAGGAGCTCGACGAGCAGATCCTGCCCGATGGCGGCCATCTCTCGCGCAATCCGCGCCTGCTGATCGAATTCCTGCTCGATCTGCTGCCGCTGCGCGAGACCTTCGCCGCCCGCGGCCTCGAACCGCCGCGCGGCGTGCTGACCGCGATCGAACGGATGATGCCGCATCTGCGCCTGTTCCGGCATGGCGACGGCGCACTCGCCCTGTTCAACGGCATGGGCACGACCCCGCCCGACCTGATGGCGACGCTCGCCGCCTATGACGATGCCCGCGGCCGCCCGACCGAGCACGCCGCCTATTCCGGCTACAGCCGCCTTTCGGCCGAGCGCAGCATCGTCGTGACCGATGCCGGCGCGCCACCACGCGGCGCCTATTCGGTCGAGGCCCATGCCGGTTGCCTCGCCTTCGAATTCTCCAGCGGCGCGCAGCGCATCATCGTCAATTGCGGCGCCAGCCGCTTCGGCCCGCCCGAACTGAAGCTCGCCGCGCGCAGCACGGCCGCCCATTCGACGCTCGTCCTCGATGATCGCTCCAGCGCCAATTTCGGCATGGTGCTCGGCGAGATGCGCGTCGTCTCCGGGCCCCGCGATGTCCGCGTCGCCCGGCAGGATGGCGCGGGCGGCGCCGAATGGGTCGCCAGCCATGACGGCTATCGCCGCAGCCTCGGCGCGACCCATACCCGCCGCCTGACTCTGGCCCGGGACGGGGCGGCCCTTGCCGGCGAGGACGAGATCGCCCTGACCGGCACGCGCCCGGAACTGGGCGCCGCGCTGCGCTTTCATCTGCATCCGAATGTCCGCGCGAGCCTCGTCCGCAACGGCAGCGGCGCGCTGCTGGCGCTCGCTTCGGGCGAGGTCTGGAGCTTCGAGGCCGGCGGGCTGACCATCGCGATCGAGGAGAGCATCTTTCTCGCCTCCTCCGACGGGCGCCGTCGCACCGAACAGCTCGTCGTCGCCTTCGATGCGGTCGCGAACCCGCGCGCCACCTGGCGCCTCAGCCGGATCAGCGCCGCCAATCCCCGCGCCGGCAAGACGGTTGCCGCCGCGATCGCCGAGCGCGAGGCCGGGGAACCCGCACCCGACGCGTGACGGTTCTGCGACGGCGGCTTTTGCCTTTTGCAACGCAGCATGATAGCCCGCGCGCGTCTGCCGAAACTGCCTTCCTGCAATCAAAGCCGGACCTGACCCCGATGCCGAATGAGCTTCGCCGCGTCGAACGCGCGCTCCTTTCCGTTTCCGACAAGACGGGGCTGATCGACTTCGCGCGCGCCCTCCACCAGCTCGGCATCGCGCTGGTCTCGACCGGCGGCACCGCCAAGGCGATCGCCGATGCCGGCCTGCCGGTCTCGGACGTCTCCGATCTCACCGGCTTCCCGGAGATGATGGACGGCCGGGTCAAGACCCTGCACCCGAAGGTCCATGGCGGCCTGCTCGCCATCCGCTCGCATCCGGAGCATCAGGCCTCGATGCTCGGCCACGGCATCCAGCCGATCGATCTGCTCGTCGTGAACCTCTATCCGTTCGAGGCGACGGTCGCCGCCGGCAAGGCCTATGACGACTGCATCGAGAACATCGATATCGGCGGCCCCGCCATGATCCGCGCCGCAGCCAAGAACCATCACGACGTCGCCGTCGTCGTCGAGCCGGCGGATTACCCCTCGGTGCTGGCCGATCTCGAGGCCCAGAAGGGCGCGACCACGCTGACGCTGCGCCGCAAGCTCGCCCAGAAGGCCTATGCCCGCACGGCGGCCTATGACGCGGCGATCTCGAACTGGTTCGCCAATGAGCTGGGCGACACCGCCCCGGCCTTCCGGGCGCTCGGCGGCGCGCTTGCCGAGACGATGCGCTATGGCGAGAACCCGCATCAATGGGCCGCCTTCTATCGCACCCCGGAGAACCGCCCGGGCGTCTCGACCGCGCGGCAGGTCCAGGGCAAGCAGCTCTCCTACAACAACATCAACGACACCGACGCCGCCTTCGAATGCGTCGCCGAGTTCGTGCCTGAGGCCTCGGCGGCTTGCGTCATCGTCAAGCATGCCAATCCCTGCGGCGTCGCCGCCGGCGGCTCGCTGCTCGAAGCCTATGAGCGCGCGCTGGCCTGCGATCCCGTCTCGGCCTTCGGCGGCATCGTCGCGCTGAACCGCAAGCTCGATGCGGTTGCCGCGAAGAAGATCGTCGAGATCTTCACCGAGGTGATCATCGCCCCGGATGCCGACGAGGAGGCGATCGCCATGATCGCCGCCAAGAAGAACCTGCGCCTGCTGCTCACCGGCGGCCTGCCGGATGTCCGCGCGCCGGGCCTGTCGCTGCGCACCGTCTCCGGCGGCTTCCTCGCCCAGTCGCGCGACAATGCCGTCGTCGACGACATGGAGCTCAAGGTCGTGACCAGGCGCCAGCCCAGCGAGCGCGAGCTCGCCGATCTGCGCTTCGCCTTCCGCGTCGCCAAGCACGTCAAGTCGAACGCGATCGTCTACGCCAGGGACCTCGCCACCGTCGGCATCGGCGCCGGCCAGATGAGCCGCGTCGATTCCTCGCGCATCGCCGCCTGGAAGGCAGCCGAGGCCGCGAAGGCGGCAGGCAGTGCGGAGAGCCTCGCCAAGGGCTCGGTGGTGGCGTCGGACGCCTTCTTCCCCTTCGCCGACGGCCTGCTCGCTGCGGCCGAGGCCGGCGCCACGGCCGTGATCCAGCCGGGCGGCTCGATGCGCGACGACGAGGTCATCAAGGCCGCCGATGAGGCCGGCCTCGCCATGGTCTTCACCGGCCACCGCCACTTCCGCCATTGACGGCGGCACAGGCCGCGGGACAGGCTGGCTCCGGCTGAAGCCTTCTGGAATCCAGCGCTGTCATCCCGGGCGAAGCGAAGCGCAGACCCGGGATCCATGCCTGAACCTTGATCGGAAGCGCTCCGGCATGGATCCCGGATCGGCGCCGCTCCGCGGCTTGTCCGGGATGACGACGCGCTTGGGATCAAAGGTTGGGCGAGGCATGAGATGACGCGAAATCCCAAGCCCGGCGCGCTGCTCAGGGAGCGCGTCGAACACCAGCATGCGCGGGTCAGCTATGTCGAGCTGTTCTTCGATCTGGTCTTCGTCTTCGCGATCACCCAGATCTCGCACACGCTGCTGGAGCATTTCAGCGCGCTCGGCGTAGCGCAGGCCGCCTTCCTGCTCGGCGCCGTCTGGTGGATCTGGATCTATACGAGCTGGGTCACGAACTGGCTCGATCCCGAGCGGCCGCCGGTCCGGATCCTGCTTTTCGTCCTGATGTTGCTCGGGCTGGTGATGTCCTGCTCGCTGCCGCAGGCCTTCGGCTCCGGTGGGCTCGTTTTCGCCGGCGCCTATGTCGCAGCCCAGCTCATCCGCTCGCTCTTCACGATGGCGAGCCTCAGGGATGCCTCCCCGGCGAATTATCGCAACTTCCAGCGCATCAGCATCTGGCTGTCGATCTCGGCCGTGTTCTGGCTGGCCGGCGGGCTGAGCGAGGGCAATCTGCGCTTCGGCCTCTGGCTCGTCGCGCTCGGCATCGAATATGCCGGCCCGGCCCTCGGCTTTCGCGTGTTCCGTCTCGGCCGTTCCGAGACCACCGACTGGAATGTCGAGGGCGGCCATCTTTCCGAGCGCTGCGCGCTCTTCATCATCATCGCGCTCGGCGAATCGATCCTGATCACTGGCGCCACCGCCGCGAAACTGCCGGTCACACCCGCCAATCTGACCGCCTTCCTGAATTCCTTCCTGAGCTCGATCGCGATGTGGTGGATCTATTTCCATATCGGCGCCGAGCGGGCGAGCCACCATATCGCCCGATCCGACGATCCCGGCCGGATCGCGCGGATCGCCTATACCTATCTGCATGTTCTGCTGGTCGCCGGCATCATCCTCGTCGCCGTCGGCGACGAATTGGTGATCGCCCATCCCGGCGGCCATACCGACGCCAAGACGGCGATCGCCGTGCTCGCGGGCCCCGCCTTCTACCTGCTCGGCAATCTCCTGTTCAAACGGGTCACGGCCGGCTGGTATCCCCTTTCCCATCTCGTCGGGCTCGGCCTGCTCGCCGTGCTCACGCCGGCCTGGAGCGTGCTGCCGCCCCTGGGCTTCAGCCTGGCTGCGACCGCGATCCTGATCCTGGTCGCGGCCTGGGAAGCGATCTCGCTGCGGCCGAAGGAGGCCTGACCATGCACACCATCAAGGTCATCGGCATCGGCTTCGCCCTGCTCGGCATCCTGCTCGTCCTGGCGCCGCGCCTCTCCGTTTCGGCCGGGCGGCCGATCCCCTTCGCCGTGAAGCTCTTCCTGCCGCTCTGGTTCGCGGGCGCCCTGATCAATCTCTGGATCGGCGTCGCCCGGGCGGGCTATACCGTGATGGAGGAAGCGCCGATCTTCCTCGTCGTCTTCGGCGTGCCGGCAATCGCCAGCCTGCTGATCCTGTGGCTGACCTCCCGAATTGCCCGATGAGCCTCGAATCCGTCCGCGCCTTTTTCGCCGAGCACGCCCCTGACATCACGGTCATCGTCACCACCGAGAGCAGTGCCACCGTGCCGCTCGCGGCCGCGGCCCACGGCGTGGAACCCGGCCAGATCGCCAAGACCTTGTCGCTGCGCATCGGAGACGAGGTCGTCCTGGTTGTTACGCGCGGCGACGCAAGGCTCGACAACAGGAAGGCCAAGGCGGCGCTCGGCGGCAAGCCACGCATGCTCGGGCAGGAAGAGGTCGAGGCCCTGACCGGCCACCCCGTCGGCGGCGTCTGTCCCTTCGGACTGGCGACGCCGCTCAAGGTCTATTGCGATGTCTCGCTGAAAGCCTTCGACATCGTCGTGCCCGCCGCAGGCTCGACCCATAGCGCCCTGCGGATCGCGCCCGAGCGTATGGCCGAACTGACCATGGCCGAATGGGTCGATACCTGCCAGGAACCGGCGCAGGAGGCCGCCGCGGCAGAATAATCTCAGCCCTTCGTCCGCGCTATCAGCTCCATCGCAGCGGCCGGATTGCGCACCTTGTCGCCGCTGATGACATAGAGGAAGACGTCGCGCGCCTCGGCCTTCGCCGCTGGCCCGACCGTCTCGAGCCCTTCCGGCACGCCACCTTTGGCCCAGACCTGCGCGGCCTTGGTCCAGCGATCGAGGCCCGCCTCGGCATAGCCCTTCGGCTCGGCTTCCTGGGTCCCCATGATCCGCGCATAGACGAAGGGTGCCGTCACATCGGCAATCTGCGTGTAATCCGCATCGGCCGAGGTGATGGCCGCCACGCCATATTCACGCAGCAGCGCGACGAAAACCGGCGAGCGGAAGCTGTCATGGCGCACCTCGACGGCATGGCGCAGTTTGATCCCGTCGAGTTCCTTGGGCAGCAGCTTCAGAAAGGCCTCGAAATCGGCGGGATCGAACTGCTTCGTCGGCATGAACTGCCAGTTGATCGGCCCGAGCTTATGCCGGAGCTCGGTCAGCCCGCTGGTCAGGAATTTCTCGACCGAGGGCCCGGCCTCGGCCAGAACCCGCCGGTTCGTGCAGAAACGAGAGCCCTTCAGCGCGAAGACGAAATCGTCCGGCGTCTCCTCGCGCCATTTGGCGAAGCTCTCCGGCTTCTGTGAGCCGTAATAGGTGCCGTTGATCTCGATCGAGGTGAGCTTGCTCGCGGCATATTCGAGCTCGCGCTTCTGCGGCAGTCCGTCCGGATAGAACGCCCCACGCCAGGGCTCGAACACCCAGCCACCGATGCCGATATGGATCTTGCCTGCTGCTGCGGCCATCACGCCCCTCCGAATACCGGATCGATCCTGCCTTCGCGGATTGGAATGCACCACCCGTTTTCGGACAAGCCCCAGGACGATAGGGCGTAAAGTGGACTGAATCTGTCAGCAGGAGCCCTGCGTGCCCCGGCCCTGTTTTGTTGGCGTTTTTGTCTTTTCGCGCCCTTGAACGCAAAAACCCGCCGCTGTTGCGGCGGGTTTTTGGTTATTTGGTTGCGGGGGCCAGATTTGAACTGACGACCTTCAGGTTATGAGTTTGCTAAAAGCGTTTTTCGCGGCGATTTCCCGGCCTGCGAAACCACCCGACAGAACCACACAAGCAGCTGATATAATTGATTTTTATACGATTCCGTCATATGCTCTTTCACGACTGGGAGCGAGACTATTTCCTCCTGAATGATTCCGATTTGATTCCGGAGATTCCGGCGTTCGCAAGGTGTTCCATGGCCAAGATCACGAAACGTTCTGTTGATGCGGCAACCCCGACTGACAAGGAATTCTTCCTCTGGGATGACGAACTGAAGGGCTTCGGTCTTCGCGTCTATCCATCTGGGAGGAAGATGTACCTGGCGCAGTTTCGCGCGGGTGGACGCCTTCGCCGCGTGAACATCGGGTTGCACGGTGCGCTGACCCCTGACCTGGCGCGGACGGAAGCTATGAAACATCTGTCCGAAGTGCGCTTGGGCGGCGACCCGGCCAGTGAGCGCGATCGCCGAAAAGCGTCACCGACGTTGAAGGAGTTCGGCAAACGCTTCCTCGATGAGCATGTCGCGTCGCATTGCAAGCCGTCTACGCACGGCGAATACAAGCGCTCGGTCGAGTTGTTCATCAATCCGAAGATTGGGTCTCATAGGATCATCGACATCACGCGAGCCGACGTCGTCAGCCTACATCAGGCGATGAAGGCGACCCCCTATCAAGCCAATCGGACATTGGGGGTGCTTTCGGTTATGTTTACCGTTGCTCATACATGGGGCGTTCGAACCGATGGCGTGAACCCCTGCTGGAAGGTGAAGCGCTATAAGGAAGTCAAGCGGGAGTGCTATCTGACGGAAGACGAGTTAGCGCGCCTCGGTGCAGTCCTGCGCGAATCCAATAGCGAGCGTGAGGCGGTTAATTGCATCACTTTGCTTCTGCTGACGGGATGCCGGCTCGGTGAAATTCAGACCCTGAAATGGGAGTATGTCGATTTCGCTCACGGTCTGCTGCGATTACCCGATTCCAAAACTGGCGCGAAGCTCGTGCCGATCGGGCAGCCAGTCATCGACTATCTTAAATCCATCGCGAAAGTGTCCGGCAATCCCTATGTCATCACCGGTCACGTCGATGGGCAACACCTGACAGATATGCAGAAACCATGGCGCCGGCTACGCAAACGTGCCGGGCTCGATGGGCTGCGCATCCATGATCTGAGGCACTCGTTTGCTTCTGACGCGCTTCAACTCGGACAGGACCTGACGATGATCGGAAGGTTGCTCGGACACACACAGGTGCAGACGACGGCCCGTTACGCGCATCTCAAGACAGATCCGATCCGCAAGGCAGCAGACACGGTTTCTACGGCAATTGCAGCAGCTCTAGCGCAATCAGCTAAGGATCGGGACGATACAGATCAGCAAGCGGCATAGCCTGCAGCTCCTGAAACCATCGTCTGACAAGCGCCGCGGCTCAAAGCCGACACTGTACGGTTGTCGGTAAATCGCTTACTCGTGGCAGCTAGCGCCGTGTCCCGAACGCCAGCATCGCGCCCGCTGCCAGCATAAGCGAGACCATCAAGCTGACACCGAGCCAGTCCGCATGATGCCAGACGTAGCCGCCCGCGACACCCGCGACACTGGCGCCGAGGTAGAAGAAGATCTGATAGAGCGCGGTCGCCTGCGCGCGGGCGCGCCGCGCTGACCGTCCCACCCAGCCGCTGACGACGGAATGGGCTGCGAAAAACCCGCAGATGAAGACGCAAACCCCTGCGATAGCGAGCGCAGCGTTGGTGGAAGAGCTCAGCGCCACCCCGATAATGGCGATGCAGAGTGAGGCAAGCAGGACCCCGCCGGAACCGAACTTCTCCGTCAACTCGCCGACCTTCGTCGAGGTGATGGTCGACATCAGGTAGACCAGGCTCAACCAGCCGATCGCGGCCTGGCTGAGGTTGGTGGGCGCACTCATCAGATGAAAGCTGATGTAGTTGAAGAAGGCGACGAAGCTGCCCATGATCAGGAAGCCGGTGATGAAGAGCGGGCGCAGGACCGGATCACGAAGATGCATCGCGAAACCCGCGATCGCATTCGAGAGCGAAAGCGGACGGGCCTCGAAGTTGCGCGAGGCCGGTAGCAAGCCCCACACCACCACGGCGCCGATCGCAGTCATCAGTCCCAGACCGGCGACGGCTTCGCGCCAGATGCCGTAATCGGCCAGAACGCCGACGACCAGACGTGACAGCATGCCGCCCAGCGAGTTGCCACCGATCATCAGCCCCATCGCAAATCCGACCTGCTTCGGTTCGATCTCCTCGGCGAGATAGGTCATGTTGATGGCCGTGATGCCGCCCAGGACCAGGCCGATGAGGCCCCGCATCACGAGGAACCCCGTCCAGTCCATCGCAAACGCGGAGAGGATGCTCAGGACGCCGGCGGACAGCATAGACCCGACGAGGACCGGCTTGCGACCCAGCGCGTCGGAGAGCGGCCCCGTGAAGATGAGGCCGATGGCGAGCGCGATGGTGGCGACGGAAATCGCCAGGCTGCTTTCTGAGGCAGAGACGCCAAAGTCTTTCGCGACTGTGGGTAAGGCAGGCTGCAGGCAGTAGAGGATCGCGAAGGCCGAGAAGCCCGAACTGATCAGCGCGAAGGACACCTTCGCGAACAGGCGCGTGCCCCGCCGGATGAATTCCGGCGTCGCTTCTCCGACGAAGTTCATATCGACCGGTGCGGTCAGAGTGGCTGCATCATTGCTCATCTTGCAGATTTTCTTGCCGACACGGCATTTGGTTCGTGATTGCCTGTCGCTATGCCAGATTTATTGATATGCAGAAATTCGAAAGCGGATATTGATGCGATAACAAGATTCGAAGGGTGGTGGTCGATGGACCTCAAGCAGCTGCGCACTTTCATCGTGGTTGCGGAAAGTGGTTCACTGTCGCGCGCCTCCGACCGGCTTCGCCTCGCGCAACCCGCGCTTTCGCGTCAGATCAAACTGCTGGAGGCGGAGGTCGGATACGATCTGTTCAGCCGGTCCAGCCGGGGAATGGTACTGACACCCCACGGAGCGGCACTGCTTGAGCGGACGTCAGGATTGGTCAACCAACTGGACAGAGCGATCGATGATGTACGGTCCATGGGAAGCGAGCCGGCCGGGCAAGTCGTCTTCGGCTGCATCCCGTCGGCGAGCTACATGGTCGCCGGGCGGATCGCGATCCGGGTCGCTCGCGAACTTCCCAAAATATCCCTCCGTATCCTTGAAGGCTATGCCGGACATCAGATCACCTGGCTGCAACGCGGAGAAGTCGACCTCGCGCTTCTCTATGGACCGGCATCAGACCTGCATCTGCGGGTCACCGAAATCATGTTCGAGGAGCTGGTGCTGGTCAGTCCGCGGGACAGCGGGCCGGAACGCGAGGAGATCGGCATGGCGGATCTGGGCAAGCTGGATCTGGTCCTCCCCAGCCGGCCCCATGGGCTGCGACTGGTCGTCGAAGCGGCCGCGACGCGCGCATCGACTGTGCTCAATGTCCGATACGAGGCTGATTCCTTCGTCGTTCTCAAGGAGATCGTCGCCGCGGGGTCAGGACATACCGTGCTGCCGCTCTCGGCTTTCTATCGCGAGCAGCAAGATGGCCTCTATCAGATCACCCGGATCGCTCGACCGCGCGTTTCGCGTCAGCTCATCATGGCTTTGCCGTCAAACCGTGGCGACAGCCGGGCCACCGAAGCTGTCCGCGATCTCGCACTGGATGAAATCGCCAGGATGGTTGCCAGCGGTGAATGGCGGGCGGTGGCAAAATAGCACTCCCTCACACGGGCATTCGTTCGCGCCGTCCTCGTCCCGGAAGTCCTCGGTCGCCGGAACTAAAGCCGAGCTTGGTGTCAATTCCATCAAATAGAATCCAGGACAAATCCGCCGGCGCGCCGTGCCGGCTTTGAAGCAGGCGGCGTCACCGGCCGCTTCAATATCGACAGTAGACCCAAAGACGGCCGCCTCACCAACCCTCAGCGATCGCCGACAGTAATTTTTCGTCTATGGCCAAGCGAGTAGGGTATGGGCCACCTCGATAACGTGACCTGGAGTGCAGGCATGCGTGGTTCGGAACCGGAGGGGCTTGCCCATTGCGACAGGCGCGTCGAACTCTGATTGGAGCCCGATACCGGCGGCTCGAAGCGCGAGAACTCTTTTGACGCCTCGCCTTGCGACATCCGTTTTCGCATTCATTACGTATCCCAGCATCATCGCGAGCGGCAAGCCGTTGGAATACTGGCCGCTCACGAAGCGGACGAGGCCTTCATCGACATATTCGCCGACGAGGGCTCGTATCCCGGTTTTGTAAGGGACATTCAGCCGCTTGCATTCGCAGGCCAGGTAGACATCCTCATCGTCACCAATGGTCAGCACGAAATCGATATTACTGGGTGCAGAGACGTTTCCAGCGGCGTCTTCGGCCAACAACGTATACTGGTAGATGATCCGACCCGGCACCTTCTTTGTACGGATCAATGACTGAACGAGGTGCTCCGTGATGTTGTCCTCGTGCGTCATTGCATTCTTCTTGGATTGAAGCGGCGCTATACAGACGGGCCAGGCCATCTCGACCGCGTCGGCCACACGCTCCTCAAGACCGCGAAAATGCGGGAGCCATGCATTGAGGTCACCGGTCAGCATGTTGACCACCGGCGTGACTCTCGCGGGCCACGGCGGCCGTAAATTCAGCCGCAATCTGTTCTGCGTCCGCCAATGCCGTCGATCGCAGCCAATGGCGAAGCTGCATCGGCTTGACCAGATACATGTCGCTTCCGATCACGAAGCGCAGGTCCGGCACCATTTGTACATTTCCCGGCAGGCGCACCGGCAGATTGGCCTGGATCGACTGAAGAAACGGCGCAACCTCGGAAGAGGCCTGCTCACGATACTCTCCATCCTCGGAGGAGATCGTCAGTTTCAGAATTGCGACGTCGCCGGACCTGGCAGCGAGCGATGCCTGAATCGGCTTCCGAAAGCTGGGCGCAAGGGCCTCGCAGAGCATGTGGGCGTAGTCGGCCCGATGCTCATATCTGCTGTTTGCCCAGATTTTCTGCAGTCCCGCGCTGCGTCGGGGCTGCATGGCGGGAATGATGTATCGGAAGGTGTCCTCGATCAACGCGATTTCATGCGCGTCGAGACCGTAATAATCGAAGACCAGGCGGTCGATATCAGCGAGTGGATCGGATTGCAGGGGGAGCAATTCGTTGGCATTCGAGATTTCGCGGTCGATCAACTTGACAATTTGATCCTCAGCGACGGCCGCCCTTTCAGGATCAGGCATATTCCGCGCGGCATCGAACGGAAGTTTGAGCAGTTCACCCTGATGCACCTTGGCGCGATCAGCACCGAGATTGGCAGTATCGTGGAAATAGAACCAGGCTGCCAAACTGCTGTTCAGCACGGCCGTCATCACTTTCGCGACACGCTTTTCCGTTTCAGGAAAGGCAATGGCCTGAATCGAATGCTGGAAGACCAGGTGTTGCTCGCAATAGGCCGCGCGAACGCGACCAATGGAGCGTTCGACACCCTGGGGAATCAGGATGTGGGGGCCGGCAAAACCTTCGGCAAACCCGGCACGATGAACGGTTGATGTCGACCAAGGGGCGGTTTCGATGGTCGGAAGAGCGATCGGTCGAAAAGCGCGGGCATTCAAGAACGGGAAGAGGGTGACGACATCTGCCGTCGTGGTGTCGTAGTCAGGATCGCCCAGTCGATCCTCCTGAGCGGGCTTGAACCCTTGACCAATGATCCAGTCCTTTGCGCGATCAACATCGGCATGGGCTTTGCTGATCTCCTTGTACTCCCTGACGAATACGTTGAGCGCAGGGATCGTACGCAGATATTGCAGCAGCGTTTCCTCCGGACCACGCGTCCAGAGCCGACGTTTGAACAAAGTGGGATCTTCGCCGACAAGATCGGAACGGAAGCGAAGGCGATCCGCACGCGACAGGCTCATCATCCGCTTGAGGCGTAAATTAAGGTCGGCTTTCGGCACCCAGTATTCGAAGCGATAGGGAGATTGCGTACCCTGTGTCGGCGCGTAGAGAACGAACGCAGTCGGCCGTTGGGCGCCATCGAATAACTGGAAGCAAAGGTCCGACAGGTTGATGATCCGGTGAACTCTTGCCTCACTGAGAAGCCGTCGCCGCGCGTCCTGCGTTTTTTGTGATGTATTGTGCAGAACGCCCATCGCCGGCAGCAGGAACGCAACGAGCCCATCGGGCTTGACGACCTTCAAAGCCTTCCAGACAAACCCCCATGCGATGTCCTTTTCAGGGTCAGGGTAGCCATTTGCCTTTGCCCATTTCTGAGCCGTCGTGACCTCACCGCTCCGTCCATTCCAAGGGGGATTCCCGATGACGGCATCGAAGCTTGGAACGTCCATTGCTCCAAAGAAATCGGAGGCTGGCAACAATGTATCGCCGTAGAGGGACGGCAAGAGCTTTCCTGCCTTCAGCAGCGCCGGCAGATCGGGTGGATTGGATTGCTCCAGCAGCGCGATGTAGAGCGAGAAGGCTGCGACGCGAACAGCCGAGGGATTGATGTCACCACCGTGCAAACGCCGCGCAATCGATTTCAGTTCGTTCCAAGTCGCATGGCGCTTGCTTTTCGCTCGGCAATGATGCGCCACAAGGCGCTGGAACAACCGCACGAGAAAAATCCCCGACCCGCATGCCGGATCGCAGAACACGCCCTTGGCCCGCTGCTCGTCGGATAGATCGTCCCAGAGCTGATTGACGACGACGTCCGCCAGAAACATCGGCGTATAAAAGGCGCCATCCGCGCTCTTTTTCTCGGCCTCTTCCTTCAGGAAACGATCATAGACGGCACTGATGAGGCCGATCGACATATACCGGAAATCGTAACCCCAGAGGCGAAGCTGACCGGACGCCATTTCCTCCCGCCCGTGCCGGAAACGTGCCAGCGTCCGCAGGTGTCGCACTGCGAGCCTGGGAGGCGTAGCATCCCCTGTCTCGAAGGCGCAGGGTGCGTTGAACAGGTTGCCGTTGAAGGCTTCCTTCAACCAGACGAACAGCGTTTCGAAATAGACAGGCGAGTCCGCTTCCAGCATTTCTCCCAGACTGGAGCAGGTCTTGTCGGACGCATCCTGAAACACGGCCTCCTTAATGATCTTTCGATCTTCCAGATAGGCGATGAACATCGTCTGCATCAGCAGCGCCTGAGCGGCTTCCCCGCCGAGGTCGCCGCGCATATCGCGGAACGCTTCCAGCAGGTTTGACAGCAGAACACTATCGACGCGATTGTCCGGGTCGAAATATTGGTCGTTCTCGAACCAGAAGCGCCCTGATTCCGTGGAATCGATCAACTCACGAAGTTTCAACGCGTCTGACAGGAGCGACAGCGTCGTAATCAGACGGGGATCGCTCCGCTGGCCCTCCTCGCGCTGGAAGGGTCTCTGGACGAGGGAATAGGCGACAAGCTCATCATCCTTCAGGACGAGCAGAAGGCTCATCAGACCCTGGTTCCAGAGTATTCGATGAAGTTCATCGATACGTGCCAGCGAGGCGTCCGGGTCGCTCAGAAACCCGATCGTCGGAACGCCCTCGATACAAAAGACAGCGGCAAGTCCGAGATCCGAAAGCGCAAAGCGGATCGCATCGGCATGCGGCCCCTGCTCCACATCGGATGGAGAGGTGTAAAATTCAGGCGCAGTCCGGCGATCGAGTGCGAGAGCCTCTCGCCAATGCGAAGCGAAGCTATTCGCCATGCCTCACCTCCCCAACCCCGCCGAAGCAGCACCATGTACCGCACAAACAAGAACAAATCAAGAACATTACAGCTGCGCGATGTGGCTGAGCGGTCATTCGTCCAACTCCAGCACCCCTTGCGGGTCGCCGGCAAATTTGCCGGCCCGCGCGGCACCACGAGGCTTCTTCCTTGCCGGCTCGAGCTTTTCGAAGATGGGCGCGTAATCGATGTTTCGGCTGGTCATCTCGGCAAGGAGGCTGGCGATCACGGCCAGATGTACGGGGATCTCACCGCTTTTCTTGTTATTGGACACCGAGTTCGGCTTCATACCCATAAGTTCCGCAAAGCGCCGGACGGTCAGCCCCGCCTTATTCAATTCGGCGATGAAGTCGTCGTATTTCACAGCGCCATCCACCCATGATTTAATGAGCATATCACATAAAATCATGTGCCTGCAATCGAGGCGGCTCAACCGAACAGGGAAACAGGAAGAGCCGCCATGCCGAGGCGGGGCATGGCGGCTCCATCGGAAGGCGCCGGGGGAGTGCGGCGCGGCGACGCCTCCGATCATGGACGATCAGCGGGTGCCGATCGAATTCAGGGCGTGGTTGCCGATGGCCATAGCCGCGGCAGCATTCCCGCCAATCAAGAGGTTGCCGGTATGAAGGCCTGCGGTTGCGATCGCCGGTGTTGCATCGACCACGGTGGCCGTCACGGCGCCGTTATTCGTCTGGCGGTTGTTGACCATCACAAGATGCGGAGCAGCGCCGCCGCTGACGGATGCCGCGTTGAGAGCCGTGTTGCCGTAGGCCGCGGCATTCGCGCTGTTTCCGGCAACACCAAGGCGCGTGCTGTCCGTGCAGTCGCAGTTAAGGGCAATCTGCGATCCGCTACCGATCGTCCGCGCGGTGACGCTCCCCTGGTTATCCTGGACATTCGACAGCATGGCGGTTGCCGGCGTGGAATAGCTGGCACTCATCAGCATCGGAACATCGGGACTACCCTCGCCGCCAGCGCCGATCCCGGAGGAGATCGTCATCCGGTTCTCGACGGCATTGCCACGTGCGAGCGCGGTTGCGGTGTTGCCGCCGACCGTGATCGACGAGCCCAGTGCACCGCCACTTGCAAGATTGAGGACCGTGATCGAGGACGATTGAACCGTGGCCTGGTTGGACTGGTGATTGCCGAGGGTAACCCCTGCTCCGAGCGCACCGGCGGATTTCACGGTGAGATCATTGGCGGTACGGTTGGCCGTCGCCTCCGATGCGGTCCGATTGGAGTTCAGGATGTAGGTCGAAGCCTCGATCGCACCAGCATTTGCGGTTCCGCCAAGACTGCTTTCGGCCAGCGCATCGACCGAGCCGCTGGCGCTCTGATCATTGAAGATGACATGGTCGCCATAGGCGGCTCCGCCCCAGACGCCGGCATAAACTCCGCCTGCGATCGTCGCGGCCTCAATGACCAGCGTATTGCCGACGTCGTTCATGCGCGCCACTGCGCCATTCTCGTTGCCCGACACCGACAGGGTAGCCCGGTTTGCGATGGCGGGCGTTACGAGACCGAGATGCGACTGCGCCTTCAGATCGCCGCTTGCGGTCTGGGACGAGGACAGTGCTGTCGCGACGTAGGGAATCTCGTAGCCTCCGTCGATGGTCGCGGCCGAGACGGTCAGTGCATTGGTTGCTGCGTTGCCGAAGATCCGAGCCGTCTGGCTGTTGCGATCGATCGAAACGGCCGCATCGCTCAGCGAGGTTCCGACCGAGAAGGCGTAGCGGCCATCGGCGGTGGCAGACATGCCCGGCCCCGCCACACCATCGCGGCCACCGACATCGAAGCGCTGCATGTTGGCGATGACGAAGGTGCCGCTTGCACCGATACCTTCAGTCAACTCGCCCGCCGTGGCGCCATAGCCGGTGCCGCCATGCACAAGGGTCGCCGTTTCAACCGCGAGTTCATTACTGGCGCGATTGCCGACTGTCATGGCCTCGACAGTGTTGTTCAGGATCGACACCCTGCCGTTCGACAGGGAACCGCCGATGGTGACGACCGCTCCGCCGGGTGCGGCCGCAGTCCCGAACCGGGCATCGGTACCGGCTTCGCTCATCTGGTGATTGTTGATACCCGCGACGGTCGCGATGTGGGTCGCCTTCAGAGCGAGACTGTTCGACACGTCGTTGCCGAGCGCAGTGGCCGCAAAAGCATTGGCATCGACGCCGATCATCGCGTCCAGGACGTCGTCCGCGACGCCGACGGTCAGAACCGGCAGGATACCTTCGGCAAGGATGGAACCGACGCCGAGCGTCTGCGTGCTGGCGATGTTGAATGCGCCATTCACAAAGACGCTGCCGTCAGCCGTGTAAGCAACCGGCCCGACGACCTCGTAATAGGGATATTCGCCGGATGTCGTGGGCTGGACTACGTCGATCGCATTGCGTTCGATCGTCATCATCTGCTGCCCGGTATTGCCGATGGCGGTGGCGCGCCGGTCGCCAGCCGTGATCCGAGCGTCTGACGACAGAAGCGATCCGCCGTTGACGATGACGCCGCCGGCGCCGGAATTGTCGATCAGCGCGTGGATGGCGGGTGAGGACACCATCTGCTCGTTGATCAGGTTCTGATGGCCCGTCGCGCTGATGTCCGCGGCTGTCACCGCAGTGGCGGCAGCGAGAAGAGCGAGCGCGGCTGTGCCGGACATCAACAGGGCATTTCGGGAGAGAGGCTTAGACATGAAGGGCTCCTTCTGGGTGCAAAATGGTTGGAGGTCGGTCGGGAGGATGCGATCACGGAGGCGAGTAACGCGTAGGCGGGAGATCGAGATTTCGCGGCGTAACTGTCGACGGGCTGTTCGCAGCGATCACCAACCCGGCCTGTCCGGGCGAACTACCAGGCTGCTTTCGGGCGAGGCAGGCTTCCGGGTCAGTCTTCAAAACCGAACCAACCAGTCGCAGGGTCGCCTCTTCGAGCGTGGCGCGGATGCCGAGCTGCAGCGGCTCCTGGCCCTTCGCGCCTAGATTGATGTCGAAGAGGTCTGACCCGAAAAAGCGGAACGTGCCGACACCGATCTCGTAGCCGACATATTGCTTGGTGAGGCTGATGGTCTTTTGAACGATCAGCGAGCGCGTATCGACGATACGCAGGTCGACAGCGACCGACTGGGTAAAGGTACGCGCCTTGGGTCCGACATTGTTCATGCCGATCTCGGCGCCGCCGGAGTGAAGATTGTAGTTGAGCTCGGTGATGCCGCCGATGATGAAATAGTCCGAGCCGATGATCGACCCGCCAAAATACGGCATCCACTTCACCGGCTCGCCGGCTTTACCCGGCAGCCTGTGCGTCTCTCCGTCGCCGAGCTGGCGCTTGTCGGTGTAGATCAGCTCGCGCTCCGCCACGGACGGATCGAAACGTTCTGCGAGACGCACACGGCCGCCCAATTTGCCGAGCGCCGAATAGACCATCAGGGCACCGCCCTGGGTGATGGCGTTGCCTTCGACATTGGAGAACTTGCCGGTATAATCCTTAACGTCACCGACACCGATCACCGGCGCCTTTCCCTTTCCGGCCAACCCGCCACGGTAGCATGCAAAAACGGGATCCATGGGCGTGCGGTTGTCACGCGCGGCGGGGCCCACCGGCTGTGAAGCCTCCCCGATGGCGACACGCTCCGTCTGAACGGACGCGCAGGCGGTGAGACCTGTGGTCAGAAGAAGCGCGGCCACAGCGCGAACTGAGAGGACACGCCGCATCATTGGCCGTCTCCAAACGTGCAGCCTGCGCTGCCAGCGATACTGGCCGCTTGCGAACCGCTGTTAGTCTGTGACGAGTTCAACGCCTGATCGGCCGCCCCATGCACTGAAGCCGAGGTGCCGCCAACGATATGGGAGGAGACCGCGCCGGAATTGCCCTGCGCTGCCTGGCTTTTGCCGCCATTGAGAAGCGTCGTGGCATCGTTGCCCGTCGCCACCGAGGACGCGCCGGTGACGGACGGCGAGTTGGCGAGCGCGGTCTGACTGTCGGAGTTGCCCGTTGCGTTTGCCGTAACGCCGCAATTGTACTGGCGACCGATATTGGTGGTGTAGCTCGGCGCGTTGTAGTAGCCGGAGCGCCGTTTCTCCAGGAGGTCGAGAATGACCGCCTGATTGACGCGGTCAGCGGTGGTCCTGAACTGCCAACCATAGCTTTCGCCGTAATTGTTGGCGGCGGCCGGCACGACGAGGCCCGCAGACAAAATGAAGATGGATGGAATGCAGCCTTTCCGAAGCGTTCGGAGTGCTTGGTGGCGATTGAGCATGGTGTTGTCCCCTTGAACCGGCCTCGTGCCGCGTGTTCTTCGGGGATGATTAGTTGATGGCTAAAAAGGCTCTTCGCAACAAGTATTTAGCGTCATAGCGCCGTGGCGACGAAGAAGAAACAGACGGATAGAACGCAGTAGAGGCGCAGTTCTGTTCGACCGCGCGTCAACCGCTCACGAAACGGCGGACTCCTGCGGTGACAAATCCGGAAACTGAGAGCGTAATGTCTCGAGAAAGCTCTTGAGCGCTGTCTTGCGGTTCGAGGGAGACCAGCAGGCGAAGAAGTCTAATCGCTCGCAGCGGCCATCGTCGCGGATCTCGCGATAGACGACGCCGTCGCAATGGACGCCGGTCGCACCCTCGAGCATGAGAAGCACGCCGAAGCCACTACGGACGAGCGTGAGGATGCGGTCTAGAGCAGCCGCATGATAGATAACGGACGGGAGTGGATAGAGGCTCAGACGATCGCAAAGCCGCTGATGCAATTCCGGACCAGGTCCTTCCTCCGGCAAAAGGATCGGCGTCGAGACGAGATCACGCCAGCCGATGGTAGAACGCATGGCTAGCGGGTGTTCTGCCGGGAGCGCAGCGACGATGCGTTCGGACCAGAGGCCGAGCCACCGATCCGGCCAGGGCGCGGAGGCCCCTGTGACGATGGCAATGTCCAGATTGCCGCCGCGCACACGCTCGAGAAGATGGGAGCTGTCACCATCGACGACACGCAGATCGATGGTCGGGAAACGGCGCATGAACTCGGCGAGCAGAATGGGCATGTGACCCGTGGAGGGGGAGGCCTGCATCCCGATCGTTAAGCTCAGGCGATGACGGACACTCTTACTTTTGAGCTTTCGGGCCAGAGTTTCGGTGTCGTCGCGAACACGGCGGGCGACCGCGAGGAATTCGAGGCCCTCAGGCGTCGGGCGTGTCCCGGACCGGTCGCGCTCGAACAAGACAACGCCGAGCCTGGTTTCCAGCGTCTTGATGCGACGGCTCAGGATGGACTGCCGTACGCCCAGGGCGATTGCGGCCTGACGCATGCTGCGATGCTCGGAGACGGCAATTGTCCACTTGAAATCACGAATCTCGATATCCACTCATGCTCCCGGTCCGATATCAGGACGGTTTCCTTTTCGCCTTCCGGCCAAGCCCATTCGTCTTGGCAAGCCTGGAGCGCATGATGGAATAGCCCGGCGCCGTCATCGGATAGTCGGAAGGTAAACCCCATTTCTGGCGGTATTCGTCGGGTGTCAGGTTGTAACTGGCCTTGAGGTGCCGACGCAGCGACTTGAAGGGCTTACCGTCCTCAAGGCAGATGATGACATCCTTCGTCACGGAGGACTTGATCGGGACCGCCGGCTTCGGAAGTGTCAACTCGCTCTCCACGACAGACCCCGCTTTGACCGCGAACAGCTTTAGCAGCGTAGTGTGAGTGTCGACGATCAACTGGGGCAGATCGGCATGCGGTACGTGGTTGCAGGCCACGTAAGCAGCGATGATCCGCGCAGCGGCAGAAAGACAGGTAGACGATGCCGGCTCTCCGAAATTGTTCCCCTTTGGCGGGATGGCGGTGCTTGATCCCATGAGCGCTCCCCTTGTTCCTGGTCGCCGTCACCACGATCAGGGTGACGGCGCAGAACGTCTGTTTTCAGAACTTCACGTTGAGGTTTCCACGAAGGCCCTGGCTCTGCATCCCGTTGGCGAACTGGCCGGTATAGGAGATGCCGAGCGAGATATTCGGATTGAGTTTGGTGGACAGGCCCACATCGACAAGAGCCGCATCCTGTGCGATGGGCAGGCCGGCGATGCCGAAGGGATCGGAGCCTGCGAGTGTAAAGGTGCTGGCTGGCGTGGTGTCGCCGAGAGCGTGCCGCCAGGCGACAGAGCCGGTGGCGGTCAGCGTATAGTCGCCGACCGCGAAGTCGGTCGCCGCACGCAGGCCCAGCGTCGAGAAGGTGACGTCGGTCGAGCCGCCTCTCGCCGTCAGCGCAGCAAGACCGCCCTGTTCGGTGAAGCCGCCCGTTCTGAGGCTCACATGCGCGAGGCCGGCGAAGGGTTCGAACGATACCGAACCGACATCGATGCGATAACCGGCCTCGCCGAAGGCCTGGAACAGGCCGGCATCGTATTTGGCCGTCAGCCGGTCCGAGAAGCCGGTGAAGCCGACACCCCGGCTGGTGGTCACGTCGTTCCAGCTATAGGCCGTGCCGAAGCGCAGACCGAGACTACCGACCTGCGTGCCGCCATAGGCGCCGACCGTATAGCTGTCGGCATTGCCCGACGAACCACGCTCGTTCACGCCGTAGGTGGAGCGACCATAGCCGGCGAGCACACCGAGGCGCCAGGTATCGAAGACCGGAGCGTCGGCGCCGGCGACAAAGCCGCCGACATTGTGGCTCATGGCGGCGGCATTGCCGTCACCATCGACATTGCCCCAGGCTCCGTAGCCGTTCGACCAGAAGGTCAGGCCGTCGATACCGTAGCTGGCCGAGGCCATTGACGGAGCGCCGACTGTCTCGAAAGCCGCGCGGATGCGATCGATGGCGGCGCTGCGCACGAAGCGGCTATCCTCGACCATCGCTCCCTTGATCGAGGAATGAACCTCGCCCGAGAGCTGGTTGAAAGCCGAGCGCGCCTCCGCATCGGTCTGGATGCCCGAGAGCGCTGTGCGCAGGGCATTGCCAGCGGGAAGACTTTGCAGTCCGCCCGCGACCGCGATCTGGTTCGGTGTCGTGGCCGCACTGGCAAAGGAACGCGTCTGCTTTGCATCGAGATAGACGCTGTTGCCATCATAGCCGGCCACCAGCGAGTAGAAGGCCGATACCGTCGTGTCGCCGGTCACCACATAGGTGCCGGTCACCCCACCGGTCGCGGTCAACACCGTGTAATGGGCATTGAGCGCGTAAGGAGCGGTCGAGCCATACTTCGAGACATTGAGCACAGCGCCGCTGGCAAGCGTTGCCGTCCCCGTCACCGCGATCAGGTCCGACGTGCTGCTGCCCGGCACCAGCTCGGCCGCATAGGTCGAACCTGAAGCCTGGCTGTAGTTCCCAGCCACCGTCAGCGTGCCGGGGCTGTTGCCCGGAGAAACCATCGAACCGGCCTGCGCCACGATCCCACCGACCGTGCCAGAACCAGACAGCAACGCTCCCGTCCCGGCCGTCACCACCGATCCGGCGAGCGAGCCATTCACCTTCAGACCGCCCTGCGACAGCGTCGTCGCACCCGTGAAGGACGAGGAGTTCCCCGTCAGTTCCAGGACGCCCGCACCAGTCTTGGTGAGTGAACCCGCGCCGGTGATGCTGCTGGCGAAACTGGCATTGGTCGCCTGATCGAGGACCAGAGCGGCATTGTTGGCGATACCGCCCGTGCCGAAGCTGGTGGCCGAACCGGTCAGCGTGCCCGACGCGATCGTCGTGCCGCCGGTGTAGGTGTTGACGCCAGAAAGCGTGAGATTGCCCGAACCGGCCTGCTTCACATCGCCCGAACCGGAGATGATGCCGGCGAAGGTGATCGCATCGGACCGGTCGAAGACCAGATGGCCGGCTCCTGCTCCCAGATAATCGGTCGCGATATTGCCAGTGATCGAACCTGTCGTTCCACCATTACCGATCTTCAGCGTGCTGCCCTGCATCCAGGTGCCGCCGCTGAAGGTGTTGTTGCCTGTCAGCGTCAGGGTCATGCCGCCGCCGATCCCGAACCGGCCCGTGCCGGAGATATCACCGGCGAAGGTCAGGTCGGCGCTGCGGTAGAAGGCGAAGTCACCGTTGTTGACAACGTTGCCGGCGATCAAACCGGTCGAGCCGCCATTGCCAATGCGTAGGGTGCCACTCGAGATCGTCGTTCCGCCGCTGTAGGTGTTGTCGGCGATCAGAACCAGCGTGCCGAGATCGGTCTTGTCGAGACCGCCCGAGCCGGTCAGCACCGAGCCGATGGTCGCGGTCATGGCGCTGCTGCCGGCAGTGCCGTCGCCGACGCGTACCGTGTTGGAGCCAGAGAGCAGTTCGACCGCACCACCGGTGACGACATAGCCATCGGTCGCAAACTGCAGGCCCGACACCTGTACCTGACCGGCGGTGTTGTCGACCGTCACCGTGCCGGCGGTTCCGCCGAACACCGCGAAGGCGCCGTTGGTATAGGGCGCATTGAGCGTACCATCGGCCAAGGTCCAGTTGTCGCTGCTAGCGCCGCTGGCCGCCCGAGTCCAGGTGCCGGAACCGCCTTCGATCGCGCTGTTGTTCTTGATGCCGGCGCCGCCATCCCAGAAGCGCAGCGTCAGGCCCTGCGTGTTGATCAGGTTGACCTGATTTGCGACCGAGGTCTGGACATAGTTCACCGACCCGTTCGGCGCCGTCCCGACCACCAACCCATTGTCGGTCAGGGTCCCGTCATAGCTGATGATCCGGTAGATGCCCGCCCCATAGGTGCCGCCCGCCGACTGCGTGACGTTGAGCGTGCCGTCCAGCGTCAGATTGCCGTGGACGATGGTGTGATCGTTCAGGCTGCCACCGACGACACCGGCCTGGCCCAGTTCGTAGTTCAGCGTCGAATTCGCCGCCAAAGCCAGGTTGCCGTTGATCGTCAGCGTGCCGGGGCTGTTGCCGGGCGCCAGTACGCCATCGGTGATCGACACCGAACCGCCGATCGTGCCCGAGCCGCCAAGCACACCGCCATTGCTGACCGAGACCGTGCTCGATGCATTGCCCAGCGTCCCGTTCACCGACAGCGTACCACCGGTCACCGAGGTCGTGCCCGTGAAGGAACCGCTGCTGCCGGAAAGCAGGAGCTTGCCCGATCCCGCCTTGGTGAGCGTGCCGGTGCCCGAGATCACCCCGTCAAAAGCCGAACCGTCGGCTCGGCTGAAGATTAGCGCTCCGTCATTGGCGATATCGCCAGCAAAGGTGCCGACCGATCCGCCGTTACCGATCTGCAAGGTCGCGCCAGATGCAATCGCGGTCGTGCCGGTGAAGCCAGATGAATCTCCCGTCAGAATGGTCGTACCAGCGAGGATGCCAATCGTTCCGTTGCCCGAAACCCCGGAGCCCAGCTCATAGTTCGACAACGTGTGATTGAAGGTGAGCTTGCCCGTGCCGGCGCCGAAGACGATGCCGTGCGCCGCACTGACGCCGCCGGCCGCCACCGCAGTATCCCCTGCCTTGGCGCCGATGGCGAGCTCGCCCGCCGAACCGGCGTTATAGGCGATCCGCAATTCGTTGGCCGCAGTGAGTGACGCGCCGTCCTGCACTACAATGATGCCGTTGCCGTAAGAACCGGCATAGACATTGCCGAGGAACGTAGCGTGAGCGATCGTGGAAAGGGACGTACCTGTCCCTGTGAGCAGCATGGTGCCGGTGGTGCCGGTGTCGACGCCAACAGCGATGACCGAGGCCGTGGCCGTAGCACCGTCCGATAGCGTTAGTGCTCCGTTGCCGGCCGTACCGTTACCGTTGCCGCCGACATAGATCAGCAGGTGCCCATCCATCACCGTTCCGGCGCCGGTCACCGTCAGCGATGCGGAACCCGCTGCCGCGCCTTCGACATAAATGCCGTCCGCCTCCAGGCGCGCACCGTTCGAAACGGTGGCGGTTGCGTCCTCAAGGCTGAACCAGCCGTCCGCAGTGACCCAACTATCAGGCGTTCCCGGATGCTGTGTCCCGACCAGTATCATGGAATCAGCGCCCGCTACCGTAGTGACGCTACCGCCCTTCAGGTATAGGCCTCCCGCGACCGTTTCGAGCGTCGCGCCATTCTGGATGGAGAGCGTGCCAGTCGATCCTGTGCCGGCCCCGAGCATCATGCTGTTCGTTGCCGTCAGCTTGCTACCGCCGCCGGAAATGCTGATGTGTGCTGTACCGCCGCTGCCTCCAGCAGCATCGAGACTAGCCGCCGTGACGGTTGCTCCGTCGCTGACCGCAAAGGTCGTGGCACCGAGATACCCAAGGGACAAAGTGTCAGCCGTCAGCGAGGAGCCGCTGCCGGTGACAGTCATATTGCCGATGGCTCCTGCCGAATTCGCTGCCGTGACCAGACCGGTGACAGCAAGCGAACCGCCGCTCTGGACCAGAACCGTGCCGGACGCTCCGTTATTCGCACCGATATCCATAGAAGCGAAGCTGGCCGAGCCGTGATCGGAAAGCGTCAGCGAGCCCGTTCCCGAAAGCCCGACATAGACGTGACGATCGCTGATCCATTGCGAGCCGGTCCCCGATACAGTCACGGTACCGTTGGTGTTCGCCTGATTGCCGATATAGCTGGTCGAGCCGATTGTGCTTAGCCGCGCCCCGCTCAGAACCGAGACATCGCCCGAAGCCCCCGTATTCATGGCCACCTGGAACGCGCCGAAATTGGCCGCGCCGCCATTGGACAGCGTCAGGTGACGATACCGCTGTAGCCCACATTCACCGGACCCGTCGCCGTCCAGGACGACGCAACGCCATCGATCGTCGCCGTGCCTTCGCCGGAAGCCATGCGGCCCAGATGCAGATCGCCACTGGTCACAGCGCCGCCACCGGAGACGTTGACCGCGCCGGTGCCATACGTGCCGAGGAGAATACCGTAGCTATTAGCCCAGGTACTGCCGGTGCCGGCGACACTGACCGTGCCGGTCGATCCGGCGGCATCACCAACCGCATCGTATCCAGAGACCGTGGACAAAGTTCCGCCGTTCTGGATCGTCAGCGTGGAAGTCGTGGCGGTCGAGCCAAGGGAAACAATGCTGGCGACCGCACCCGCAGCGCCGATCACCGGATTGTTCGAACTGTTGTCGATGGTAACCGTATCCGAGGCGGTCGGCACCGCACTGCCCGACCAGTTGCCCGCCACGAACCAGTCCGCACTGGTGCCGCCGCTCCAATTAACACTGGCGCTAAGCGCCGGCGCCGTTAGCGCCGTCGTCGAAATAAGAAGGAGAGGCAAAAGCAGGGAGCGTCTGCCGCATCGTTGCGCGACATTCCCTTCCACTGTCTTACCCTGTGCCTGCGATGAATTGCTGCGCGCACGCCCCGTTGCCCCCGTCATGATACTACCCTCGTTTTGTTGTCTGAGTCCGCCGACGCCTCCGCGGCAGACTGTGAGAATTGGAAATTGTCCGGTGTCTGCGGCTTAGCCTGCAGCGCCTCACTCGCGTCGCGGCTGGCGCGGCAAATGAAAGACGCCGGTCTGTGGTTCGCCTTCGCCGCCCTGCTCGCGGTAACCTCTGATCTTGTTGCGGACTGTCCGCACCGACACACCGAGCACCTCGGCCGTGTGCGTCCGATTGAAATGATGCTGCCGCAGTGTCGCCAGGATCAGGCTGCGTTCGACATCATCCAGCGTATGACCGACCAATTGGGCGACGAGCCCATGCGCCGTGTTCGACAGATGTCTGCCGCGATCCAGCGCAAGATGGCAGATGATGTGATCGAGCAGGAGTTCGTCGCTGGCTGTCTCTACCGTGACCGCGCCGGACCGTCCTTCAACCGACAGGATGAAAACGCCTCGTGAGTCATCGATCCGAACCACCGCATGGTGACCGACCAGCAATCGTGGATCGACGGTCTCAGCCATCCGGCAGACCGGCTCCTCATAGGAGCGCGATGGGTCATAATAGAGATTTGCGAGATCGCGGCAGATGGCGGTGAGGCGCGTCCTTGCAACAGATGCAAAATCTGCGACCGAATGCGCTGCCTGCAAGGGGTGCTCGGTCGCGGCCGCCTCGACGGAGCCGCGTTTTCCGAACGGCTTGAATACCCGCAAGGGGTTCTCCCGCCCGGCTTTGCCGCGACTTTTCCCGAAGATTTGATGTGTTGTCATGGCGCGCCTGCCAGAAGCACGAGCGCCGTTGAGACCAGTGACACCACAAGCACGATGCCGCTTGCGAACGGCACACCAGCGATTCCGAAGCTACCGGCAACCGCTGCGAAGCCGGCCACTGCACCGCAGAAGACTCCGGAGACGGATCGCAGTTCCACCATTTTAAGACCAGACAAGGTCTCTTGCGACAGCTTTCCGAAGACGACACGCAGGCCCGACAGCACCCAGAATCCAACGACCCAGATGACCAGGAGATCAGCAACGACCGTGAACAGGCAGGACGAGAGCAGGACCACCACAAGCACCAACGTCATGGCGATCACTGCGTACGAAAAGAAGCGTAAGCGCCGCGACAAAAGCAGATCCCGTTCATGCGACAGTAATTCCGCCCTAGCGCGCCGCGCTGCGGGATCAGTGTTGCGTTGGACGAGCTGGCGAAGGTGCATCCTCATGAGGAGCGCCCTCCGAACCAGGCATCGACGAGCCTTGCGTAGCTGGCCCACCACTGCCGGATCACCGAGCCGTGCCGCCAGGCGATCCCTCCAATGTCTTCGATTTCCGTTCGGCGATACGCGCCGACCTCATCAGCAGATGGGAAGAAAAAGATGTCGTCGAAGCCGGCGATCAGCGCCGTCTCGTAGACACGGAGCGCTTCACCGCTCGTCTCCGGTGAACGCCCGAACTCCAGGCTTGTGACGATCTCTTTTGCACATGTCCGGCAGTGGTGAAGTTGGGACCAGGGCGTGTCGGTCTCGGCATTGAGCGGCTGGATACAGGATAACCTGTCGATCAATCGACGCGAGTTGGAAACCGATTGCGCGGCAGATCTTTGCGCGAGCCTCTCAAGCGAGACATCCGCCCTCACGACGGAAGTCCCCTGCACCACACGCCAGCTTGACGAAAAACCTGGCATCATAGGTGCAGACCTCCGCCATAAGAGGCCTGTCGGGCAGTGAGGTCGAGCTGCGCCTCCGCTTGCGCAAACGGCCGCGCGATTGAGGGCGCGGCGACATGATATCCCTGAACCCAACGCGCACCCGCCCGGTGGGCGAAAACGAGATCGCGCTCGTCTTCGATCCCTTCGACGACGACCTGACCCGCCAGGCAATTGCAGAGATCAACGAGGCCGACGAGAAGTTCACCGCCGAAGACTTGCCCCACGGCTTCCCGCAGAAAGAGGCGATCGATCTTGATGATATCCGGCCGCAGTGCGAGGCTCTGCGCAATTGAACTATGACCGGCACCGAAGTCATCGAGCGCAACCTGGCAACCCAGATGCTTGAGCCGCGCGACAAGACGCTGCGCCACCTCCATGTCGGCAAGGAGAGCAGTTTCCGTAATTTCAATCACGAGTCGCGCGGCCACTTCCGGCGCGGCGGCAAGCTCATCGAGAACGGAAACCCAGTACTCGTCATCGACAACGCTCTGAGCGGAAACATTGCAGCCGATCCGCCCGCAGGGATTGGCGCGGAGCGTTTCTATGGTTTTCAGAACGACGAAACGGTCGAACAGGCGCGACAGCCCGAGCGCCTCAATAGCGGGCACAAATTGCCCCGGAGACACCACCTCCCGCCGACTGTCAGCCGGAACAACACGCGCAAGAGCTTCCCAATAGAGGAGGTCCTCGCCATCGGCGGCGCGAACGGGCTGGAAAGCAAGGGCGAGACGGCCATCATTCATTGCCTCGAAGGCCGAGACGGCATCCTTCATCAAGGAAAGAAAGGTGCAGCGAGCAGACTCGCTTGCGAGCAAATAACAACCGTCCGGCGGGGCCGGCGCATCTTCATTGGCCACTGACAAGGCGAGGAGAATTGAATCGCCGTCGATGACGGCAGGATCACGCCCCAGCGCGACCAGCAGCGCTTCACTGCGGCCGCGAAGTTCAGTCAATCCCGAACCACTGTCGGGAGAGATCCTTAAATGGGCTCCATCGCATTCAACGTCGATACGCTCATCGCCAAGAGCCGCTTGGGCACGAAGACGCAACTCCGCCATCGCCGCATCGGCAGCACGCCGCCCGCAGGCAGCGGCGACGTCGAAATAGTTGCGGACGAAGATGCAGAGCGCGGGTGCGGAGCCGCTCTCCCAGTGCGCCGGCGAAGAGAAAAGCACACCGACCGTCATTCGGCGCCACCCTTCAACAGCTTCGCCGATACGCCGTGCGCCCACCAGCCGGCCAAAAGACCGAGAAGCGCAGCGGCAAATACGCCGACAGCGAGCCTGATCTCCCCAGCCAGGAAAAATCCGACAACCCCGCCAGAAACCGCCGCGGCACCGGCCAGGACAACAGCCTCAGGACGCGGCGCCCCCTGCTGCTCCACTGATTCTTCGACAGAATCATGCGGCGTTCTGCGCATAAGGGGTCCCTTGTGTATCTAAGCATAAACAAGGAACGTGGCCGTCAAGGGGCACGAATTTTGTAAGTATTTTCAATGGCCGCGAGAATGCGAGCTGCGAGCAACGAAAGGGACCGGTTTTAGTCAACACAAACGGAGAGGCGAACCTTGCTGAACGAGGCGGCTAACGTCTCTGGCCCTTGGGTTTTTCGTGAGTTTTCATCGCCGCTCCTCGAGGCGAACGATGCTAAAGATTGGATATGCCCGTGTATCAACGGAAGAACAAAACTTGGATTTGCAGGTGCGCGCACTGAAAGATGCAGGATGCAGGAAGGTTTTTATGGATCATGGCGTCTCGGGACAGCAAGCCCAGCGCCCCGGTCTTGATCAAGCCCTGGCGCATCTAGTTTCCGGCCAGCAGCTGGTGGTGTGGCGACTTGACCGGCTCGGCCGCTCGCTCATCAACCTGATCACGCTCCTCGACGATTTGGGGAGCCGCAGCATTCGTTTCCAATCGCTCAACGAAAACATCGACACAGCGTCGTCTGGAGGCAGGTTAGTATTCCATATGATGGCGGCACTTGCCGAATTCGAACGATCTCTCATAAGCGAGCGCACGCGAGCAGGGATGGCGGCCGCGCGAGCCCAAGGGAAGCGCGTAGGGAGACCGTTTGCGCTTAGCCAGGACGATTACAGCGAGGCACGACGTCTCATCGAACAAGAGGGCCTACGTGTCGATGATGTCGCTCAAATCTTCCAAGTCCATTCGCAGACATTGCGGCGGATGATGCGGCAAGACAACCATCCATTGCAGCGCTGATGCCGACACGGAGTGCTGCGGCCGCCCCTTCGGAAAACAGCCCATCGATGGTGAACGCCAACGAGTCTGGCTAACTTTCAAAACGTTGTGTCAACGGTGCACAGTACCCCCTGCTGATGCTTTGTCAGGAGGTGATTTGCCGCAGCGCCTTGTGCGATCAAGCCTTGATTTTTCAGGTAAAACCGTAACAATATAAGCTAGGTTTGATGCTGTGATTTAAAACAGCCGGCAGCATAAATCTAAAGAAACTTAGTACACGAAATAACGACAGAGGCGTGGAAATCAACCAGAAGCGTCGGGATCGATCAGTAAATTGAGTTGAGGCGGGGGGCAATCTGTTCAATTCTCACTATTGTTCTGTCGTGTTCCCATGTGCCTTGAACTGACTCGCCTCCCACCTCTGGAGGCGAGTTATGAAAAGAGTGGGGTATGCTCGGGTGTCAACGGAGGAGCAAAATCTCGACCTGCAATTGAGCGCATTGAAGCAGGTCGGTTGCGTACGCATTTTCACGGATCAGGGAATTTCGGGGTTGCAAGCCCATAGACCGGGCCTTGATGAAGCCATGGCATTTTTGCGCCCCGGACACGAACTGGTGGTTTGGCGACTCGATCGCCTCGGGCGCTCGCTTATCAATCTGATCAACTTGATTGACGACCTTGGGCAGCGAGACATTCGCTTCCGCTCCCTTAACGAGAATATCGACACGTGTTCGTCGGGCGGGCGCTTGGTCTTTCACATCATGGCGGCCCTCGCGGAATTCGAGAGAAGCCTGATCAGCGAGCGCACCCGCGCCGGTATGGCAGCCGCCCGAGCGCAAGGTAAGCACATCGGGCGGCCGATATCGCTCACCGAGAAGGACTATATTGAAGCGCGTCGACTCATCGAAATGGATGGTTGGCGCGTCGATGACGTGGCGGGACACTATGGTGTGCATGCCCAGACCCTTCGACGGCTGCTCAAGCAACACGAGTCAGAGCAACACGTACACTAAACCAGCCTTTGATGCCGTCTAATCCAAGGCAGGCTCCACCGACCGCCGCATCTTCGAGAACGCGCGGTCGGTGGCGATAAACCGCTCCAGCATGGGAACAATCAACCTGACAGGATCGGTACCGGTCTGGCCGGCTTCCCGCGCGAGAATATTGGCATAGGCCCTGAGATCGCGATGCAGGCTGGCCGGCAATTCCACCGTCACCTTCACCGGCTTGTCGTCAGCGATCGGCCCGAGTTTCAGCTTGGCCATATCAGCCTCCATAGGGTTCGAGAACGAGATCGCGCGTGACGAGGACACGCACTGGGAAGCCGGGACGGATCGCCAGCGTCGGAGCGATGTCAAGCTGGCGGCTGAGCACCTTTTGACCGGCATCGTTGACGCTGTCGGCCGCTCCCTGCCGTAGCGCGCGCAAGATCTCGCTTTCTTCGTTCGATGAACCGAGCTGCGTGCCGACGCCCAGCAGGGTCGAAAGAACTGCGGCCTTGAACAGCTCGCCCCAATGATAGTCGACACCGTCCTCGAGGCCAGCATAGCCTTCCGCATCGGCTCCCGGCTGACGCTCCAGAACGATTGAACGCCCATTTGGAAAGATCAGCCGATTCCAGACCAGCAGGATCCGGCGCTGACCGAAACCAACTCCGCTATCATACTGACCGACGACGCGAGTGCCCTGCGGGATCAGCAGGACTCTGCCCGTCGGGCTGTCATAGACATTCTCCGTGACCTGGGCTGTGATCTGGCCGGGCAGATCGGAACGGATGCCTGTGATCAGCGCAGCAGCAATTACCGCTCCGGCCTGAAGGACGTTCGCTGACGCTGGCGCGATAACGCGATCGGAAGAAACCGTGCGCTTGTCCGGCATCTGATTCAGGAAGGCGAGCTGTCGATCCTGCGCCGTAAGTGTCGAAGGCTGCGGACCGAGACCGAGGCTTGCCAAATCACTCAAAGGCGCTGGAGTCGTTGCTGCGGAAGCCGGTGGCGTACCCTGTGTCACCGGTCTGGTCTCTGTAGGCGCAAACAGCTTCGCCAGCCGCGCCGCCTCCATTTCCTGCTTGCGCCTCTGCTCGTCGGGATCGACCTCCGGCTTCGCTTCCGGCGTCACCGGGTTGAGGATCGGACGACCGAGATCGCCCGGAAGCGCCGGGCCAAGCTTCGGCACGCCGGTATAATCCTTCGGCAGCCCCGCCAGACCATCCGGCGTGGTGCGGTTGTCCGTATTATAGAGTTCCTGGCCACCACCCTTGATGTTGAGCTGAAGGGCATAGATCAATGCGGCGCTCAGACCGGCCGACGTGATCACGCCGAGTGTTACCAACACGCGGCGTGACAAACGCGTGACGCGCGGCGGAGCGGGACGCAGACGCATCGAAGAGACAGGCTCGCCAGTGAGAGGCAGAGCTTCGTCCTCGAAGACGGCTCCCTTTTGTGTATCGGAACCGGCCGTCATGACGTGCGCCCATCTGTGCGGGCGATGCGGACGCGCTTCTGGTTTCTGTCCGCTCCGAATTTGAGTTCGGCGGCGGCAAACAACCTGTCCACGATCATGTAGTTGCCCCGCACCCGGTAGTTCACCAGTTCGGACGTATCGCCCTCCGGTCCGACGACGAAGAGCGGCGGCATTTCGCCTTGCCCGATCCCCCTCGGGAACTCGATATAGACCTGTTTTCCGTCATCGAACGCGCGAAGCGGTCGCCAGGGCGCACGGTCGCCCGAAACGTCGTAGCGGAAATTCACCTTGGACAGATCGACGCCAGTCGAGATCGGCTGGGCAGCCAGCGCCTCGGCATTCTGGCGCCTGAGCGCGATAAGCTGGTCCTGCGGATACTGCCAGGAAACCGATGCCATATAGGTCCTCTCGGTCGAGCGCAACTCCATGTGATAGGTGCGCAGATTGGTGTTGATGACGAGATTGGTTATCAAATCGGTGCGGGTCGGCTTGACGAGGATATGCACCTGTTTTGCAGCACCCGATCCGCTTTCGGTATCACCGATGATCCAGCGCACGGTGTCGCCGGCGGCGACAGGGCCGGAGCCGACCAGCGTTTCGCCGGGCTGGAGCGCGATGTCGGTGATCTGCCCGACGGCGGCATAAACCTGATAGAGCGCGCCGGCCGTGAACGGATAGACCTGCATGGAATTGATGAAGCCGTCGCGCACCGGCTGGACGCGCGCCTGCTCATTGGCCTGGTTGACGCGCGCGGTCGGATCCTTGGCTTCAGGCCGCTGTTTGCTGCTGTCGACCGGCTTCAACTGGCCGGGAAGCGGCAGCGGCTTGGGGAGTTCGACGACGCGCACGGGCGCCGCCGGGTCGGCAAGCTGCATGGCGGCAACCGGATCATCATAGCTGATCTCAGGCGGCTTGTTCATGGAGGCGCAGCCGGCCAGATGCGTGGAGGACAGCAGCGCGAGCGCGAGCGCGGCTCTCCGGAAAGCCGGTTTCGCGGGATTGAAGAAAGCCGGTCTTCCACCATTCATGGTGGCGGCTGTGTGGAAGACTGGCATCATTGTCCAAGTTCCTTCGACCAGTTGATAGCGTTGACATAGATTCCGAGCGGATTGGCCCGGAGTTTTTCGGCATCGCGCGGCGGCTGCACCACCACGGTGAGGATGGCCGACCAGCGCGCGGTGCTGGCGAGCGCGCCGTCCTGATAGGTGCGCTCGGTCCAGGCGACGCGGAAGCTTTCGGGCGAAGCGCGAATGACAGAGGAGACGTCGACGGCGACCTGCGTTTTGCCGACCTTGGTGAAGGGGTCGTTGGCGCGGGCATAGTCGTTGAGTGCTACGGCACCGCCCTGCGTCGTGAAGTCATAGGCCCGCAGCCAATTCTGCCGCACGATCACCGCGTCGGATGGAATGGAGCGCACTTCCTCGACGAAACGGGCGAGCTGGAAGGCGATCTGGGGATCGTCCGGGCGATAGTCGGCCGTTGCCGGTGCGATCGCCTGCGCCTGTCCGAGCTTGTCGACCTGCACGACCCAGGGAACGACCGAGCCGTTCAGCGACTGCCAGACGAGGCCCGCTGACAGGCCCGTCGACAGAAGCAATGAGCCGAAGGCCATCAATCGCCAGTTCTTCGCCTGCACGCGGGCGGACCCGATGCGTTCATCCCAGGCCTGGGCGGCGCGCTGGTATGGTGTTTCAGGCTCGGGTGACTTGCCGTAATGGGTGGATGGTCGTGAGAAAAAACTCATGGCTTGTCGCTTTCGGAGAGGTTGACGGAGGAGCCGCCGCCGTGGCTGTCGCCGGATTTGACCGCTTGGGCGGCGGTCTGGACGCCGTGGGACATTTTCTGGGAACGCTGCATGCGCTTTGCCCAGGCAGGGGGCGTCGATGGAGCGGAGGACGCGGCAGTGGCCGATGGCGCGGATGTATCGGTCTCATCGCCGTTACCGGTGACCGAGCCGCCGGTTGCCTCGAACGCCGAGCGAGCGCCGGCGCGATAGCTGGCCTTGACGCTGTCGGCGGCTTTTGAGGCAGCGCGCTTGAGGGGAGAGACCGCCGCCTGGGCGCCGGCGCTCGCGACACCGCCGAGACCATTGGCGACACCGGATGCGCTGGAACCGGGCGCGGCGCCCAGGCTGTAGGCGGCAGAGGCGCCACCGGCGAGCGTTGCACCGCCACGCGCCGCGGCGGCGGCGGCACCGCCCGCAAGCGCACCCGCGCCGGTGGCAGCTGCGCCGATTGCCGCACCTCCGACCACGGCCATTCCACCTGCAGCCAGCCCGGCACCCACGGCAGAACCCGCACCAAGCTGGGGTCCACCGGAGACGAGGCCGTTGGCGATACCGGGTCCGAAAATGCCGAGGCCGAGCAGAGACAGGGCCGCGAGCACGATCGCCATGGCGTCATCGATGGTCGGCGCGTTGCCGCCAAAGCCACGCGTGAACTCGGAGAATAACGTCGAGCCGATGCCGATGATGACGGCCAGCACCAGCACCTTGATGCCGGACGAAATCACGTTGCCAAGGACGCGCTCCGCCATGAAGGCGGATTTACCGAACAGGCCGAAAGGGATCAGCACGAAACCGGCAAGCGTGGTCAGCTTGAACTCGATCAGTGTCACGAAGAGCTGGACGGCAAGGATGAAGAAAGCGAGCAGGATCAGCGCCCAGGCGAACAGCAGGCAGGCGATCTGGATGAAGTTCTCGAAGAACGAGACCCAGCCCATCAGATCGGAGATGGATTCGAGCAGCGGGCGGCCGGCATCGAGGCCGGTCTGCGCGACCTTGCCGGGCCGCATCAGGTCATCGACGGAAAAACCGGTTCCGGAGGCTTTCAGGCCGAGACCTGCGAAGCTTTCGAAGACGATCTTCGCCAACTTGTTCCAGTTGCCGATGATCCAGGCGAAGACGCCGACGAAGAGCGTCTTCTTGACGAGGCGGGCGATGATGTCCTCGTCGCCACCCCAGGACCAGAACAGCGCGGCCAGCACAATATCGATGACGATCAGCGTGGTTGCGATGAAGGCAACTTCCCCGCCGAGCAGGCCGAAACCTCCATCAATATAGCGGGTAAAGGTCTCGAGGAATTTGTCGATGACACCGGTCCCTTGCATGGTCAGCGGACCTCTTCGCTGGACGGGACGGCGGTGGGAGCGACACGCTCGACCGGCACCGCCGGTGCAGGCGGTGTCGCGGGAGCCACCAAATCGCGAGCCTTGCTTTTATCGACAGCCTTTTCCGCATCGCCGGATGTGTCCGATGACGGAGCGGTGCGCATAAGCGGCCCGCCCTTTTCCTTCGACTTGATCTTGCCGAAGAAGCGCTCACGATTGTCGATCCAGAGTTGAAGGCAGATCGGGTCACGTAACGCGAATTCGCCTTTGTCCCGGCAATAGCGCAGCAACTGGCGCTGGCTGTCGGCAATGGCCCGCTCGCGTGGCGGTGGATCGATCTTCATACCCTCGGACGGCGATCCGTCCATCATTCCCATGGCAGCGACGGCGACGGCAAGGCCGGCAAAGGCGATGGCTGCGACGCGGGTATACGTTCTCGTTTCCATCACGCGCGCTCCTCAATTGCCCGGAAACATTTTGGCGTTGCCCGGCTGATAGCCGGCGCCGGGGGTCAGGAAGCGGCGGCGTTGTTCGCGTCCCTGCTCGGCCGCGGCGGCACGCTCGGCATCTGTCAGCGCTTGCGCGCGCCCATTGGCGGCAAGCACCGCAACGAGATCGGACAGTTGCTGAGACTGGAGGGCCAGAAGCTGGTTGCCGGCCTGAGTCGCCTGGAGGGCGCCGGTCGCCGACTGGCTGCGGTTCACCAGTTCCGACATCTGCTCCTTGTTGCTGTCGATATTGCTGACAACACCAGCCTGAACGCGCATGGCGTCCTGCAGACCACCGACCGTGTTCTGCCAGCGCGACTTCGCGTCCGCGACAAGCTGCTGATCGGATGCCGACATGGAGACGTTCGCGTATTTCTGATTGAACATCTGATCGACCTTCTGGACGTCGAAAGCGATGTTCTGGGCCTGCTTGAGCAGCGCCTGGGTCTTCTGCACCGACTGCTGCAACTGCTGCAGCGAAGAGAACGGCAGGCTCGCCAGATTCTTCGCCTGGTTGATCAGCATCTGCGCTTCGTTCTGGAGCGAGGTAATCTGGTTGTTGATCTGCTCCAGCGCCCGTGCCGCCTGCATGACGTTCTGCGCATAGTTGGTCGGGTCGTAGACAATATCGAAGGCGGCCACCGGGATGATGGAAGCGGACAGAATGCCGACCGGCGCCGCCATCAGGGCGATGGCGATACGACGGGCACGCAGGCGCGAACGGAAGCCGGTCATGGCTGAACCTCCAAGGTGATGACAGGGGAGTGAGACGCAGCCGCTGGATCGGGTGCCGGCCTGACCGGGTCGGGTGCGCGCGACGCGATGTTGGTGAGATTATCGGCAAGATCGGCGGCCCAACCGAGGCCATTGGCGACAAGCCATTCGCGCAGGAAGCCGTCAGCGTCAGACCGCTCCTGTACGGCGGCGATCAGCGCCTGGTGCTGGCGCGAGGACGCGGCGCACAGGCAGAGGGCGACCTCGCTGAGACCGAGCTCGAACAGGCGGTTGCCCCGCCGCGACTGGCAATAGTAGTCTCGCTTGGGTATGGCGCGGGCGAGGATTTCGATTTGTCGGTCGTTCAGGCCGAAACGACGGTAGATCGCGGTGATTTGCGGCTCGATGGCGCGCTCGTTGGGCAAAAGCAGCCGTGTGTGGCAACTTTCGATGATGGCGGGCGCTATCGGGGAGCCGTCGATGTCCGACAGCGACTGCGTGGCGAACACCACCGAGGCGTTCTTCTTGCGCAGTGTCTTCAGCCACTCGCGGAGCTGGCCCGCGAAACCGTCATCGTCAAGCGCAAGCCAGCCCTCATCGATGATGAGCATGGTCGGCGCACCGTCGAGCCGGTCTTCAATTCGGTGGAACAGATAGGCAAGGACCGCCGGCGCGGCATCCGTGCCGATCAATCCCTCGGTCTCAAACGCCTGGACCGTGGCTGTTCCGAGATGCTCAGCTTCCGCATCGAGGAGCCGCCCCCAGGGTCCGCCGACACAATAGGGTTTGAGAGCCTGCTTGAGATCGTTGGACTGCAGGAGAACGCAGAAACCGGTGATGGTGCGCTCGTCCATTGGCGCGGTGCTGAGCGAGGTCAGCGCCGTCCAGATATGCTCCTTCACCTCTGGGGTGATCTCGACGCTCTCACGGATCAGGATCGACACGATCCAGTCTGCGGCCCAGGCGCGCTCCGGCACGTAGTCGATATATTTGAGCGGCTGGAGCGAGACGGAGGTGTCCGATCCATCCGTCAGACCACCGCCTAGGTCGTGCCAGTCCCCGCCCATGGCGAGCGCGGCAGCACGGATCGAGCCGCCGAAGTCGAAGGCGAAAACCTGTGCTCCCCGGTAGCGGCGGAACTGCAAGGCCATCAGCGCCAGCAACACGGATTTGCCGGCGCCGGTCGGTCCTACGATCAGCGTATGGCCGACATCGCCGACATGAAGGGAGAACCTGAACGGCGTCGAGCCCTCGGTCTTGCCGAAGAACAGCGGCGGCGCGCTGAAGTGTTCATCCCGCTCCGGTCCCGCCCACACGGCGCTGAGCGGGATCATATGGGCGAGATTGAGCGTGGAAACGGGCGGCTGGCGAACGTTGGCATAAAGGTGCCCCGGCAATGATCCGAGCCAGGCGTCCACCGCATTGATAGTCTCGATCATGGACGTAAAATCACGCCCCTGAATGACTTTCTCGACCTGCCGGATCTTCTCGTCGGCCGCCCGCGAGTCCGTGTCCCAGACGGTCACGGTCGCCGTGACATAGGCCATACCGGCATAGTCGGCGCCGAGCTCCTGCAAAGCCTGATCGGCATCATTGGCCTTGTTGGCCGCGTCGCTGTCGACCAGCACGGACGCCTCGTTGGTCAGCACCTCCTTGAGGATTGCCGCGACCGACTTGCGTTTGGCGAACCATTGCCGCCTGATCTTCGTCAGCAGTTTCGTCGCATCGGTCTTGTCCATGAGGATGGCGCGGGTCGACCAGCGATAGGGGAAAGCCAGCCGGTTGAGCTCGTCGAGGAGGCCGGGCGTGGTGACGCTCGGAAAGCCGGTGATGGTCAGTATCCGCAGATGCTGATCGCCGAGGCGCGGTGCGAGACCACCGGTCAGCGGCTGATCGGTCAGGAGCGCATCGAGATACATGGGGGTCTCGGGCACCCGGACGCTATGGACCTTGGTCGAGACGCAGCCATGCAGGTACGTCAGCGTTTCCGCATCGTCGAGCCAGCGGCATTCTGGCATGAAGCCGTCGACAAGCTGCAGCAGCCGGTCGGTGCGGTCGGTGAAGCCCCTTAGAATTTCGCGGGCGTCGATACCGGACTGATCTCGTCCTTCGTAGAGCCATGTTTCGGCTCGGGCGGCGTCTTCAGCTGGCGGCAGAAACGCAAAGGTCAGGAAGTAGCTAGATTCGAAATGGGCGCCTGCTTCCTCGAAGTCCGCCTTGCGCTCCGTGTCGACCAGGGCCGATGCCGCATCGGGAAATACATCGTCGGGATAACGCTGCGCCGGAAGCCTAACGGCTTCGACAAAAACGGCCCAGCCGGAGCCAAGCCGGCGGAAGGCATTGTTGAGGCGGCCGGCAACGGCGACCAGTTCGGCCGGCACGGCGGAATCGAGGTCGGGGCCCCGGAAACGTGCACTGCGCTGCAGGCTGCCATCCTTGTTGAGAATGACACCCTCGCCGACCAGCGCGGCCCACGGCAGGAAATCGGCCAGACGCCGATTGCGGTTGCGATATTCGGCAAGGTTCATCATCGCCGCGCCCTCACACGGCCAGATGCGCGGGGATGCGCAGATGCCTGCGCACGACGTCGACGAAAAGCGGATCGCGACGCGCCGCCCAGACGGCAACGGCATGACCGACGATCCAGAGCGCCAATCCGACCAGCCAAAGGCGCAGGCCGAGGCCTATCGCACCGGCAAGCGTCCCATTCAGGATCGCAATGGCGCGCGGTGCGCCGGCAAGCAGGATGTGCTCGGTCAATGCGCGGTGGACCGGCACCGCAAAACCCGGGACATCCCGCCCCTGTTCGATGAGCGCCGCCATCAGACGAGCACCCCGCCGCCGAAGGAGAAGAAGGACAGGAAGAAGCTAGACGCGGCAAAAGCGATCGACAGACCGAAGACGATCTGGATCAGCCGGCGGAAACCGCCAGAAGTGTCACCAAACGCCAGCGACAATCCGGTGGCGATGATGATGATCACCGCGACGATCTTGACGACCGGGCCTTCGATGGACTGCAGTATCTGCTGCAGCGGTTGCTCCCATGGCATGGAGGAGCCCGAAGCGAAGGCGGGAGAGGTGGCGAGCAGAAAGAGGGCGGCGAGCGGCACGGCGCCGATCGTCCGCTGCAAGGGCGCGGGATTGCGGGTCACGGGAGGTCTCCTGAAGATGATGAGAGGGTCGGAGTGATGCGGTAATCGCCATCGGGGCCGAGGCCCTCGACGCGGGCGAGTTCGGAAAGTTTTCGGGCGGAGCCGCGGCCGGAGAGAACGGCGACGAGGTCGATCGTCTCGGCGATCAGCGCACGCGGGACGGTGACGACGGCTTCCTGGATAAGCTGTTCCATCCGACGCAAAGCGCCGATGGCGGAACCGGCGTGGATCGTGCCGACACCGCCGGGATGGCCGGTACCCCAGGCCTTGAGCAGATCGAGAGCCTCCGCACCGCGCACCTCTCCGACCGGGATGCGGTCGGGGCGCAGACGCAGCGAGGAACGAACGAGATCAGACAGTGAGGCGACACCGTCCTTGGTCCGCATGGCGACGAGGTTGGGCGCTGCGCATTGAAGCTCACGCGTATCCTCGATGATGACGACCCGGTCACCGGTCCTGGCGACCTCGGCGAGCAATGCGTTCGTCAGCGTCGTCTTGCCGGTCGATGTACCGCCGGCGACGAGGATGTTGGCGCGATCGGCGACGGCCTGGCGCAGGATATCGGCCTGTACGGCCGTCATAATGCCGGCGCGCACATAGTCGTCGAGCGTGAATACAGCGACGGCGGGCTTGCGGATGGCGAAGGCGGCCGCGGCGACGACGGGAGGTAAAAGCCCTTCGAACCGTTCACCTGTCTCGGGCAGCTCAGCCGATACGCGCGGAGCACCGGCATGGACTTCGGCGCCGACATGGTGGGCGACCAAGCGGATGATACGCTCGCCTTCGGCAGGCGACAGCCGCTCACCCGTATCGGACAGTCCTTCGGAGAGACGGTCGATCCAGATACGGCCGTCAGGGTTCAGCATTACCTCGACGACGGCAGGATCCTGGAGCAGCGCCGCGATGGCAGGCCCGAGCGCTGTGCGCAGCATTTTTGCGCCACGCTCGAAGCTCTGTCTGCTGTGATGATAAACCGCCATCTTGTCCCCGTTCGTCAGGGGGCAAGACCTGTCATGCCCCGACGGGGATGATTAAAAGAGCCAGTTTTTGGGTGGGTTCAACAGGTTTCGGTCGAAGTAGGAGCCCGTCGCATAAGAAGAAAGAGACGGCTGAAACGCTTCTTATGTCAGCTGACGATGACACCGTCCGCCGTAATCACACAGCGGACGCCGGCAACTTCGTAATCGACGTCAACCGAACTGCTATTGGACCCGGCAATACCCGCTTTGAGAAGCCGTGTGCCTGACCCTTTCCGCGTGGGTTGATCGACGGGTGGCCCGCCTGCTTCAGACCATTCGAGCACGAGGCGGTCCGGTGCTCCCTTGATCTGCCATGTGATCGTTACAGTGCCGAACGTGTTCGACAGAGCGCCATATTTTACTGCATTCGTCGCCAACTCGTGCAGAATGAGCGCCAGGGAAAGCGCCGGGCGTGCACCTATGGCAACAGCTGGGCCCGTCACGCTGAAGCGCTGGATTGAATTGCCATCATGCAGGCCAACGACATCTGCGACGACGGCGCTCACCTCCACACGCTCAGCCCCTTCAGCGAGAAGCATGTCATGTACCCGCGCCAGGGCGGCAATACGCGCATTGAACAGAGTCAGACCGCTATCCAGATCGGCGGCATGACGCAGAGACTGACCGGCGATAGCCTGGACGAGGGCAAGCTGATTCTTCAGCCGGTGGACAAGCTCGTGCTCGCGCAGCTGCTGCAACCGCGCCTCGTCCGCCCGCTCCGTGACATCCAGCGCCTGGACGAATATTCCATCGACCTTTCCGCCCGCATCGCGGATCGGGTGATAGAGAAAATCGACGATCCTTTCTTCGGGCTGTCCGCCAGGGGTACGGATCAGGTGAGCGGACACATCGCGACCGACGTAAGCCTCGCCTGTCTCGTAGACACGGTCGAGCAATGGCACGAAACCCTGGCCAGCCAGTTCTGGCAGTGCTTCGATCACGGGCATTCCGACCACATCCCGGTGTCCGACAAGCATCCGGTAATCGCGGTTTGCGAACGTGAAGACGTGATCGGGGCCCGTGGTGATCGCGACAGCGCCGAGCGCCATCTCGAAGACATGCAACATCTGCTCCCGCTCCCGCGCGAGCCGCCTCCGCATGATCACTTCGGCGGTGGTCTCGACGCAGGCGCAAAACATGCCCCGCACATTGTTGTCGGCGTCACGCACAGGCGTGTAAGAAAAGGCGAAATGCGTTTCTTCCGGATAGCCATTTCTGTGCATGATGAACGCGATATCGTCCATCGACGTGCTGATACCATTATATGCGTCGGTGATGATGGGATCGACATCGTCCCAGATATCGAACCACAAATCCCGGAACGGTTTTCCCAGCGCTGCCGGGTGCCGATTGCCGCACATCGCGGCATAGCCGTCATTGTAAAGGGTGATCTGCTCGGGTCCCCAGACGATCAACATCGGCTGACGGGAGCCGAGGGCGATGCTGACGATCGTCCGCAACTCTGTCGGCCAATCTTCCGGCCGTCCGAGAGGATTGCAGTTCCAGTCCACCGCGCGCATCAGCGCGCCGCATTCCCCGCCCCCTCGTAAAACCATTCACCGCCCCTCAAAAGCACACCACTCGACAATCTTCCCGCTGAGGAGATCGGTTGCAACCAGATATTCATAGAGCTTTTAAGAGGAACAGGGTAGTTCGATACGCTACGCACTATACTGCGGCCGGGATCGTTCGACTTCGGCCTTCAAGGTCAGGGGTGAGATGGGCAGAGCCGCGGCCTGCGACGCTCTGCCCTTCGCAAGTTGGTCTCTCGTCCTGTTCAACGCATCCGCGACGCCGTGATTGGTTGGCCGGCATCGCGCCCGGCCGGTTTGCGCGGAATGCGCCCGTTTAAGACAATGGCCGCGACAAGACCGATCACCAGCCCCCAGAATGCGCCCCCGATCCCAAGCAGCTTGATATTGGCCGCTGATGCCAGAAACGTAATCAGCGCGGCTTCGCGAGAGGTCGGATCGGCCATCGCCCCCGCAACACTGCCGCCGATGGTGCCCAGAAGCGCAAGACCTGCCAGCGAGGTGATGAACGTCGCCGGGAAGGCCATGAACACGGCCGCAAGAGTGACGCCGAATACCCCGACGAGGACATAGAAGCAGCCTGCGGCGATCCCCGCGATCCATCGCTTCGACGGGTCCTCATGCGCTTCCCTGCCGGTCGCGATCGCAGCGGTGATCGCAGCGATGTTGAAGGCATGCGAGCCGAACGGCGCCATCAGCAGCGAGCCCAGACCAGTTACGGTGACGATGGGATTAGCGCTGGTCTTGAACCCGTCGTTTCGCAAAACGAGCATGCCGGGCATGTATTGCCCGGTCAGCGTGATCAGGAACAGCGGCAGTGCGACACTCAGCAGGGCATTGAAGGAGAATTCCGGCATCGTAAAAACAGGCGCCGCCAGGCGAAGCTCAAGTCCCGAGAGATCAACGCGCCCTTGGAGGAGAAGAAGGGCCAGTCCGAAGACAAGAATGCCGACCACCGCATAACGTGCGCAGACGCGTTTCAGCAGGAGATAGGCGGTGATCAGCAGTCCGACGAGAAGAGGGTCGATGCTCGCGCTGCCGAACGCACCGATCCCGAATTGCAGCAGGATGCCGGCCAGCAGGCCGGACGCAATGCCCGGCGGAATGAGCCGGATCACCCTCTCGAAACATCCGGAGAGACCCAGCAGCACGAAAGCCAATGCCGAGGCTATGTAGGCTCCCACGGCTTCGGCATAAGGGGTTGTCGCGAGCGCGGTGACGAGAAAGGCGGCCGCCGGCGTAGACCAGGCGGTGATGATCGGCTCACGATAACGCCAGCTCAGGACAAGGCCGGTCAGGCCGACGCCGATTGAAACCGACCAGACCCAGGATGCCGTCAGTTCAGGGGAGAGGCCGGCAACCCGGGCGGCCTGGAAGACGAGAATGAAGGTGCCGCCATAGTTCACAATTACGGAGATCAGACCCGCGACGACCGGGTGGGCGAGATCTGTGAATTTCATGAAAGGTGATGGGCGGGGCTGCATTTGCTCGGTTTTCTCCATTGAATCGGGCAGGTCAGCGCATAGGCGCGGCTTGACATCTACCTCACAAATGGCCTGTTAAGACCCGCCAATAATCGTAAGAGATTCAGACCATTTGTTCAGGCATTCCCAACTCGAATCCGTTAAGGCATGGCTGATCAATCCGGCCCATGCGGCCATGCCGCTTCACGCGCGGATACAGCGGGCCATCCGGCAAATGATCCTCGACGGAGCGCTCGGACCAGGAAAGCCGCTCCCCGCTTCTCGTCCGCTTGCCAAATCCCTCGGTGTTTCTCGCGACACGATCGAGGCTGCTTACGCGCAATTGCATGCGGAAGGCTTCATCGAGCGGCGGGTGGGAAACGGCAGCTTCGTGGCCGAGATGGTCGGCCTCAAGCCCGTCCAGCGGCGCTCAAAGCGCAATTCAGCACCCGCAAACCAGTCCCCAAACCTCAGCAACCGCGGTGCAGCGATATCTATGAGTGGCGGAGTGCGCGAACTGCTGTTGCCGCGCCCCTTTGCGCAGGGTGTACCCGACACCCGCAGCTTTCCGCTGCCCCTTTGGGAGCGGCTGGAGCGGCAAGTGCTGAAGGAAACCGGCACGCATGCTTTACTTCATGGAGATCCCCAAGGGGCAGAATCCCTGCGCCGCGCCATCGCCGATTATGTGAACCTCGAACGTGGAGCACGCGCAAGCGCCGAGCGTGTCCTGGTGCTGACCTCCTCGCAACAGGCCCTGATGCTGTGTGCAAGCATGCTGTTCGATCCCGGGGATCGGATATTCATCGAAGATCCGGCCTATTACGGCGCACGCAAGGCGTTTGAAGCGGCTGGCCTCGACTGCGTTCCCGTTCCCGTCGACCGACAGGGCATCACGGTCGAGCCCGTCCTTGACGACCCGCGCCGCGCCAAAGCGGTTTTCCTTACGCCATCGCATCAGTTCCCAACGGGCGCAGCACTTGCTCTGGATCGCCGGCTAGCGCTGATCGACTGGGCAGCACGTCATGAGTCATGGATCATCGAGGACGATTACGACAGCGAATTCCACTATGCGGGCAGGCCGACAGCCTGCGTCCAAGGTCTCGATCTGCACGACCGGACGGTCTATATCGGCACCTTCACCAAATCCCTCTTCCCCGGACTTCGCATCGCCTATGCTGTGCTGCCGCCCCAACTGGTGAAGCCAATGACTGTCGGGCGAACGCTTCTTGACGGCCACACCGCCTTCATCGCTCAACTGACGCTGGCGCGATTCATGGAAGGGGGGCATTTCGGGGCGCATGTCCGCACCATGCGCGGCCTCTATGCAGACAGGCTCGATACCCTTGCCAATCTGGTTCGAAGGCATCTCCGCGATTTCGTCGAGCCGCACGTTCCGGTCGGCGGTCTGCAAATGCCCTGCATGCTGACATGCGACATGTCTGAACGCGCGGCCATCGAAGCAGCTCGCCGGGTTGGCGTCGAACTGCTGGGGTTATCGTCGCTTCATGCTGCCGGCAACGGCGAAGCCGGCTTCCTGATGGGCTTTGCTGCGTATTCTCCCCTCGAACTCGAAAGCGCGGTGAAGAGACTGGGGCAATCGCTTAAAGCAGATCATGGCACGTGACGGTGTGTATCGACACCTAAGATTGGACGGCAATAGCTCAACCCGTCGATCTCAGATCGGAGCGCGGGCGACGTCACATCGAACTGGTAACGTCTTTGACCGTCATCAGTCCGAGGTTCTCATAGTCGAAAAAACGGTCCTGAGCGTTGAACATATCAGGGCGACCCGCATCACCGCGAATCCGACGGTGTGCTGTTCCAATTTTCCGAGGCGCTCGTGCCCATTTTTGTGATCATTCCCGTAGACTACTCGCCATCAACGATGGCGGTATCAACTCCGCAGCAAACCCTATCAACCACAACTTGAGGCTTGATCTCTTTGCGGGAGGTAGTCTTGCCGGCTGTGCTGGTCGAAAACGTATATCGTGTTTCGCCCGCGCGCCTTTGCTTCATAGAGTGCCTGATCGGCGGCCGACAACAGCTGGCCTGGCGATCCACCAAGCTGGCCCGCTGAGCTGATACCGATGCTCGCCCTTGCAACGACCTCGTGAGGAGCGCAACGAATGGGTCTTTCCGTCGCGGCAAGAAAGCGTTCGGCGCATCGGATCGCTTCGCCTGGCATTCCCGACAAGGCAACAACGAATTCGTCCCCGCCCAAACGGCCGATCAAAGCCCCCTTCCCAAAAGAACTCCGCAACCGATGCGCCGTTTCGACCAACACGGCATCTCCCACCTGATGACCAAACAGATCGTTGATCTGCTTGAAGCGGTCGAGATCGATGTAACATACGGTCAAGTCAGATTGATCTGCTTTGGCGTCGACCAGCATTTCGGACAGGCTACGATCGAAGGCAGCCCGGCTTGCCATACCGGTGAGATCGTCGTGATCCGCTTTCCATTGCAACTGACCTTCCAGTTCTTTCCGACGACTGATGTCGCGAACCGATGCGACATATCCATTCGGGGCGCTTGTTGCAGCGTCATGGGTGAGACGAAGGCACGCCTCGAGCCAAACCCATGATCCATCTTTTCGGCGTTGACGTTGCTCGCTGATGGCAACGTCTAGTCTCCCTTCGCGGACATCAAGCATGAGCTCTCTGAAACGCGGGGCATCGTGAGGATGCGTGAGCTCCGTCGCCTTGCGGCCGATCAGTTCCTCCGGCTCGTAGCCAAGCAATGTCCGAACTGACGGCGAGATATACAGGCGATTTCCGTCAAGGTCGCCGCGAACAAGCGTGTCTGTACTGGCCTCCGCGAGCAAACGGAATTGCGCCTCATTATCCTCAGCCGCCTGCAAACGTTCCTGCAGCGCGAGGTGTTGAGCCGCAATCAATGCAAGATCGTCAAGAATGCGGGCGGTTTCAGGCGTCTTTGATCGGGGCGCCTTGTCCAATACGACAATCCGGCCACGTCCCTCTTGTCCAAAGGACGTGACGGCAAGAAAACGCGCAACGCTATCAGGCAGGCGGAAATCGCCCTGGAGCGGCCATTTGGCGCCAGCAAGATCCGCTATCCAGATCTCATCTGCGTCCGGTGATTTCATGAATGCGTGAGCTTCCGCAAAGCGAAGCCATTCAGCTCCTTCGAGATCCGGCGCAATCTCGATCGCAACAGGCTCAGCCGAGTCTAAAAAAATCGCCGCGACGGACACATCGAGACTCTTGCGCATCAAACGGCATAAACCATTCAAAAACGGGCTGAGTGAAGGTGCTGCCTTCGCGGATGGGGAACTAGCAATAGTCAAACTAAATCACCTGCCGCACACACCTCTCATGCGTGCATTTTGCTACGACGTTAAGAATGGAGCAGAGATAACGCCATTGGCGTAAATATTTCTCTTATCAGAAGCGGGAAATGAATTGATTTGCGAAGCGTCGACCCCAAAAAAAGCGCCGACGACCTCAAAGATAGTATCTGCGGCGATGGACGCTCCCATGACATGCGCGAATACAGTCAATTGAAGCGATAATGAAGCAACATGATGCGCTCCGGCATCGTGAATATTCACTCGATTGGATCGACCTCATCCTCCGAAATTTCCTGCCGGAGCTTCGGCCCTTTGGCCAACCTCCGGCCGAGTGCGGTGACGAACTGGTCGTAACGCTCGCCGGCCTTGGCGCGAGCGGCCTGCGCGGCGGGTTCGGGTAGCGTCGGGGTGGTCGTGATCCAGTATTTGACGAAGACGGCGAGGCTTTCGACGGCGATGCCGACATCGCGTTCGAGCCGGGTCATGCGCCGGTCGATCTGGTCGAGGCGTTTGACGATGACCGCTTCGCGACGCTCGGAAGCGTCGGGCGACAGGAAGGAGGCGATGGCGGCCTCGGCGATCATCGACTGCGGCTGGTCGCGCCTCGCGGCATAGTCGGCAAGCTGACCCATGACCTCGGGGTCGAGATACACCGAGATCTGCGCCTTCTTCTTGCGGGACGTGGGCGGGCGATCGGTCATGGCGGTCACAACTCCATGCCGTCGTTCGGATCGAGCGAGACCTGACGCGCCACGCCCTGCATCAGGCGGTTCATTCGGCTGTTGCGCACGGCATCGTCATCCGTGTCGTCATCCCGGTCACGGTCGATCTCGAACGGGTTGTCGATCGGCGCCAATTTCTCGACCGGCTTCACCCGGTTGAGTTCCGGCTGCTGGCGGCGTTCGGATTCGGTCGGATCGTCGTCCCCGGTTTCCGGCGCGGCTTTCGCCTCGGCGAGCTGAGGGCGTGGCGGCACGGGCAACGTGGTCCAGTCGTCGGGGCGGACCTGTTTCGGCGCGGCGAGCGTCAGTGGCGGCAGGATGCGTTCCTTGAAACGGGCATCCTCGTAATATCGCGCCTTCTTCGCGCGGATCGGCGGGGTGCCGGCGATCATGACGATCTCGTCGGTCGGCGGAAGCTGCATAACCTCGCCGGGGGTGAGCAGCGGCCGGGCGGTTTCCGAACGCGAGACCATCAGATGCCCGAGCCAGGGCGAGAGCCGGTGCCCGGCATAGTTCTTCATCGCTTTCATTTCCGTGGCAGTGCCGAGCGCGTCCGACACGCGCTTGGCGGTCCGTTCGTCATTGGTGGCGAAGCTGACGCGGACATGGCAGTTGTCGAGGATCGAGTTGTTCGCGCCATACGCCTTCTCGATCTGGTTCAGCGACTGCGCGATCAGGAAGCTCTTCAGCCCGTAGCCCGCCATGAAGGCGAGCGCGCTCTCGAAGAAATCGAGCCGCCCCAGCGCCGGAAACTCGTCCAGCATCAGCAGGAGCCGGTGACGTCCGGCCTTGGCTTGAAGATCTTCGGTGAGGCGACGGCCGACCTGGTTGAGGATCAGGCGGATCAGCGGCTTGGTGCGGTTGATGTCGGAGGGCGGCACGACGAGATAGAGGGTGGTCGGGCGCTTGGCCGTCACGATGTCGCCGATCCGCCAGTCGCAACGCCGCGTCACCTCCGCCACCACGGGATCGCGGTAGAGGCCGAGGAACGACATGGCGGTCGACAGCACGCCCGACCGCTCGTTGTCGGACTTGTTCAGCAACTCGCGCGCGGCGCTGGCGATAACGGGATGAACGCCCTTCTCACCGAGATGCGCCGTCGTCATCATCGCGGCGAGCGTCGACTCGATCGGCCGCTTCGGATCGGAGAGGAAGGCGGCGACACCGGCCATCGTTTTGTCTGCCTCGGCATAGAGGACGTGCAGGATCGCGCCGACGAGAAGTGCGTGACTGGTCTTCTCCCAATGGTTCCGCTTCTCCAGCGAACCTTCGGGATCGACCAAGATGTCGGCGATATTCTGGACGTCGCGCACCTCCCATTCGCCGCGGCGGACTTCCAGCAGCGGATTATAGGCCGACGATTGCGCGTTGGTCGGGTCGAACAGTAGCACCCGGCCGTGGCGGGCGCGGAAGCCGGCGGTGAGCTGCCAGTTCTCGCCCTTGATGTCGTGGACGATGGCGGAGCCGGGCCAGGTCAGCAGCGACGGCACGACGAGGCCGACGCCCTTGCCGGATCGGGTCGGCGCGAAGCACAGCACATGCTCCGGGCCGTCGTGCCGGAGATAGTCGTGATCGTAGCGGCCGAGCACGACGCCATCGGGACCGAGCAGGCCGGCGGACTTCACCTCTTCGGAGGCGCCCCATCGTGCCGAGCCATAGGTCTCGACCTTCTTCGCCTCGCGTGCCCGCCAGACCGACATGCCGATCGCGACGGCGACCGCGATGAAGCCGCCGGACGCGGCGATGAACGCGCCCTCCATGAAAATGTCCGGCGCATAGGCGTCGTAGGAATACCACCACCAGAAGAAGGATGGCGGCAGGTAAAACGGGAAGCCCAGCAGGCTGAACCAGGGCGGCCCGAGCTGCGCCTGAAACCCCAGCTTCCAGGCGACATATTCGGTGGCGCCCCAGGTGGTGGCGAGAACGATCAGGAAGACGGTGATGATCTGACCCCAGAGGATCTTGGTGCCGGTCATGGCGGCGGTCCTTTCACGGGAGGGAAGTTAAAGGCCGAGCCCGCGTTTGCGGCCGAAACTCCAGTCGACGCCGCCATCGTCGCGGGCGACGCCAGAGACGTGACGGCCGAGCTGCTTTTCGAGCGAGGGCGTCCAGGGCACGAGCTGGAAGCCCATGCCGTCGTCGATCATGGCGAAGCGACCGGAAGCAAGCGTGAAGCGCTGGCGGTAGGTGCCGGCGACATATTCGCCGCCGCCCGCACGATTGAAGGGCTGGCCGGTCTCGGCCGACAGCTTCTCGCCGAGCGCCTCCAGCTCGCGGGCGCGGAGCGTCTCGATCAGGTTGCGGCGGAAGGTGACGCGCTGTCCGCTGCGTTCGGCGAGACCCTGTTCGACCAGATGGTCGGCGCGGGCGTCGAGCGCGTGACGCACCTCGGCGCCGAAGCCGCCATCCGACAGCGCGACCGGCTCGCGGGCGATGTTCTGCCGGTCGAGCCAGGTCGCGCCCGACGCCGTGATCTGGCGGTCGATGTCGAGATCGGAGCGGACGGCGATGGCGACGCGGCGTTCACCCTTCGCGTCCTCGAACCGGCGCAGCTCGACGATGGAGCCGGGCGCGCTGTCGCCGGCGGCATCGAGGTCGGGCAGCTTGATGTGGTGGGTTCGCCCGTCGACGCCATCGACCACGGCATAGGCGCTACCCCTCAACTCGTCGTCCAACCCACGATCGACCAGCCGGCCGATAACGGGAACGTCGAGGCTTTCGCCCGCCAGCACATAGCTGGCCGAGCCGCGCTCGATACCGCGCTCGGTCAGCGCCCGGTGCATCCGTTTGATGATGTCGCCGCGCTCACCGAGTTCGCGCAAGGTCGCTTCAGCCTTGTCGTCGATCACCCATTGGCCGGGGCCGATCTCGACGGCGAGGCCAAAACCTTCCAGCTTGCGAAGGCGGCCGACCTTCTGGGCATGATACTCGTCGGGCTGGCGATCGGGCGCCGGGGCCATGTCGATGACGCCATCGCGGCCGTCGCGGACAAGCTGGCGGTCGAGCCGGGTCCAGCGCTCGGCCTCGACTTGGGCGGACAGATCGCGGCGGATGTCGAGATCGGTTCGAGGTCCGAGTTCCTGCGTGATCAGATCACACGCCCGATCGCGCATGCCTTCCTTGATGTAGTCGCGGGAAATGACGAGGTCCTCGCCATCGTCGCGCACGCCCCGCACGATCAGATGGACATGCGGATGCCCGGTGTTCCAGTGATCGACAGCGATCCAGTCGAGCCGGCTGCCGAGATCCTTTTCCATCTGACTGACGAGCTCGCGCGTGAAGGACCGGAGATCGGACATTTCCAATGCGTCGTCAGGCGAGACGATGAAGCGGAAATGATGCCGGTCATCCTTGCAACGGTCAGCGAAAGCCTTGGGATCCGCGTCCTCCGTCCCCGGGCCAAGCAGCCGCGCCTTTTCAAGGCTGGCCGCGTGGCCAACTTCATTTTCGGCGCGGGTGACCCCTTCCCGGCGTAGATAGTTGAGATGCGCGGACAATGGTGCGGCGCGAGCCGAGTGGCGCACGACCCGCGCCTTGACCACGGCGCCGCGCGTGCGCGCCGTGATGAAGCGGTTTGCCTGAATGGCGGCACGTTGCCCCTTGCCGAAGCGAGATCGATTTCCGGCAACGACCCGGCCGGCGCGGGAAACGCCAGCGCCTTCCTTTCTGGCGGCGGCAAGCACCTGGGCGATGAACGGCTTCGCGCGTTGGGCTTGCGGTGAGCGGATGCGACCTGGACGGATGCGAAACTCGTGGTCATCGGCCATGGCCATGTCCCGCAAGGTGCCAAAAACCGAAATAAATCAGCAGAGTGCGTGAATGCCGCACATTGCTGAACTGGACCACAATGTGCGCTGTGCCCCGAAAAACCCTGCAAAAACAACCGACCGACAGCCGCACACATTGCGGCCTTTTATCCTGCCTTTCTTCGGTCGTTGCCTGGGAAAACCCCCGCCATCCCGCCGATCTCTCGCCGCAGTCCGCCATTCCACGATAGGCCTCGAACGCGCTCATCGCCGTCCTCCGGCAGAGCCGCGCGCAACAAAAAGGCCGTCCGACTGCGGTGCGATAGCGGAGACATCACGCACAGCGGCCCCATCCGAGACATCGGCGGCACCTCCAGCCAATGCCAGGGCGAACAGCGGCGACGCGAGCCAGCTTTGGGGACTTTCATCAATCGCGGCGCTTTTTTTTGACATGACTGGCGCAAGACCGCCGCCGCCCGTCTGCGGTGCGAGCGCATCGACATAAGCGCGCGTCTCGGCAGGGAGGGGACGGCCGGCAAGGTATTCCTCATACCGTCCGGGGCCGGCATTGTACGCTGCGAGAAAGCCCGGCGAGCCGTAGCGATCGTGCAGCTCGCGCAGATAGGCCGCTCCTGCCAGGATGTTGTCATGCGGATCGGACGGATCCCGGCCGAGTCGATGGCGGATGCGAAGCTCCGCCCAGGTATCCGGCATGATCTGCATCAGCCCCATTGCACCGGCCGACGATACGGCACGGACATCGCCCGCACTTTCCGCACGCTGTACAGCGCGTATCCAATCTTCGGGAATGCCGAAACGTTTCGACGCCTCGGTCACGAAGGCGGCGTGAGGATCGCGCGTTTCCGGTCGCGTGATGGAAGCGCTTTCGGCGAGGGCCGAGAACGGTGGCGATGCCGCGAGCGCGAGGCCGGAAAGGAGAAGGAGAACGGCGCGACGCACGGCGTTACTCCTTCCCATCGCGCTTCTGCGGACGGTTCCAATGCAGCGACCAGGCAGCTCCGCCGTCATCGTCGCGGAACAGATTGGCGCGAATCGGCTGCGTCAGGAGAGGATCGTCGAGCGCGATGGAAATATAGTCGCCGGCACGTTCGCAAGTGCGCTTCCAGCCCGCGCCGACTTCTGGCCCTTCGTCCGAACCGATATGCACGCGATAGTCGGGCGCGTTCTCGGTATCGGCATGGTCCGCCGGCACGATGGTGAGCGACAGGTCGAGAGACAGCGTGCGCACACGGCCGACGAAGCCGGATTTCGTGCGCGTGAATTCACCGATCTGCATGGTCGTATTCCTTCTGTTGGGTGGAGATGGAGGTGACGTCAGGGATCGTGGGCACAGCTGCCGCGCGCCAGACGAACTGATCCGAAGCCGCTTCTTGGGTAAGAAGCGGCGTTGCGATGCCGATGACGGAGCGTGCCTGGACCGGCCCGAAATAGCGGCCGTCGAAGCTGTCGCGGACGGCGGCGTTCATGAGAAAGATTTCGCCGACAGCGAGGGTTCGGCAGCCTTTCCAGATGGGCAGCGGCCGGCCGAGGCGATCACTCTCCAGCGCATCGCCTAGCCGCAAGCCATCGACCGTGACGGAATGGTCTTGTCGGCAGACCCGCTGTCCGGGAAGAGCTGCGACGTGCTTCAGCAACGGCACGCCATGACCGATATAGCCGCGCCGAACCATGAAGCCGGCGAGCGCCCGGTCCGGTAAAACGGCAACGAGATCGCCGAGCGCCAGAGCGCGTGACGTATTTAGCGTGTAGAGTCCGATCGGCACGCTGGCCGAGGCGTTCCAGACGAGCTTGACCAAAACGGGAAAGACGGCGCTGACGACGATCGTCGTGGTCGCGACCGTCATCGCGGCGAAGATAGAGCGACGGCTCATGGCGCGATCTCCTGCCGCCGAAGCCAGGCGCGGTGGCGCGCCATCGTGTAGGCGCTCGGCGCTTCTCCGGCGCGGATACGGTTGGAGACATGGCGCCAATGATCCGGTGCGACCGCGCATGGATCGACGCCGATGGCCTCTATGGCGTCGATGTGGGCGAGCACCTGCTCCACCTTCGGCCAGCCTTCAACTTTGAGAAGAATGTCGCCGCCGGGTCGCACAAAGGGCACCGTCTGGAAGGGCTCGCCCGAAGCGACGGCTCGCACAACATCGATGCGCGAAATGATCGTGCCATAGTCGTTCGCCGCCCAGCGGACGAAGGCGAAGACGCTGTCCGGCGCGAAAAAGAGCTGCCGTCGGTGACGGTCGAGAATGTGCTGTCGCGCAGGTTTGCCAAACCTGATCCAGTATTCGATCTTCTTCTCGACATAGATCAGTTCGACGCGGGTCATCGCGCTCGAATGTAAGGACGTCGCGGTATCGTCAGCGGCGATCGGGATTTCCGGCAGACGGGTCATGGCCCCTCTCCCGCAGCTTCTGGAAATTCCCGCATGAGCAGATCGCGCAGCAGATCGGACATGGTGAGACCGCGCCCGAACGCCGCAATCTTGATGCGGCCACGCAGCTCCGGCGTTATGTCGACGGTCAGCCTAGCGGTGCAGATGTCAGCCTTAGCATCGCGCGGTGAAACATCGGACGTCTTGATCCAGCGTTCGGGATCGACGGGACGCGAGGCGAAACGGCGGCGGGAGACGTTTGCGGTCATGGCTCAGAGCCACCGCCGAAGGGGAGCGCGTCCGCGATGCGCGCACACGCCTTTTCCGCCAAGAGCGGATCGATCGCGCAGCCGATGTAGCGGCGGCCAGTCAGCCGGAGGCTTGGCCGACCGCACCTGAGCCCGCGAACCAGTCGCCAATCAGCCCGCCCTCGGTGCAGCTCGTGCGGATCAGGATGTCGAGGAGCGCGATCGGCTTTGCGGTCGGATGGATGGCGCGGCATCTCCACGCGGCAATCACTGGCGAGGATCGTCATGACGCGCTCCCGATGCGGAGGCCGTCGAGTTCCACTGCGAGCGCCGTGATTTCCCGCGCAGCCGGCGTGTCCTCGTCGAGCTCGCCGACCAGCCGGCCGGTTTGTGCCGCGACCGCGAAAGCGATGCGCTGCCCGATGGTCGCCGACAGCACGGGCGGATCATGATCGGCCAGCGTCTCGGCCGTCTCGCGCGCGAGCACGGTGCGCGCACCGCAACGATTGAGAACGAAGCGCGCGACGAGGTCAGGCCGATAGATGCGCGCCTCAGCGACGAGCGCCAGCATTTCGGCCGACGCCCAACCGTCAAGCGGCGAAGGCTGGACAGGACTCAGCACCAGATCGGCGGCGAGCAAAGCGGAGCGCATCAACCCTGCGACACGCGGCGGCCCGTCGATCACCACATGATCGAGATTGCGCGCGATGTCCGGAGCTTCACGATGCAGCGTATCACGCGCAAGGCCGACGACACCGAACAGGCGCGGCAGGCTCTCGCGGGCGCGTTGTTGCGACCAGTCGAGAGCTGAGCCCTGCGGATCGGCATCGATCAGCGTCACGCGCTTTCCCTGCCGCGCCCATTCGCCGGCCAGATGCAGCGCCAACGTCGTCTTGCCAGCTCCGCCTTTCTGATTGAGGAACGCCACGATCATCGCGCACCTCGCGATGGCAGACGGGTCGGCCGGAAAGAGGGAGATGAAGAAAACGGGGGCGAGTCAGCGGTATCCGAGCCGTCCAAAGAAGCGGCGCGGCGCGGTGTTTTCGGCCCTCTGTCCACAAGGCGCGGGGCAGAAGAAAAATTAGAGGCTCTATTAGAGTCTATATTAGCAGCGGAAATCGCGTCTTCCGGCCAAAGGCTTAGCTGGGGTTTGTGCGTGCGAAGTCCCGACACCCCTGCGTGCGAAATCCCGACAGGAGATGCGTGCGAAGTCCCGACTGCGTCCACACCCTTATCCACAGGCGCGGGGATGGGGAGGATGCGCAGCATCTCCATCCGTCCCTCGCGCTCGATCACGAGGCGATAGCAAGGGATCGGCTGGCGGGCGACGATGCGGCGAAGCTGCAGCGCGAAGTCGGAGAAGCGAACCAGGCTGCCGGATTTTTTGTGGAGATGCAGGAAGTCGAAAAGCCAGCCATGGCGCTGGTGGCCCGCATGCTTGCGGGCAACGCGATAGAGCCAGCGCTCGATCCCGCCGGTCAGCCGGAAATAGGCCGGATCGATGGTGAGCACGAGCGAACGATCGACGACACCACGGTAAAACCAATCGGGCAACACGCATTCCATGCCCTCGACCCGGCCGTCGCGGGTCACGCACTCCTCCCATTCGTTGATCCAGGAGAATTGATGGCGTCGCCAATGGTCGCCTTGGCGAATGGTGGTGCGAATCGAGGTCGATTGCAGGCGCACCAGCGCGCCCTTGAGCAGCTTGTACTCGCGCTGGCCGGTCTGGCGACCGATGGCGTTCAGGAGCTGATAGGGGGTGAAGCGAAGAAAGCGGGAGGTTTTCAGGCCGAGCGTTTCGGCTTCAACGATCTGGCTTCCGGCCCAGATCAGCACATCCGCGTCCCAGACCGTCGCCATGCCGTGTTCAGCCGAGGCGAAGACCTCGACGCGAACGTCTCCAGCCTCATAGAGGATAGGCTTGGTGCGAAGCGACTTCGCCAGCGAGAAGAACGGCCGCTCCATCAGATCGCGCTGATCGCGTGGAGAGGCGTCGCCGGTGGCGATGATGAACGGGGAAAGGCCTGCCCGTTCACTGCCGGAGAGACGGTGAGGATACGGCATAGGCTCAGTCCTCAGCGGCTGTGTCGCGGCTGAGCCGTCTCGGTATGATGCGGTTGGGGTCTGGCAGGCGACACGCTGTTGCCGCGCGGGTCGGACGTCGAGGTGACTGCGCCCCGTGCCGCCCAACCGTCGAGATCAGCTATGGCGTAAACAACGACGCCGCCGAGCTTGTGATAGGCCGGGCCGGTTCCGTAAGTACGGTGCTTTTCCAAGGTGCGGCCGGACAGGCCGAGGTAACGGCCGGCATCCGGCGTGCGCAGGTAGTTTCGGGGAACATTGAGAAGCGGTGCGGGCATGATCGGACCTCCGTGGCTCGGGTGGGGCCGCCGAAAACCGGCGGTGAACGGAGGGGATCGTGTCGGAGAAGTGCGGCGTGGAGGGATGGGGAAGTTAGGGCGGCTAAATTTCCCCCCCCTCCGGCGCGATGAATGCGGTTATGATCGCCGACGATGACGCAGGATATTCCGATAACCGCCCTCGATCATCGCCGCTCCGTCAGCGGCAAGGTCGATCACCATGTCGCGCAGCGCCGAAGTACGCCAGGCCTCGCCCGCGATGCGCTCCTGACCGAAGATTGCGATTGCAAGGTCGCGATAGGACGCACCGGCTTCGCGGCCGTCGACGACCTGGAGCATCAGCTTCATGCGTCGCCATTGCTGTGGCGTCAGTCGCCCGTCCTGCGGAACGGCGCGGCCCCGCAAAGCCATCCACAATCCCGTCAGTGCTCCGATCCGGTCGAGCGCATCGTGGTCGAGCGGGATCTGAACAGCCATCGGACGATCCAGATCGACATCCGGCAGGAACAGAAGGGTGACACTGAGACCGTTCACCTCGAGCCGGGCGTATCGCCCGTCCTCTCCATCCACGATGGACTCCGGATCGAGGCGGAAAGGCTCACGGAGCTTCAGATGGTCTGGCGATCGGGCGACGATGAGCACGCCTGTGTCTGCGGCCGGGGTCCAGAAGACGGTCTTTATGAGACCGGTTAGCCCAGGCCGGATCGGGAAATCGTATCCCCCAGCGAGCGGCTATCGTATTCGCCAGCCTGCCGCGAAGCACAGAGCTGGCAGTCCCAAGGTAGCGGGCGAAATCCGCCTGGTAATCGCGATTGCGCCGCAACCATTCCCATGCGACACCTGCGACATCGAGACGGACGATATAGTCGTAAGCTGCGCCTGATTGCCATTGCGATATGTCGGGCTTCATGCGTATCCCTCCTCAATTGTCCCGCCGGCCTCAGTTGGCGGGTTGAGGAATCAGGATCGCGCTCAACTTTTTAGAGGCATAGCTCACGAAAGGGCAACACTCGTTGCCCTATGACGATCGTCAAGCCAGATGTCACCCCTCAGAAGATGTAATGGACGGCCAGCTTGCACCGGCTCGGAAAAGGTGAGCCTGGGCATTGCAGCCATGACGGGCAATGCATGCGAAGAAGATCCCCGCTTACAAGCATCGCGTGATGCCGAGATCGCATCATCGGTTCGACGATCTGCCTTTCGAAGAGGCAGTCACACTTCCATCAGACGGCCTTCGCATGAGCAGAACACCTTCGCCGTCATCCGGATTCAAAAGCACGATCCCGTTGACTTGAAGAGCGCGTCGAACCCGGTCGCGCGTCGTTTCGTACACGTCGAGGCCGCTTTCGGATTCGAGGCGTTTCAAGGCGGTCAGTGATATCTGGGCCCGTTCCGCGAGCGTCTCCTGTGTCCAACCCAGCAACGCACGCGCGGCCCGTGACTGTCGGGCGGTGATCATACATGACCACCTCCACCGACACGCATGCAAATGCCAGAACTACGACCATAATAGTCGCTCTTAGCGAGAAAGGCCACCCAAAAGAGCAGCTTTCGTCACCATCCCAAGCGTTAAGGCCTCAACTGATTCGGTCGCCTCAATGCTTGCCGGAGAATGCCGCGGCGGCGCCCACGACACGAAGCCAGGCGACACATCCAACGGCAACTGCCCCAGCGAGCGAAAACACGACCTGCCAGGTTTCCGAAGGCATCACATGTTTCGCGATACCATGGGTCGCGTGGTAACCTGCAAGGACGGAAGGCGCGACGAACAACGCCGCAACGGCGAGGCGCGCCGAGAACCACGGCAGCGCAATCAGCAAGATGTGACCGAGAGCGAGTGTGAGGCCGGCAGTCGCGATGCCTATGAGTGGCGCCCCGATCCAGCCGGCCCCGCTTTCGAGCGCCCAGAGGCCGACACTAAGGCCGAGATAGAATGGCAAGACGAAGCTGGCGAGAAAAAACAGTAGCCAGCACAGAAAGACGATCGCCCCGATGGCGATCGGAACGAGAAGAATGGACATGGCGAAGCCTCCGTATGGAAGCGCCGGCTTCGCCCCCTCATGGGGCGAAGGGGTCGATCTCGCTGACCAGGTCGGCGTCGCTGCCGTCATATTCGGCGGCAGGGGTGACCGAGAGCGAGCCGTCTCCGGCGCGGAAGATGACGATCGAGACCATCAGGGTGACGGCGAGGCTGTGGGCGAAGGCGTGGGCGTCTGCGAGGGACATGATCGGCTCCTGTTTGGAGCGGGGACCATCCCCGCTCGACAGGCACCCGATGCGTTCCGGTCGGGGCCGCGATCACCGCGCGGGCGAAGCCCGGCGGCGGCACGCCCTGCGTAGCCGACCCTTTATGGGTTGATCGTGGAAGGCCAGGATTGGAACCAAGGAATTGTGCCCCGAGAGCGGGGTGGATCACCCGCCTTGCAGCCGGTCACCCTTGCAAACGCCCGCTCCTTCGCCACCCCCAACCCTGATGGTCTCGGACGTCATCCCCACCGAGGCCACCTCTCCCTCTGCCCGCCTCCATCTTGACGACAGCCGACCACGTGTCCGCGAGATCGATCCTTCGCATCCGGCGCGGCCTGGCGGACAGTGCATCGAACAGAAAAAGGGCGACGTCTGCTCGTGGACGCCGCCTCGCATACAAAATCCCCGGCGGCCGAGGCCACCGGGGTTTCAGGCTCCGCCTCAGAACGGGATGTCGCTGTCGTCGAAGCCGCCGTCCGTCTGGTTGGTTTCGGTGCGATCGTCGGAGGCGGCCCGGCTCAGGAAATCGACCGTCTCGGCGATGATCTCGCAGCCATAGCGGTCATTGCCGTTCTGGTCCTGCCATTTGGTGTAGTGGATGCGGCCGCGCACCAGCACCTTCATGCCCTTCTCGCAGTATTCCTGAACCGTCTTGCCGAGACCGTTGAAGCAGGTGATGCGATGCCATTCGGTGTCCTGTACCCGGCGGCCTTCGCCATCCCGGACCACCTTGCCGTCCGAATAGCGGGGGCGCGAGGTGGCGAGCGTGAAGCGGGTGATTTTGGTGCCACCGTGTGTGGCGTGGGTTTCGGGGTCGAAACCGATGTGGCCGGCGAGGATAACGATGTTCTGCATGGGTTTTCTCCGTTGCTGCTCGAAGGGACCATCCCTTCGACGAGACCCGGAAAAGACCGTCGGGAGGCGGCTGCACCGGAGCGAAGCAGAGGGAAACCCCAAAGTGACGGGGTGGAGCGGGCAGGCGCGGCACGCGCCAACACGGCCCGGATCGGCGGGATTGCTGCCGAAAACCGTACGGGCTTAGGGGCTCAATTCGTCGAAAGGGATATGTCCATTCGTGCGCGCGATGGAGTTCGTGAACCCGTGCAGAGCATTGGCAGACTTGCAGGCTGCGTCGCTTTGGAACTCGACCGAAGCCCATGTCAGAGAGGCACAGGTCACAATTAGCTCTACGCGCCCGACCTCGCGCGTCCATCGGACGGCCTGATGCTCCAGGATGCGGAGAACGGAACGCAAAGGATCAGAACAACCAATGGCACCGCCTCGCTGCCACATGGAAGGTCCCGGTTGGCGGTTCCTATCATGCAATAAGGGCATGAAGGTCTTGGCTGCCGCCGCCTCACCTGCGCCAGGTGACCGTTCAGACCTATGACGCCAGCGACTGCCACGGCTGCGAGAGTGTCGTCTTGACGGTATCCTGACCGGGACAGGTTGGCGGGTTGCCAAACTACCAGCTGCGCAACGACGGACGATGCCATCGCTTTCCGACGCAGGGCCAAGACCCCGCGGCTTTGGTCGCCGGGGATTTCTGCGATTCCAGACGTTCAGCCCCGCGATTGAAGATCGGCGTAGACCTGTTCGAGCCTCGCGGCCTCCTCGTCGGTGAGCGCAGCGAACTCCCTGTCCCGCGCCCGCTTCGACAGCCTCCCCTCGTTCTGGCGCAGGAACCGGAACAAAAGGTCCAGCAACCGATCGGGCATATCGATCATCCGCTGCACCTCCGTCTTGAATCCATCATAGATGCGCAGGAAAGCCGTCTCGGCCGGCAGATCGACATCGATGGTGCGGGCAACGCATTCGAACAGGAACTCCGCCTGCGGCGTCAGGTCGAGATAGCGGTAGAAATCGGCGGTGTCGTTCAAGACCTCGACATTGCCGCGATCGGTCGCCTGCCAGCGGATATGCGGCAGAAGACGGCGCGAATAGCTTTCGAGCACGGTCCGATAGGCGTCGATACGATCAAGGATGGCGGCCGACACCGGAAAGACCAGGCCCGGCGGATTGAAGCCACGCTCGGCGAGGACATGATGGATCAGATAACGATGCAGTCGCCCATTGCCGTCCTCGAACGGATGGATGTAGACGAAGCCGAAGGCGAGGATGGCGGCGGCGAGGACCGGATCGAGCCGGTGCGCGGCGCCGCGATCGAAGGCGATCAGCCCATCGACCAGTGACGGAAGATCGTCGTGGCGAGCGTCGACATGATCGGGGATCGGCGCGCCGGTCAGGCGATCGTGTTCACCGATGAAGCCGCCCTCCTCCCGCAGTCCGAGATGGACGAAACGTGCGTCGCCGATGACAATGCGTTGCAACCGTTCGAGCTCGGCGCGGTCGATCGTCCGGCGGCCGGCTTCGCCGATCACCTGTCCCCAGCGCTGGATGCGATCCTGCGGCGGATCTTCTCCCTCGATCTGGAAGCTCGAACGCGAATCCTTGAGCAGCAGGAAGGCGGCTGTGCGCGCCAGGAGATCGGCGGGCACTTCGGCGACGAGCCGCCGCGCCTCGTCGCCGAGGCTACGCGCGACGAAGGCCTCGAGTGCGGGTGTGCGAAAGATCAGCGGGCAGAAGGCGGGCGTGCCGGGGAGGTTGTTCTTCACGCGGTGGCGCGTCGAAGTCGCCCCCTCCACCGCCCATTGTTGCTCAGGATCGACGATCAGGGCGTAGCTGCCCTGGGTCGCATCCGGCAGATCGAGCCGGGTATCGAGCAGCCATTCGTAGAGGAACCAGAGCCGGCGCGCATAGGCGCCGGTCGGCGCCGCGCGGACGATGGCTGCGATCGGCTCGGGGCCGGTCTCCCGGAACAACGCCTTCAAGACGGCGAGATCCAGTCCCTCATAGCGGAGCGCGAAGGTCAGGTGGCCGGCGAGATCCTCGTCCGGCCGGTGACGCGGGGTGTAGAGGCTCCAGCCGTCGGCCTGGTAAACCTTGTGGCGTGGCCCGATCGCCGACAGGGTGATCGGCACCGGCACAGACAAGCTCCAGGCATCGATCAGGGCGGCATAACCGACCGGGACAGCCGCTTCCGGCAGCCAGCGCCCGTGAAAAACGCTCACCTCCCCTGAAAACGGCTTCTTCTGTCCTGGCTCCATGAATTTTGATACCCAGCCCTGAAATTGAGTTCAAGGCAGACATTCTCATGAAATTCGATAACCCACAATGAATTTCGATTCACAATTGCGGATTCATATGAAAATCAATTTCAGAGCCGAGAGTGAGGATGGCGCTCACGCGCCACCCATCTCGAAGCGATAGACCGGGATGCCGAGCTTCTTCGCCTTGTCGGCGAGGTTGTCCTGGATGCCGGTGCCCGGCCAGACGATGACGCCGATCGGCAGAATGTCGAGCATGGCGTCGTTGCGCTTGAAGGGCGCCGCCTTGGCATGCTTTGCCCAGTCGGGCTTGAAGGCGACCTGTGGCACCTTGCGGTGATCGGCCCAGCGGGCGGCGATCTTCTCTGCGCCCTTGGGCGAGCCGCCATGGAGCAGCACCATGTCGGGATGCTTGGCATGGACCTGATCGAGCTTTGCCCAGATCGTCTGATGATCGGTGGCGTCGCCGCCGGTGAAGGCGATCTTCGGGCCGGCCGGCAGCAGTATCTCGTTCTCGGCCCGCCTGCGCGCGGCGAGGAAATCGCGGCTGTCGATCATCGCGGCCGTCAGGTTGCGATGGTTGACCATCGAGCCTGAACGCGGCCGCCAGCTGGAGCCGGTGTGGCGTTCATAGTGATCGGCGGACTGATCCCGCATCAGCTCGAAGGCGTCGCGGCGTTCGAGGAGTGTCTGTCCCTCGGCGGTCAGACGTTCGAGTTCGACCGACTTCACCTCGGTGCCGTCCTGCTCGCGTTGGGCGCGGCGCTGTTCCTGCTCGTTGGCATCGAGTTCCTTCTCGATGCGTTCGCCGGCCCGGTGGAACAGATTGACGGTGGACCAGAGCAGGTCGTCGAGATCGGGTTCGAGGCGGGTTTCCCCCAGTGTCGAGATCAGGGCGTCGAAGATATCGGCGATCGCGCTTGCGATCCGGTTGCCCTCGGGCAGTGGCCTCGGATCGGGTTCGTCCGTGAAGGGCCTCCAGCCATAGAGCTGCAGTTCCTGAAGGACATGATCGGTGGGAGAGGCGGCGTGGTGAGGTTCGTTGTGCTCGTTCATGGCTTGCTCCGTCGGTTCCGACCGCGACCCTCGCGGCCTTCATGGCGTCGAAAGCCGTCGGGCGGGACGGACTGACACCCGCAGCGAAGCGAAAGGGCCGGAGCGCAAGCGGAGGATGGCGCAGGCCGGGGATTTTGCCTCGCGCTGCAAAGCGCGGCCCCTCCTGGGCCGCGCGGCGGAAAATCACCGGACGAAGCCATTGCCCGACCGGCCCACTTGACGGCCGATCGCCCTCTCGAAGGCCGGGGTCGCGGCTCCGAGCCGATGGATCGAGCCTGGGGACGAACGAGCGTGACGGTAAACCGCGCCAAGGGCTCCCCCACCCCATCTTCTCGATGTCCTTTGGCAGCCCTATAGCTGGCAGCGTTTCACAAAGTTTTCCGGTCGCTGCCCGTTTCAACCGCGCCGCCAATCCCCTCGCCGACATCTTTGCTGCTTGCCGGCACTGACGGGTGCCCGCCTCCTCTCACGCCCGCTCTCGGCGACTTGCCTGGCGAACCTTCCATCCCACAGCGCCGGTGGCCGTCTCGCGAAATGCGCGAGGTGAATGAAAATGCGCAGATACAACGCCCTGCCCCAGCTGCGACAGGAGCATGAGGCAGCGAGGTTGAGGTGGATGATCGCCTGACCGCCGAGGGGCGGGCTCATCGAGCAATGCGATGCTTTCCCTGCGATCCGTCCGACCGTCACTACGAGTGCCCACCGGCTGGCGGCAACATAGGTCCGGCAGTCGACCGTCCGGGCCTGACCACCGACGTGTTCGACAGCTCGTCCTTCGCGAGAGGTTTACAGGCGGATCAGGATGCGGGCTGCGCAGACCGGTTGACGTCTGTCCTGAACCATCTCCGACGCCGACCGTACCAACGGAGCCAAGCTCGGTCAGATCCATGCCAAGCGTCCCGTTATGGCTCCCCTGCGTTATGGCTCACCAAGCGTATGAAACGAAGTGCCTGACCAGACGATGAGCTCGTGTGATGCGCCGCCGAGAAAATCTCAAGGCGATGGCACCAAGGCAGCGGCTTTACAGCGCAATGATCCCGCGATGGTTGCACAGAGAACCGACGCAATATGGAAACCAGAAGACGGCCTTCCTATATGCCACCAACATAAACTGCATGGGGGGCACTGGCAGAATGGTCAATTTTGACGATCTTCTTGACGATGACGAGGTTCCCGTCATCGATCCACGCGATATTTTCCTGACACTCGAGCGTGATAAGCGGTTTGCGTTTCCTCGCGACATCCAGACCGAGGTGATGAAGGCCTGGGTCGATGTGCGCGACCAGCGCGACACGATCATCAAGCTGAATGTCGGCAGTGGCAAGACGCTGGTCGGCCTGCTGCTGTTGCAGAGTTCCCTGAACGAAGGGAAAGGCCCGGCGCTTTTCGTCTGCCCCGACAATCAGCTCGTTTCGCAGGTCGTCGAAGAGGCCGCGGCGCTCGGCATAGAAGTCGTCGAGGATCCGCGGGACGCAGCCTTCGCAGCCGGACAGAAGATCTGCGTCACCACGATCCATAAATTGTTCAACGGAAAATCGGTCTTCGGCGTCGACACGATCAAACTGCCAATCGGAACCGTCATCGTCGATGACGCGCATGCCTGCATCGCCACGATCTCGGAGCAGTTCAGGATCACGTTGCCGAACTCGCATGAAGCATACGGCAAAATCCTGAAGGCGGTTGCGAGCGACCTCAAGCGTCAAAGCCCATCCCGCTATCTCGAACTTGAAGACGGTGATCCGTGGGCGTCGATGGAAGTGCCCTTCTGGGCCTGGAAGGACAAGCAAGACAAGATCCTGAAAGCGCTCCATGAGCATAAGGACGGCAATGAGCTGATGTTCAGCTATCCGCTCCTTCGGGAAATCCTTCCCTACTGCCGGTGCATCGTCAGCGGGCAGTATCTCGAAATCGAGCCGATCTGCCCGCCGACAGACCTGATCAAGTCCTTCTTCAAGGCCAAGCGCCGGATTTATATGACCGCGTCGCTTGCCGACGATAGCGTCCTGGTCACGCATTTCGGCGCGAACCCGGAGAAGCTCACGGCCCCGATCGTGCCCGTCTCCTCCCAGTTCATGGGAGAGCGCATGATCCTGATGCCGCAGGAACTGAACCCCGATATCGAGATTCCGGAAATCCGGCAGCTCCTCGTCGACCTGTCGGAAGACGAGAACGTCGTCGTGATCGTACCGTCGAAGCAGGCAGCAGACAGCTGGAAAGGCCAGGCCGACCAGATCCTGATCGGCGACAAGGTGACGGCCGGCATCGAAAAGCTCCGCAATGGTCATGTCGGATTGACCGTGCTGGTGAACCGCTACGACGGCATCGACCTGCCGGGAGACGCCTGCCGCATTCTCGCGCTGTTTGAACTGCCGGAAGTCTCGTCGTTCCGCGAGGCCGCGGATATGGCCATTCTTGCCGATTCCAAATCCGGCCTGCGCAGGCAGATGCAGCGGATCGAGCAGGGCATGGGGCGCGGCGTCAGGTCGAACGACGACTACTGTGTCGTCCTGCTGTGCGGACCGAAGCTGACGAGCCGCATCAAGTCGCCGGAAGGCCGGCAGATGCTGACCGGCGCGACACAGGCGCAACTCGACCTGTCGACTAATCTCGCCAAGCAGCTCGACGGCACCGACACTGCTGGCATCAAGAAAGTCATCCAGCAGTGCCTGAACCGCGATTCCGGCTGGGTCAAGGTCAGCAAGAAGGCGATCCTCAAGGCAAAGCCGACCAAAGGCCTGTCGCTCGACCCGATCGCCATCGCGACGCGGACCGCATTCGACCAGGCCCGCATCGGAGATCATCCGGCGGCGATCCAGACCCTCAAATCGGCGATCAATACTCTGGAAGACGAAGACGCCAAGGCGCTCACGCTCGTTCGGGAGGCCGAGATCGCGCATCATATCGACCCGGCGAACGCGCAAAAGATCCTGCTTGCCGCTCACAAGCTCAACCATTCCGTCCTGAAGCCGATCGAGGGAATAGCCTACCAGAAGCTCAGCGCCGTCGCCGGCAAACAGGCAGCCGCGGTTCAGGAGATCCATCGCAGCCGCTTTCTCGAGGCGGCCGATCGGGTTTTGCACTTCAAGGGGCTCGTCGAAGACCTGAAGTTCGAACCGAACACATCGAACGAATTCGAAGCCGCGATTCACGATGTCGGCCGACTGCTCGGACAGGGCTCGCAACGCCCCGAGAAATCATCCGAAAAAGGCCCGGACAATCTATGGGCTTTCTCGAACGGCGAGTATGTCGTCATCGAGTGCAAGAACGGCGCGACATCCGAACAGGGGATTTCGAAGCACGATCTGGGGCAGCTCGGACAAGGCCTGGACTGGTTCGAGGAAAGGTACACGAAGACCGTGCCGAAGACCGCGCTCATCATTCACCCGATGAAAAACACCGGGCCTGGCGCGGCCATGATCGAGGGCGCACGCGTCATGACCGAAAAGCAGCTCGACGGTCTCCGGAATGCCCTGCTGGATTTTGCCAAGGCACTCGGAGACGGAAACGTTCTGAACGACGTCAATCGCATCGGTGAGCTTCTGACGTCTCATGGCTTCACGCCCAGCACGTTTCTGCCTCGCTACTCGGTACCGCTGAAGCAAACCTGAAGCCTGGTTCAACCAATTCTGCGATCGAGATGATCAAGTCCATGTGATGTCTTGCCGCCAAACGACGGCGTCACCACATGTTCCTCGCCGCACCTGCCAATTGAACGGCATCGATAATGAACAACGATATTACGGGAGCATACTGTATGGATTTGAAGATCAACAACATCAGCGGTCATGGTGATGCCGCCAAAGAATACGTCTATCTGACCGCGGAGAAGGACTGCGATGTCGGCAGATTTATGCTGGCGGATAGCACCTATACACAGGATGGGAAAATTTCCAATAAGTTGCGGCATGTCTACTGGTTTCCCGACAAGCAGGTGAAGAAGGGCGACGCCGTTGTCCTGCGGACCGGCAAGGGAACGAACACGAGCGAACCTCTCGACGACGGCGGCACGAAGCATCGCTTCTACTGGAATCTGGAGTCTGCCGTCTGGAACGATGATGGTGACGCAGCCGTACTCCTGCACGTCGACGAATGGACCCAGAAGAAAGCGAAATAGTCGTCTTCGGTGTCATGCCGCGATGAAGAGCGCCGTAGCCTGCGGCGTATATCTTTCCAGCAGGGTTGCACGGAGCACTTCCCTGCCGGATTGCCTATATGGTCAGGGCAGTCACGATCCCCTCGCCTTTGGCCATGACTGCGACGGCGATCTCCAACAGAACGGCCTTGCCACGAAGATCGCCGATGCCTTCGCACGGAATGCCGATCGGTACTTTGTCGAAGCTGTCAACCGCAAGCAATTCCTTATGATCGCGCGAAGTCGATCAGCGGCCCGAAATCATGGTTGTCGGCGAGACGCAGGGCTGCGACGTAACGCGCCCTCGTTTCTCCAGCATTGACCAGATTGGCACGGCCCCAGGTGAAGACGGGGCGACCGAGTTGGCGGGCGAGCAGGTCGCCGACCAGGCGAGAGAACCGTCCGTTGCCGTTCGGGAAGGGATGAATGGCGACGAGCCGGTGGCTGAAGCGCACCGCGATCTCGTCGGGCGCATAGGTCTGGTGCTCTGCCCAATAGCGCGCGTCATCGACCGCCTGGCGCACATCCATGCGAATGCTATAGGCGTCGACACCGATATTGCGCGCGGTCGTCCGGTAGACGCCCGCCCAGCGCCAGACATCGCCGAACATGCGCCTGTGCAGCTCGCTCAGGAAATCCTGATCGATCACATCCCGCTTGCGGGAGGCGGCCCAGCGCAGCCCCTGGCCGATATTGACCTGTTCGGCCTCGTTCAGTTCGTGCCGCAGGGTGATGTAGGACGGAATGAGCTGTTCGCGTTCCTCCGCCGTCAATGGCGTATTGGCTTCATCATCGTCATCGAACAGCGGATCGGACATAAAGGTCAATCGTCCTCCCAAAGCTCGCGTGGCGAACCGGAAAGGATGAGATCGATCATTCTGCGCCGTTCGTCGTCGAGATCAGCCCTGTGCAGGGCCTGATTTTCGAGGCGCATGGTGTGGTCCAGCCGGACAAGGCTCGCACCGGCCTTGCTCGCCGCGCGATCGCGCAGGATATCGTCGAGCGGCTTTGTCGGGACGAAGGCGTAAACGAAGGTGCAGTTCATCGCCTCCGCTGCCTCCCGCAGCGTCTTGATCGTCGTGGCGCCGGAAACCTCGGCCTTTTCGATCGCGGGTATACGGGACGGCGAAGCGCCCATTCGCGCAGCGAGCTGCCGCGTGCTCATACCGAGCGCCTCGCGGATAGCCTTCATCCAGCCGCGCGGCGGCGGAGCGAGCGGCAACGCGCGCAGCGGTGCGAGGCGTTTTTCGAGTTGTTTGCGGGCGAGCGCGGCTTGATTCTTGTTCATCTTTATGTGTCCGATTTCAGCATGAAATAGCATATATAGATGAACATTCCAAATCCATTCGCTCACATAAAGATAACAATCAAAGCGTCATTCATTATAAATATATGAGCAGCGGTTGAATTCACGCGCCGAACGCCATCCACCTTGCGACGTCCTGCGGGGCGAGCTGCACCCTTAGCATGGTGCGGAGTGCGTCCGTGCCGAAGTGGCGGAGATCCTCGTTGAAATCCCCGAGCCGCGGTGACAGCACAACCGCCTCGATCCCGGCCGCGTTCGCCCGTTCGACAAGGCTGTCCCGTGCGCTGTCGCCTGCCGGGTCGCTATCGCGGACGATGTAGAGCCGGCGCAGCGTGTCGGGGAACAGGATGGCGGCGAGATGGGCGGCCGACGACGCCGCTGCCATCGCCATGCCGGGGATCGCCTGCCGTGCCGACAGGATGGTTTCGATGCCTTCGCCCGCCGCCATCACGTCGCCGGCGATGCCGAAGCGCACCGCGTTACCGAGGAGATCGCCCATCGCCTTGCGCTGGATGTCGATCGGCGCCTTGCCCAACCGCACAGGATCGAAGCCGTCAGGCGAGAGCCAGGTCCGATGCGCGCCGGTGATCTTGCCTGATAGATCGGTGACGGCGGCGATCATCGCCGGCCATTGCTCGGTCGGGCCATGATCGTCGGGCCGATAATAACAGCGCGGATGGAAATGCAGGCTTCCGGTTCCGCGTAAATCCGTAATGTCGCGTCCGCGCAGATACGTCTCTACGAGCGTGCCGCCGATCGGCCTGCACATGGCGACGAGCCGCCGCGCCGCCTCGGCCGATCCTGAAGGCGCCGTGGTGCTGGCGTGCCGCTTTGGCGGGGGCTCCGGTTCGGGATGCGGCAGGCTGAGAAAGCGGCGCGCCTCATCGGCCACATCGCTGAAGTCGATCAGACCGAGGCTCTCGCGGATCACGTCGAGCAGGTCGCCATGTTCGCCGCTTTGCGCGTCGGTCCATTTGCCCGCCAGACCTTTCGGGCTGTCCTTGAGGCGCACATACATGGATCGCCCCGGCGTATTGCGGACATCGCCGACCTGCCAGTAATTGCCTTGGCGGCGGCCGGCATTGAGATACTCGCGGCACACCGCCTCGGCCTGCCGGCCGAGACGTTGCGCCAGTTCCGAGGCGTCGAGACGAGCCATCATGCCGCCTCGCGCTCGGAGATGCGCGCGATGGCATAGGTGGCGAGGAGCCTTTCAATCACCGCTACGCCGCTGGAATCGACCGGCACGAAGAAGCGCAGCTTCCACGAGATGATCTCGGTGAAGAGGCCATAGGCGCGCAGGCGTTCGCGCATCGCCTCGGTGAAGCCGGTCAGCTCGATCCGGTTCGCGCCCATGACGCGGACGCGGCGAAGCTGAAGTCCCTCGACGAGATCGAGGGTGGTGCGCCCGTCGAGCAAGGCCCGGTGGGCGTCCGCGGCGGAGAGGCTCGCCGCGCCGGTCGAGGCCGCATTCGCCGCCCAGGCCGGAGAGACGCGGCGGCCGATGATGCGCTCGCCGTCATCGGTCTGGAGACGATAGACCCGCGTCGACTCGTTCGGCAGGCGCTTCCACACCGGCAGCAGCAGACCGGCGACGATGTGCAGCGTCACCTCCTCGAACTCCGGCACCGCGGCGCATTCGCAGTTCCAGATCGCGGAGAAGGTGGCCTGATCGGTTTCCTCCCAATGGCTCTCCGCCATCATCTTCAGCGAGGCATGATGATGCTCCATCGGCCGGATCAGCCGGACGCGGCGTTCGATCTCGCCATCGTCGAGCATCAGCGAGGGGGCCGACACCTGCACGGCGGCGCGACCGGACTTGGAATTGACCAGCAGCTTGCCGTGGTCGGCATCGACATAGGCGAGCGCGTCGGCCAGCATCATCGGCCGGTTGCGCCGCTTCTCGGTGATGGTGAGCAGCCGGGTTTCCGCACCCGTCGCCGGATGGGTGTAGATCACCTTGCGGTCGGTGATGACGAAGCTTTCCGCCGTCAGCGTCTCGAGCCCGACATCATAGACGCCGCTGGCCATCGCGCCTTGCACCTTGGCGTCGAGCAATTGCTCGAAGGCGGTGAACAGGATGCCCTGAAGCTCGATGGTCAGCGCCAGCAGGCGGTTGAGGAAGGTGGTGATCGGCGGCAGCTCGTCCTTGATGCCGTTGTCATCCACCAGCTTGAGGCCGGTGGCCGACTGGAAGCGATCCAGCGAGCATCCCTTGATCTTGCCGCGCACGATCAGCAAGTAGAGCTGGCGCAGCGCATCCCGCGCATAGGGGCTTTCCAGATTGTCCTCGGGCCGGAACAGGCCCTGGCCGCCGGTCTGGCGCTGGCCGCGTGTGATGGCACCCAGCGTATCGAGGCGGCGGGCGATGGTGGAGAGGAAGCGCTTCTCCGCCTTCACGTCCGTCGCGATCGGCCGGAACAGCGGCGGCTGCGCCTGATTGGTGCGGTTGGTGCGGCCGAGCCCCTGAATGGCGGCGTCGGCCTTCCAGCCCGGCTCAAGCAGATAATGGACGCGCAGCCGCTGGTTCTTCGCCGACAGGTCCGCGTGGTAGCTGCGGCCGGTGCCGCCGGCGTCCGAGAACACCAGCACCCGCTTCTGATCGTCCATGAAGGCGGCCGTCTCGGCGAGGTTGGCTGATGGCGCGCGATTTTCCACGGCGAAGCGGTCGCCTTTGCGCACGATGCGCCGTGACCGTCCCGTCACTTCCGCCACTATGTCCGTGCCGAAGCGCTGGACGATCTGGTCGAGCGCGCCCGGCACTGGCGGCAGGCTGGCCAGATGCTCGATCAGTTCATCACGCCGGGCGACGGCTTCGCGGCTCTCGACCGGCTGACCATCGCGCGTGACGGGACGCGAGGACAGATTGCCCTCGCTGTCGGTGAACGGCTCGTGGAGCTGCACCGGGAAACTGTGGGCGAGGTAATCGAGAACATACTCCCTCGGCGTGATATCCACACGGATGTCGTTCCATTCCTCGGTCGGGATCTCGGCGAGACGCCGTTCCATCAGCGCCTCGCCGGTGGAAACGATCTGCACGACGGCAGCATGGCCCGCGTCGAGATCGGCCTCGATCGAGCGGATCAGGGTCGGCGTCTTCATCGAGGTGAGCAGGTGGCCGAAGAAGCGCTGTTTCGCGCTCTCGAAGGCCGAGCGCGCGGCGGACTTAGCCTGCCGGTTCAGTGTGCCGTCCGAACCCGTGATGTTGGCTGCCTGCATCGCGGCATCCAGATGATTATGGATGATGGCGAACGCGCCGGCATAGGCGTCGTAGATGCGGCGCTGCTCATCGGTCAGCGCGTGCTCGACCAGCTCATATTCCACGCCGTCATAGGAGAGCGACCGTGCGGTATAGAGGCCGAGCGAGCGCAGGTCGCGGGCCAACACCTCCATCGCCGCGACGCCGCCATCCTCGATCGCCTCGACGAACTCTGCGCGGGTGGCGAAGGGGAAATCCTCGCCGCCCCAGAGGCCGAGCCGCTGGGCATAGGCGAGATTATGGACGGTGGTCGCGCCGGTGGCGGAAACATAGACGACGCGGGCATTGGGCAGCGCATGTTGCAGGCGAAGCCCTGCGCGCCCCTGTTGCGACGCAGCGACGTCACCGCGTTCACCCTTGCCGCCGCCGGCGTTCTGCATGGCATGGCTCTCGTCGAAGATCAGGACTCCATCGAAATCGGAACCCAACCAATCGACGATTTGTCTGACCCGCGAAACCTTCTCGCCGCGCTCGTCGGAGCGTAGCGTGGCATAGGTTGCAAACAGGACGCCTTCAGAGAGCGCGATCGGCTTGCCCTGCGGGAAGCGCGACAGCGGCGTGACCAGCAGGCGCTCCATGCCGAGCGCCGACCAGTCGCGCTGCGCGTCCTCGATCAGCTTGTCGGACTTGCTGATCCACACCGCCTTGCGGCGTCCCTGCATCCAGTTGTCGAGGATGATGCCGGCCGACTGGCGGCCCTTGCCCGCACCGGTGCCGTCGCCGAGCATGAAGCCACGGCGGAAGCGAACGGCGTTCACCGCGTCTGCGGGGGCGGCCTGGACAAGATCGAAGGTGGCGTCGACCGTCCATGATCCGGCGAGATAATCGCCATGTGCTTCGCCGGCATAGATGACGGTCTCCAACTGCGCGTCCGACAACAGCGCGCGGATATTGGTAGGCAGCATCGGGTAATAGCTCGGCCGAGGCGGCGCCACGCTCGCCATCGCCGCCGATTGCACCAGTTTGGTCGGATGGGCCTGAGAGCCGGGAATACGGATCGACTGCAATCCGTATGTCTCGTAGATCGCCTCGGTCAGATGCGCGCCTTCGGGCGGCGTCCAGTCCACGGTTTCATAGGCGAGTTCGACGCCCTCGGGATCGGCCGAGACGGCGGCAACCAGGCGCGGTGCTGCCGAGCGGGCGAGATAGCCGCGCACGGAATTCGGCGCGGCTGCGACCGGCCGGACCTCGGCGGGCAGCGTAACCGGCAGGCGTGGCGGAACTTGGCGTTCGATCCAGCCCAGCAGCGTGGCAGCATCCGGCGCCATGCCCGGCGAAACGGGGAACGCCGCTGGATCGTCGGCGGGCAGCTTGTCGATGACGGTCAGCCGCGTCGGGAACGTCGTGCCGTGCTTCTGATAGACCGATCCGGCGATCGCGGCGGAGAACACGATGCGCCCGCGCGCCTGCAAGGCGACGAAGGCATCGCGCCAGTCCGGCAGCTCCGGTCCAACATTGGCGCCGGTGACGGCGACCAGGCGACCGCCGGGCGCGAGCCGGTTCAGCGCCGAGGCGATATGGCGGAAGCCGGCATCCTGCACGCGGCCCGCGACATGCGCCATCGCCGAGAACGGCGGATTCATCAGCACGACGGAGGGAACGGCAGAGGGATCTAGATGATCGTCGATCTGCGCGGCGTCGTACCAGGTGACGGCAATGGCCGGAAAGAGGGAAGCGAGCAACTCGGCGCGGGTGTCGGCCAGCTCGTTGAGGATCAGCGATGCACCCGCCGTCTGGGTGAGGATCGCCAGCAGGCCCGTGCCGGCGGACGGTTCGAGCACACGGTCATCAGGCGTGATCGCGGCTGCGGTCAGCGCTGCCAGGCCCAGCGGCAGCGGCGTCGAGAATTGCTGGAGCGCCTGGCTTTCCTCGGAGCGGCGCGTGTGCGTCGGCAGGCGGCCCGCGATCTTCGTCAGCACGGACAATCGTGCAGCCGGAGACGCGGATTTACGGAACAGCGCCTTTCCGTATTTACGCAGGAAAAGGACGGTCGCGACCTCGCACGCCTCGTAAGCCGCCTTCCACTCCCAGGCGCCCGATGCATCGGAGGCACCGAAGACGGTTTCCATCGCGGAGCACAGGATTGTGGCGTCGATCCGCTCGCCGCGTTCGAGCTGCGGCAGCAGGAGGTTGGCGGCGGAAAGGATGCCCGACGACGGGACGAACGATAGCGGCGTGGCCGACGTCGCGGCCACGGGAGACAGAATGTTCATGAGATGAGCTTTCAGGAGAGCGGGAAGGGACAAGCCCGCGCGACGCTCTCTCTCAACCGCCCGGACTCATCCCGTCCCGGCGCACCTCTCACTCTCGAATTGCCCAGGAGAGACAAGACCCGAGGGGCCAGATCCAATGCCGAATATACTTGGCTCTATTGACGAAGATCGGCCCTCGGATCTAAATCGAATTGTCGAAATGGCAGGCTTGGTCTGGGTAGGCCCAAGCCCTTTCCCGATTTCGGGAAGGCTCTCTTCGCATCCGCTGGGGTGCGATCCCCGACAGTCCCCGCACGGTTTGCCCGTGCTTTCGGGTCTGGTCGGCGCCGTTGACGACGTTGCTGCTCCGACAGGCCGTCTTGAAGGAGCAGTCCTATGTCGATGATCGACACATCGAAACCCATCCTCGTCTTTCTCGCCGGCGGCGTGCAGGGCGGCGCTGTATTGCGCGCCGCTCGGGCGCGCGGCTTCAAGGTCCGCGCCCTGGTGCGCGACAGACCATGCGCGGCGGCGCTCCAAGCGCCCGGTGTGGAACTGGCGCTGGGCGACCTTGGCGATGCCGCCTCGCTCGCTGCGGCGAGCACCGGCATCGACCATGCCGTGCTCCAGGTGCCGATCGGCCCGGCCGCCGCGATGACGGCACAGGCTGAGAGCGCGCTCGCCGCTTTCAAGGCGGCGGGCGTGAAATCCTTCGTCCTCAAGCTCGCCAGTGCCAGCCGGCCCGCCCCCTGCGAGGAGCCGAGCTTCGTCGCCAACCGGATGATCGAGGATACCGCGCGCGCATTTGGATTGCCCTTCGCCATCGTGCGTCCGACCATGTATCTCGATAATCTGCTGAAACCCTCTGCGCTCGCGGAGATCATGGGCGAAGGCGTGTTCGCGCCGCCGATCCCGGCCTCGCAGCGGATCGCCTGGACCTCGGCCGACGACTGCGCCGATGCGGCGCTGATGCTGCTGGAGCGTGGCGCTATGGGCGGCGATCACCGCATCGCCGGGCCGGAAAGTCTGACGGGGGATGAACTGGTCGCCCGCGTCAGCGCCGGTCTCGGCCGCACGATCCGCTATCACGGTCAGCCACTGGACGAATTCGAGCGCGAGGTCGATGCGGCGATGGGCCAAGGCGTCGGCCGCCGCGTCGCCTCGAAGTTCCGCTATTTCGCCGCCTATCCGCGGGAGGCGGAAAGCATTCTGGCCCAGCCCTTCGCACCGCAGCCAAGTCTGGAGGACTTCCGGCCAACGGATGTGGAAGCCTGGGTTCGGGCGCATCGGATGAAATTTGAGGACGCTGACGCCTAAATATCGAATTTCCGTCGCTTGAAACACGCATATGAAAAAGCGCCCGACCGTGAGGTGGGTGCTTTTTCATCGGCTGACGTGACGATCGACTTTGGCGAAGGAGACATCCGGCGCTCACCACGAGCGTGACCACAGCTTGCGGCCAGCAACCGCAATGACGAGCGCAACAAGAACCAGTCCGCTGGCCAGCAGGAAGGTCAGACGCATTGCGGAGGCGATGGCCGATGGGAAAGCGCTGGCGAACTTGCCCGTGCCGCCGCAGAAAACAAATACCATCCCATGCCGGACGCACCGGCGATCAGGCCAATATTGCGCGACAGATTGAGCAGTCCCGACACCGTGCCGCACCGCTCCTTCGGCATCTCCGCAAGTGCCGTGGTGTTGTTGGCGGACTGGAAAAGCTGGTAGCCGGGCGTCAGCACCACGATGGCAAGGGCGTAGCCGAATGCCCCGCCCCCTCCCATATGGAAGTGCTCGACATTCCGGCGTTTGGTCGAAATGACGGGGAAACATCGCGCGAGACGAGACGGCGCGGCTAAACGCAAATGACGTTCGCTCACCGACATTTGGCACCTGATACGGCTCTGAATTACTATTGATCACCCTCGCCGTCGCGGAAGTCGGTCTCGCCCTTCTTCCAGTAGCCGGACATCGTGAGACGATGGCGCGGCATTGCGCGATCGAGCTGGAAGTGACGGCGGACCGTGCGCACGGTCGCGGCTTCGGCGGCGAACCAGACCTCGCAGTTCTCTCCCGGTAGATGTGCCGACATCATGGCTGCGGCGAGGTCGGTCGCGGTGCCTGGCTCCCGGCCGTTGCGCGGAAGCCAGGTGATCTCGACATCGGCGCGAGAACGAATGACCTGAACGTCGGCGTCCTCGGGGATTTCGACGAACGCATCGACGGCGAGGCCCGACGGCAGGGCTTCGAGGATCGACCCGATGGCCGGAAGCGCCGTTTCGTCACCGCCGATCAGCAGATGGGTGACATCCGGATCGAGCCGGAAACCGGAACGTGGGCCGGCGATCTGGACCACGTCGCCCGGCTTCGCGCCCGCGGCCCAGGTCGAACATGGGCCGTCGCCATGGAGAACGAGGTCGATGTCCATCTCGCATAGCGCTTCACGAAAATGCCGGATGGTGTAGGCGCGGCCGCTCGGCTTCTCGCTCTGAGGCGTCGGTACGAAGAGCTTGACCCATTGCGCCGGACGGCGGACGGGAAAGTCCATCAACGCCGTCGAGGCGAGCGTGACGCGCCGCATATGCGGCGTTACCGCCACGACGTTGCGCACCTCTGCCACCCGCAGGCGGCGTTCAGGCGGGATCGGGCGCTCGGCCCCCGATGATGGTGACTTGTGCTGTTGCATCTGAGGAATCCTTGCGGCCAGGTCAGGCGTGACGCGGACGCGCGCGCAGCGTGGTGAGGGAGAAGAGGAACGCCGCCGCCGCCATGGCCGATGCGACGCGGAAGGCGAAGCGCATACCGTCGGTCACCATGTCGGGCGTAGCGGTCGCTGTGTCGCCGCCCACGGCATGGGCGAAGAGAGCACCCATCAGCGACGCACCGGTGATCAGGCCGAGATTGCGGGCAAGCGCGAGGAGACCGGAGACTAGGCCGCGCTGTTCGGGCCGGGCATCGGCCATGACGGCGGTGTTGTTCGGCGTCTGGAAGAAGGCGAGGCCGACGCTGATGAACAGGATCGCGACGATATAGATGGCGACGCCGCCGTCGAGCGAGACCCATGACATCACGAAGGCGCCGATGGTGAACAGCGCCAGGCCGATGACCATGGCGAGTTTCGCGCCGATGCGATCGGCGACGGTGCCGGCCGGCACACCCATGATCGCGGCGGCGAGCGGGCCCACCGTCATGACGAGACCGACCATCTTCGTGTCGAGGCTGAGCGCCTTCGACAGGAAGAACGGACCGAGCACAAGCGTCGCCATCATCACCGCATAGACCAGAACGCTCATCACCATGCTCAGCGAGAGCAGCGCATTGCGGAACATCGAAAGCTTGAGAAGCGGCGCCTTCGCCTTGACCTGCACGGCGAGGAACAGGACGAGGCCGACGAGCGCACTGAGGCCGAGCTGGAGCACCAGCGGCGAGCCGAAGCCCTGCTTGCCTGAGAAGGTCATGGCGAGCGAATAGGCGCCGAGCGTCAGCGCCAGCAGGATCGTGCCGAGCCAGTCGAAGCGTGCGGCAGGCACGGTATGCCTCGGCGCATCGACGGCATTCGGCAGATAGCGGCTGATCAGCAGGAAGGCGAGCAGGCCGAAGGGCAGGTTCACCCAGAACACCACCTGCCAGCCGAAGGCGGCGAGCGCCAGCGAGCCGAGCGACGGCCCGAGCGCGATGCCGAAAGAGACCATGGTCGAGAGCACGCCCATAGCGAAGCCGGTGCGCTCCTTGGGAAAGACCTCGCCGACAAAGGCGAAGGACAGCGCCATCAGGATCGCCCCGCCGAGCCCCTGTCCAGCACGGCCGGCGATCAGCAGCGGCAGGCTGTTGGAGAGGGCACACAGCACCGAGGCCGCCATGAAGATGGTGAGGCCCAGAGATAGAGCCGCTTCTTGCCGAGCTGGTCGCCGAAACGGCCGACGCCGACGATGAGCGCGGTGACGACGAGCAGATAGCTCACCACCACCCACTGAACGGAGCCGAACTCGACGCCGAGGTCCTTCACCAGCGTCGGCAGGGCGACATTGATGATGTTGGTGCCGAGCTGGGAAAGCAGGATCGCGAGCGACAGGCCGGTCAGCACCATGCCGGAATGGAGGGGCCGATGGTGGGCCGCAAGGGCATGGGTGGGGGCGTGCGCGGCCCCATGCGCGGCGGCATGGGGATGAGATGGGTGGGAATGTGGAGATTGGGTCATCGAATGTCCTGTCGAAAGCGTCCCTTTCGGGATCGTTGCGGTTCAGCTTTCGATAGCGCGGGACATTTCTTGCATACAGTGCAATGTCTCTATTATATAGTTGCATCAAACGCACGAATAAGAAAACTTCGACGATGCCCGCCAATTCTACCGCCAAGCGTTCCGTAGCGCCGCTCGATATGAACCTTCTCGTGACGCTCGACACGCTGCTCTCGGAGGGCAGTGTCGTCGGCGCGGCGCAGCGGCTAAACCTCTCCGCGCCGGCGATGAGCCGCCAGCTTTCCCGCATCCGCCATCTGCTCGGTGATCCGGTGCTGGTGCGCGCCGGGCGCGGGCTGGTGCCGACGCCGCGCGCGGAAAGCTTGCGCGAGCGGTTGCGCGGCCTCGTAACGGAGGCCGAGGCGCTGGTGCGCGGCGAGGACGACCTTGATCTTTCCCGACTGGAACGCAGCTTCGTCATCCGCGCCAATGACGGCTTCGTCGGCACCTTCGGCGCGGCGCTGGCCTCGCTGGCCGCACAACAGGCTCCAAAGGCTCGGCTGCGCTTCGCCCATCAGGACAGGGAGGATGTCGAAGCCTTGCGCGAAGGCCGGATCGATGCGGATGTCGGCGTCATCGGCGCGATGGGGCCGGAAATCCGCTTGCAGGCGCTGTTCCATGATCGCTTCGTCGGCGTGGTGCGCCAAGGTCATCCGCTGGCGGACGCGGTGACGCCGGAAAACTTCGCCGCCTTCCCGCATATCTCCGTCTCACGGCGCGGGCGTTTTTCCGGGCCGATCGACGAGGCACTCGCCACGCTCGGCCTGACGCGCTTCGTCTCGATCGCGGTGGCCAATTTCGCCGATGCGCTGGCGATCGTGCGCGCCTCCGATCATGTGGCGGCGGTGCCCGCCCGGCTCACCCAACCGGCGAGAGCCGGCCTTCACACGTTCGAACTGCCGGTCAAGACCGATGCGCTCGCCGTCTCGATCGCTTGGCACCCGCGCTTCGATGCCGATCCCGCCCACCGTTGGCTGCGCGGCATCGTGCGTGACGCATGTATGCAGACGTCACGCAAGCCATTGTGAACGCCAAAAACGGCGCGCGCGAGCGCGCTCGGTTTCAGTCATGCCCGGAAACCGGCACCGTGATCGTCGCCAGACACAGCCCATCCTCGGCAAACCGCGGTTCGTCGCCCGGTTTGCCGCGCGCCATCCAGTCGCGCTTGGCGCGAAGGTAGTCGAGCAGTGTCGAAAGGTCCGCCGCCTTCTGTTCGAGCCGGGCGACCTGCGTATCGATGATCTCGATCTCGCGCTCCACTGAAAGCCCCTCCGAGGAGAGTTCGCTTGCGATCCCGGCGATTTCCTTGAGCGGCATGCCCAGCGATTGCGCGAACCGGATCATCAATGCGGTGGAGACATCCCGCTCACTGAAGATCTGATAGGGATTGCGCCCTCCCCGCGCACCGACCTGTGGCGTCAGAAGCCCCTTGCGGACATAGAAGCGCACTGTGTCCTGGCTGAGCCCTGCCCTCTGCGCGAATTCTCCGATCAGCATCGCCGTCACCGCTTGACCATGGACCATGGTCAAGCCTTATAGAACGGGCTCCTTGGATTGTGGAGCTGAATTCATGACGGACGATCTGGAAACGGCGCGAAGCACGCGCCTTGCCTTCGTGACGGGCGCGACGGGGCTGCTCGGCAACAATCTGGTGCGCGAACTGATCGCGGACGGCTGGCGGGTGCGGGCTCTGGTCCGCTCCCCAGACAAGGCGCGGCGGCAGTTCGCAGGCCTCGACGTCGAGATGGCGCACGGCGACATGCTCGACGTGTCCGGCTTCGCGTCGGCGCTGGCGGGCGTCGACACGGTGTTCCACACCGCCGCCTATTTTCGCGATTCCTATAAGGGGGGACGGCATTGGGACGCGCTCTACGCCGCCAATGTCGAGGGTACACGCCATCTGCTGGATCATACCTATCAGGCGGGCGTTCGGCGCTTCGTTCACACCAGCTCGATCGCCGTATTGCACGGCGCGCGCGGCGCGGTCATTGACGAGACCATGCTGCGCGACGAAAGCGACGCGGACGACTATTACCGCAGCAAGATTTTGTCGGATCGCGTCGTGCTTTCCTTTCTCGAAACGCATCCGGACTTCTGGGCGGCGATGGTGCTCCCCGGCTGGATGCATGGTCCGGGCGATATCGGGCCGACTTCGGCCGGGCAAACGGTCATCGACGTGGCGCTGAAGCGACTGCCCGGCGTTCCGCCAGGTTCCTTCTCCGTGGTCGATGCCCGCGACGTCGCACGGGCGATGATCCTCGCCAATGACAAGGGCCGGCGCGGCGAGCGTTATCTCGCGGCCGGGCGCCATATGACGATGTCCGATCTCCTGCCGCTGGTCGCAGAGGCGTCGGATGTGCCGCCGCCGCGCCGCCGCATCCCGCTGTGGCTGATGCACCTGCTCGCCGCCGGCTACGAGGTCTATGCCCGGCTGACGGGCCGCCCGGTGCTGCTGAGCTGGGCGATGGCGCGAACCGTCGCCACCGAGGACGACCGCTCACGCTACGATCACACCAAAAGCGAGCGCGAACTCGGCCTGCGTTTCCGTCCCTTGAGTGAAACGCTGCGCGATGAGATGGCGTGGTTCCGCGCCAATGGCGTCATCCCCGCGTAATTGGGGAGGCCGGGCGTTTTCCGCCGCGTTTTCCCGCCACGTCGATCAATCGTCGGAACGTCGGGCATTCCATATGCGATGGCGCCGGACAATCGGCGACGTGGCGGAGCGTGTCGCGCAGGGCGGTCAGCTCGTGGATTTGCCGATCGATGGCGTCGGCCTTTTGATGGAGCACGTCGCGCGGCAGCTCCGGCAGGCCATTGCGGCCGAACATGCCGGCGATCTCGTCCAGCGAGAATCCCGCCGATTTCCCCATCGCGATCAGCTTGAGCTGCAACAGAACTTCGGGCGGAAACTGCCGTCTCAAGCCATGCCGTGAGACCGAGGCTATCAGCCCGGCCTCCTCGTAATAACGTAGCGCCGAAGGCTTGATTCCGCTTCGTGTCGCGACCTCTCCGATATCCAGGAATTTCATGCTTGACCTCAACTCGACTTGAAGTGGCAGCCTGTTCCCCAACGAGCATCGAAGCAAGAGGGCAAGGCATTGGAACAGGAAAAATCCGTCCCGTCGGGGACGGCACAGACAGGCATCACCGTAACACTGGCGCTGGCGATGGGGCTCGCCTCGCTCGGCACCAGCATCGCCAACATCGCGTTGCCGGCACTGGCGGAGGCGTTTTCCGCACCGTTCTCGCAGGTGCAGGCGGTGGTCGTCGCCTATCTCGCCGCCCTGACGGTCTCGGTGGTGATCGCCGGCCGGCTTGGCGACCGTTTCGGTCTGAAGCCCATGCTCGTCATGGGGCTCGTCCTCTTCGCGGTCGCCTCGCTGCTCTGCGCCGTCGCGCCGAGCCTGTGGCTGCTGACCGGCGCGCGGGTGGTTCAGGGCATCGGCGCGGCCTTCCTGATGACACTCGCCATGGCGCTGACGCGCCAGAGTGCGGACGAGGCGCGTGTTGGCCGGGCGATGGGTCTTCTCGGCACGGTATCGGCCCTGGGGACGGCGCTCGGCCCCTCGCTCGGCGGACTGCTGATCCCACTGGCGGGATGGCGCGGCATCTTCTGGGTGCAGGTGCCGCTGGCGGCTTTGGCGCTGATCCTCGCCGTGTCGATGCTGCCGGGCGACGCGGGCAAGGGCAAAACCATGTCGGCGAGCCTGCGGCCGGTGATGAACCGGGCTCTGGTCCCCAATCTGCTCGTCAACATCCTGATTGCCGCCGTGATGATGACGACGCTGGTGTTCGGACCCTTCTATCTCGGCATCGGGCTCGGCCTGACGGCGACGCAGGTCGGCTTCGTCATGGCGGTCGGGCCGGTCATCTCCATCTTCAGCGGCGTCCCGTCCGGGCGGCTGGTGGATGGCTGGGGCAGCGGCCGCGTACTCGCCATCGGTCTCGTCCTGCTGACCGCAGGCACGTTGCTGCTGGCGCTGCTTCCGACTATGATCGGCGTCGCCGGCTATGTGCTCTCCATCGTCGTGCTGACGCCCGGCTACCAGCTCTTCCAGGCCGCCAACAACACCGCGGCCCTCGCCGACGTCGCCAAGGATCGACGCGGCACGGTCTCCGGGCTGCTCGGCCTGTCGCGCAATATTGGCCTGATCGCCGGCGCTTCCGCCATGGGCGCCGTCTTCGCCTTTGGCGTCGGGACGGAAGACTTCACCCATGCGACACCCTCGGCCATCGCCGCCGGAATGCGGGTCACCTTCCTGCTGGCATGCGCCATGATGATCGTCGCGATAGCCGTTACGTTGGGGCGATGGGACGCGCGCGCGGGAAGCGGTCGCTCACGATGAAACGATATCCGTGCAGGGGAGCGCCTGGAACGGAACCCGGCAGGCGGACTGACACCGCCTTGCGCTACGCCTATCGCAAGGTCGGACGTACACTCAGGAAAGCCAAAAGCCCGCCTCTTTCGAGAGACGGGGCTCTGTTTTGGTCTGCTTCACGCAGCCGCCTGAGTGGTGGCATACCATACCAATTATTCCGGAAACCGGAAAACAATGACAATCTCGCCGCCTCGGGGCGTTGCTCTGCCTGGCCGGAATGACATTCGCCTCACCGCAAGCCTCCGGCTTGAGGATGACGGGATGAAAAAGCGGAGCGGCCTCGAAGACGACCGCGCTCGATTTTCAGACCGAAAGGTGCTCCTTGAACCAGCCCGTCGCGGCCGTGGAGGCGTTGTCGAAATCGGCGACATAGGCGTCGAAATGGCCCCCCTTGAGCGTCACCAACTTCTTGGGATGCCGCGCCCGCTCATAGGCGGCAACAGCTTCTTCGGCAATCGTCAGGTGATCCCCGAGCGCCACGATCATCAGCAGCGGCGTCGGGCTGATGAACGAGATATAGCTCGCGGGTTCGTATTCGATGAACATCTCGACCGATTGCAACGTCACCTCGTTTTTCCACGACGGCGCGCGCAACTTGTGCGTCTCGGTGAACCATTTCCAGGAATCCGCCGTGGGCAACGCCGACGGCGCCATCGGATTCTCGTCCACCACCGGGATCATCGCGGGCTTCTCGCCCTTCATACGGTTACGACGATCTTGCTCGAACAGGCGTTGCGTCGGCCCGATGAAATCTGCGCGGATCAGTTTACGCGCGTTGGCGTAGCCGCTCGCTAGCGGCACCTGCGAGACTACGGCCTTCACGCGCCGGTCCAGCGCGCTGACCACGAGCACATGACCGCCGGAATAGCTCGATCCCCAGATGCCGATGCGCGAGGCATCCGTCTCGGGCAGAGCCTCGGCATAAGTAATCGCGTCGCGATAGTCGGACACCTGCTGCCAAGGGTTGATATGCTGGCGCCGGTCGCCGTCGCTGGCGCCGAAGTTGCGGTTGTCGAAAACGACGGCGGCCAACCCGGTCTCGGCGAACTTTTCCGCGAACTTGTCGAGATACATTTCTTTCACGGCCGAGAACCCGTGGGCCATGACAATGGTCGGGAACGGGCCGTTGGCCTTGTCCGGCACATAATGCCAGCCACGAAGCGTCACACCGTCCTCGGTCTTGAATTCGATGTCTTTGCGCATGTTGTTCTTCCTCCCTTTGACAGTGGAGCAATTCTCGCACGCAGAACGGTGGCAATCCTGCCCGAGCGGGAACCAAACTTGTTCGAGAGTGCACTTTGAAGTAGCTTCATCGATGGATGCAGACGGCATTCAAGCCCGCGCAAGACGGGTATTCGGGAGGTACAGATGCGAAAGCAGACCTGGACCACGGCCGATGTTTCGGCTGGCGGTCGCTTTGATGCATGGAGCGACGCGCTGAGCGCGACGCATCTCGACTGGGAGCTTGTCGGCCGAGAGCGTGACTTCAACGCCGAGATCGTCGCAAGGGACGTAGACGATCTTCGGCTGGTCGGATGCCGATGCGATCCGTGCGAGGGGTTCCGATCATCACGTCATATAAATCGAACCAACGGGGATTACATCGGTATCCTGTTCGAGCTTTCCGGGTCCGAGGTCGTTCGCCAGGGCGATCAGGAAGCCATCCTGCGGCCTGGGGATTTCGTGATCTGGGACAGCCGCAAGGCGATGGAATTCCGGGTCCTCGAACCGCTTCATAAAATGACGATCCTCGTTCCGAAAAAATCGATGCGTCGTTTTCTGCCGGAGATCGACGAGCTTGGTGGAATGCGGGTGGAGGGAACGGAGAAGCTTGGACCACTCGTTGGTGCTCATCTCGGGCAACTGGCCTCCGGACTCGACCATTTCGAGGACGAACATTTGCGCCTGGTCGCCGATACGACGCTAGAACTGGTATCGGCGGGTATCCGTGCCAAGCGCGGCCCTCAGTCCGGCTCAGGCAAAGATCACTACGACCGTATATGCCGGTTCATTATCGAGAGGCTTGCAGATCCCGACTTGAATCCCGCGGAAATCGCAGAAGCCAACAGCATTTCACTTCGATATCTTCACAAGCTCTTTTCGACGCGCGGCCAGTCGGTCTCGCGTTGGATACTGACGAAACGACTGCAGCGCTGCCGGCAAGCCATCGAGATGGAATCACAGCCACTGTCTATCACCGAAATCGCACTGGCCTGGGGGTTCAACGACGGTTCGCATTTCAGCCGGAGCTTCCGCAACGAATTCGGCATCGCGCCCCGGTCGATGCGGAAACTTAAGAATCAGCCCGGCGAATACTGACGTTTGGTCAAGTATGACGAAACGACGCCACGCCCCTGGTGTTTGGCATGGCGGCTTCCTCTGGCGCGGAAGGTGGCCGACCGGCCGCGCCGAGCGGGACGGTTATTGCGGGATGACGGTGGCCGAGACCGGCCCGCGATTGACCTGCGCGTTGCTGACCCACGCCACGGGCACGCCGTTTCCACTGACGGTCGCGGCGTCGAGCGCGGCATTGCCATAGGCCAAGGCGGAGCCGGCTTTGCCAGTGACACCGATTATGCTGTCGGCGGTCCAACCGCAATTGGGCGCGAGATTAGCGCCGACAGTGGTCTTCGCGGTGACGGCGCCGGTGTTGAGCTGCCGGTTGGACAGGGCCGCCCCGGCCGATGCCGGAGCGACGGAGGCCGTCGGCATGGGCACGTGACCGCCGGCGACGGTCATGCGGTTGTCGGCGACATCGCCGCGGGACGCCGTTCGTTGCAGCGCATGCCAGATTCGATCGATCGACTGAGGATCGAGCTCCATAGGTCACCTGTTACATCAGCGTTTCCGTGTCGACATGAACATCATGGTTCGTGCGAATCGATGTCCGATGTTATCCTTGGCCTCGATATGTTTTGGAGTCTTGATCGATGGTCGCAGTTATTTGGGCACCGGACGAAATCCCCCCCGAAAGGCACCTCGTGCTTCGCGCGCACCGGGACAAGATTTCCGGAGTTCAGAAAGGTTACTTCTATCCGAGCGACGAGGATGATTGGGGCGGCTCAGGCCCTTTCGACATGTTGCTGGATGAAGTCATGGAACGCGCGAAGCTGCGTGCCGCCGATCTCGGGCTCTCGAAGATCATCGTCGTTAGAACGTCGTAGCCCTCGATCCAGGGAAGCCGCCTGACGTGCCCGCCATCAGCAGAGACCTGTTCACCCGAAGCTATACTACGACGCCGAAGGCGATCAGCGCACCGGTGCTCGCATTTTGCCGGAGCATCAATCCCGATGCCCTGCCGGTCTATGTTTCCGTAACCCCAGCGCCTGAAGCGCTGCCATCCGAGTGCTTCAACAACGTCGCCGCCAAAGTCGACAGTGACGGCGGCGCGATGCTTTACGGATGGCTGATCTGGGAATGGCCGCGCGTATTTATCGAAGCCGAACACCACGCCGTTTGGGAAAAGGACGGCGTGCTGAGCGACATCACGCCGCCGGCAAACGGCGAAGCGCGTTTTCTGTTCTTGCCGGACCCGACAAGAGAATACGACTTCATCGGCCAACGGCGGCGGATCAATATCAAGCGGAGCCATGGCGAGTTCGCCAGCGTCGAGGGCTGGATCGAGGCAGCCGACCGGATACAGCGGACGATGGAGGCGTGTTCGGTCGGCAATCAGATTTCGATCGACCGAAGCCGGTTGGCAAGCCTTGCGCAGGATCTCCAGAACAGCCTCGGCGCTGTGTTCGTCGATCTGGCGCGGACCACGAAACCAAACGATCCATGCTTTTGCACCAGCGGCAGGAAATTCAAGAAGTGCTGCGCGCCCTTGATCCAGTTACACCCATAGTGAATTGACACCGTGGCAGCTCGTCTACCCGCGGTGCGGCCGGATACTGCAGATTTGCAGATTGCATTCTTCCACTGCGTCATGAACATCCGCAACGGTCGTCGCCGACTTAAACAGCACGAACCCACACGCGACGCCGACTTGAGAGGATTGATGGAAGAACAGTTTATCGACACGTCTCATGGCAGAATTGCCTACAACGACAATCGCTCCGACGGCCTGCCCGTCGTGATGTTGCATGCCAATTCGATCTGTAAGGAAAGCTTCGCGTCTCAGATTTCCGCCTTGCAAGGCAGCTACCGGACCATCGCCATCGATCTACCTGGCCATGGCCGATCCGCCGACGCGATCGATCCGCGCCGGAGCTATAGCATGAGCGGCTACGCAGACGTGATTCACGAGCTGCTGGCCGGTCTCGGCGTGCAGCGATACGCGCTTCTCGGCCATTCGCTCGGCGGCCATGTCGCGCTGGAATTGCTGGCGCGGCATGAAGCGTCGATTGCCGGACTCGCCATCTTCGGCACGCCGCCGATCGAAAACAGCATCGAGGGATTGATGGCCGGCTTCGTGCCGAGCCCGGAAATGGCCTATACCGGAAGCCCGGAGCTGACTGAAGAGCAGGTCTCCATGACCGCCGCAATGGCGTTGGGACATGAGAGCCGGGACAGCGCGTTCTTCCTTGCTGCGATCCGCCGCACCGATGGGCGAGCCCGGCAATACATGATGGAGGACGCGCAGGCCGGGAATACCAGCGACCAGCGAAAGATCGCCGAAACCACGCAAGCCCCGCTGTTGATCGTCAATGGCGCCGATGATCCGGTGATCAATCTGGATTACATCGACAGCCTGTCCTACACGAACCTCGCGACGCCAAAGCCGGTCCGGATCGATGGAGCCGGTCACGGCGTCCATCGGGAAAAGGCGGACGAATTCAACGCGGTGTTCAAAGCCTTCCTTCAGAAAATCAGCTGAAGCATTGCTCGCCCGATCGTGAATAGCCGAACATGGGAAAAGGCGCCCCACGTCATGGTGGAGCGCCCGCAAGAAGAATGACCCCGTCAACCCGGCCCGCCCGGCGCACCGGGCGGAAGATACTTCTCAAACGGATCACCGGTGGCGAGATGTCCGAACGGAGTGAAGACGTGGCTGCCGTCCGTGAAGACGACGGCACTGAGAACGTAGCGCGGCTCGCCGGTGGCTGCGTCGTTACACTCGACCAGCGTCAGATCACCGTTTTCGGCGGCGCGGAGCAGCGTGTTGAAATTCGCGATGGCATGGGCTGGAAGCGCCATGATGATCTCCTGACGAAATGGCCCGGCGATCGCTGCGGACAGTCCGGGCCGTGATGAGGGATGGCGAAGCCGGTCGCTCCGGCTCCGCCCTGGTGTTCATTCCGCCGCGACCATGACATCCCGATCGTCGTCGTTGTCAGCCCTCTCTTCATCCTCGTCGTCACCGGTAAGGAAGTCGGGGAGCGCCTCTTCGCTTTCCCCCTGAGCGCCGGGTTCGACGACCTGATCGTCGTCGGTCTGCGAAACACGTAGCGGCTCGGGCAACCAGCCGGTATCGGCGAGCAGCCGTTCGGCTTCCTTGGCCATGTCGCCCTTCTTCATATGGTCGATGAGCTGAGCGGCCCGTTCGCCGGCTCCCTCGCGCACCGCTTCGAGGATACGGGCCTTGGTGACGCGGCCGAGATAGTTGCCGACCGTCGGCCGCCATCCCGCTTCCACCAGATCGAGACCCGTCGCCCGCGCCAGCCGATCGGCCTGTGCGAGCCGCTCCTTCAGCCCGCGCTCGCTGACACCCGAACCGCTGTAGGGGTTGGGCTTCTCGTAGAGCGCATTGACACCGGCCGAGACGCAATGGGCGAGCAGCGCCATGCGGCTGGCCTCGTCGAGCGCGACAAGCCAATCCCACAGCGCCTCGTCTTCAGTCGGGATATCGTGCCTCCAGTCCTGGCGGCGCTGCTCGATGGCGGAGGCCGCCGGGCTGTCCTTCAGGTCCGGTCCCTGCGCGCCGAGATAGACGTCGCGTACCGACGCCTGCAGGCAACCGCCCTGATGGGCGACATGAAAGGCATCCCGCACCAGCTTGTGCAGCAGCATCGTCATGGCGACCTGCGGATGCTCGGCGAGCGCGTTGGCAAGCGCCAGCGTGCGGTAGGCGGTGAGTTCGATCACCAGCCGCTCGGGCAGCGGCTTGAAGGCATCGTCCTCGTCATCCTCCGCCTCGACGGGCTCGCCACCGAGTGTGATGACGGTGCGCACGATCGCAGGCTGCGCGGCGCTCGGCTCCGAAGCTTCGCCATCGGCGCCCTCGCCATCCGAACCGGATGCGGCCATGTCTTCGACCGGTTCGTCCTCGGGGCGGATGTAACCACGATCGACGGTCACTGAACCGTTCGTGCCGATGGTCACGAAGGCGCCGGCACGGCCGATCTCGTCAGGACGGAAACGAACCGGGCGCTGCTCAAACTGCTCAAGCGCGGCTTCGATCTCGCCGAGGCGCGCATCAACTTCGTCCGGCAGTTCGTCGGCGTCCTGGTATTCCTCGGTGAGCTTCTCCTGCTCCGCCTCCAGCGCCGCAATCGCCGCCTGTTCGTCCTCGGTCAGTTCCAGCGGATCGCTGTCGATCCGGCGCAGGCCGTGGGTGTGGCCATAGGGCAGGTTCACCGACGCCTCGATCCACTTCCAGCCTTCGCCAGCGGTCTCGTCGGCCATGACCTTCAGCTTGTCCGCGACCATCCGGTCGAGGAGAGCGATATCCTGGAACCAGCCGCCGCCGTCCTGCTGGAACAGGTCGCGCAGCACGATGCCGCCCTCCGCTTCATAAGCCGCAGCGCCGACGAACAGAGCCCGCTTGTCGGACGCAGGGACGGTGGTTTCGGTCAGCATGCGGCGGATATGGTACGGCTCCTTCTGCCAGCTATTCCGGATCGTCTCCCAGACCTGTTCCTGGCGGGCATGGTCGGGCGAGACGGTAAAGGCCATCAGCATGTCGAGCGTCATGCCGTCCTCGGCATAGACGTCGAGCAGCGAGGGCGCGACCGCCGCCAGACGCAGGCGCTGCTTGACCACCTGCACCGTGGTGAAGAAGGCGGCGGCGATCGCCTCCTCGCCCATGCCCTTGCTCCTCATGTCGAGGAAGGCGCGGAACTGGTCGAGCGGATGCAGCGCGACGCGCTGGGTGTTTTCCGCGAGGCTGTCGTCCTCGGCGAGAACCGGCGTCGCGGCGTCCCGCACGACGCACGGCACGAGCGAGGTCTTGTTGAAACGCTTCTGCTTCACCAGCAGCGCCAGGGCCTGGTAGCGGCGCCCGCCGGCCGGCACCTCGAACATTCCGGTCTCGTTGCCGTCGGCGTCGAGCATCGGGCGGACGTTGAGGCTCTGCAACAGCGTGCCGCGCCGGGCGATGTCCTCGGCCAGTTCCTCGATCGATATGCCGGCCTTCACGCGCCTGACGTTCGACTGGCTGAGCACCAGCTTGTCGAAGGGAATGTCGCGCGCCGGCGACAGGGTGATTTTCTGATTGGCTTTTGCCATCGGTCTTACTCCGTGACGAGCGCCGAGAGACCCTCTCTCGAACCCAAACCCGTCACGAAGCGAAGCGCCGCCTCTTCCTCTGAAGGGCAGCGCCACGGCACGACGATCCGGAAAGACGCACAAGTGCAAAGCCGGAGACACGGAAACCCGCATTTCCGGCTTTGCGAGAGTCAGGCCGCGCGATCGAGCAGCTTCTTCGCCTTCGCCTCCATGTCGAGGCGAGCATCCTGATGCGGCTTGTCGCGCGCGACGGCGGTGATGCCCTGTACGAAGTCGAAGATCGATTCCGGAGGGCGGCCTTCCTCGGCAAGCACCGTGTCGATGATTTTGCCGGTCTCGGCCTTGGAGAAACCGCGCCGGCGCAGAAAGTCGGTGCGGTCCTCGTCCGTGCGCGCCACGATCCGCTCGCGTGCCGCCCGAATGCCGTTGACGAAGGGCTGGGCCGAGGAATTGGCGAAGTTCATCAGCGCCGGAGCCGCCTCATGAGCGAAGCGCGAGGCGGCGTATTTGCTGTGCCGGATGGTGATTTCCTCGAAATCCTCGACGCCCCAGAGGTTTCGATTCTGGCACACAGCGCGCAGATAGAAACTCGCCATGCCGAGCGTCTTGGCGCCGACCTCGCTGTTCCAGCAATAGAAGCCGCGGAAGAAGAGATCGGGCGAACCGTCAGGCAGCTTGCCCGCCTCGATGGGATTCAGATCGTCGACGAGGAACAGGAACACATCGCGATCCGAGGCATAGAGCGTCGTCGTGTCCTTGGTGATGTCGACGCGCGGATTGTAGACGCCCGTCGACCAGTCGAGCACGCCCGGCACCTTCCAGCGGGTGTCGCCCGTGCCGTTGCCGGCGATGCGCTGTACGGCTTCCACGAGTTCGAAATCGTGGATTCGCCCGTAATCGACGCCCGTCGCCGCCCGCAGATCGATGCGGCCCCCAGATCGAGCATTGTCGGTTTCGAGCGTCTTGATCTGCTCGGCCCGGTGGGTGCTCAGGCCATATTGCAGATTGATGCCGGCGAGTGCCGCCGGGAGATTGCGGAGATAGGCGGCAGGCGCACCGACCTGGGCAGCGAGCTGGCCGAAGCTCCAATGCGTCGGCGCGACCGGCGCCTCCGACCCCGGCAGGATCAGTGAGAGCCGCTCGGGATTGTCGCGGCTTGCCTCGACATGGATCAGCGCAGTTTCCACCACGCGCGTCCGGCTGCGCTCCGAGCGGCTGCGGACGGAGCGCGCCAGATCGGAAAGCGAGAGATAGCGTTCGTCGTCGGGCCGCGAGAACCATTCGGACGAGACGCGGCCGATGCGCTCGCCGCGGCTGACATCCACCTTGTAGCCGCCGCTCACATCACGACGGGCTTCGAGCACTTGCATGTTCATGGGATCGATCTCCATGACGGGCGCCGGAGACCCTCTCTCTGGCCATCAACCCGTCATGGAAACACCCTCCACCCTCTCGCTCTCGGGCGATCGGACCGTCCCGATGCGTTGAACCACGACAGGTCGCGTCTCGGCCGCTTGCGCGAGCTGTTCTATCAGGACGGTATGCGCATCCGGGCAAGCCCCACGGACCTCGATCTCCACCCATTCGCCCGCGCCGCGATCGACCGCCGCGACCAGGCGCGGGTCGAAGCTCGACGCGGAAGCACCAGCAGGATCGGCCACACGCACCCGACGCCACAAGAACAGGATGCCGGCGCCGAGATTACCGCAGAACAGCAGATCCTCCCCAATATGGCCCTCCATCTGCTTGTGGCCGATGCGGCGGAACGCTTCGGAAAACGTGTCGGGATTCGTCGTGATCCGCGCCGCCGTCTTCGGGTGGAACACCCATGGCGGCCGGTGAGGATCGAGTCGCCCGACCGCGATCTGGTGCAGGAAATCGGCGAAGCTCGCCGGATCGGCCGGATAGGGGCAGCTCCGCCAGACGTTCCGGATCGTCTGGCGCAGATCGTCGGGGAACGAAAACAGCCGCGCGCGGGCTTTGCGCCAGCGCGCAGCACGTTCCGCGCGATTGGTCTTCTGCCACTCCTCCCAACGCAGCGCTCGGCAGGCCATCTCACGCTCGACATCATGTTGCCCGGCCGCGATATCGGAGGCGAAGAGCGGGAAAGCTTCCCGCTCCAGCCGTTGCTTGCGCAGAAAGGCCGCGCGCTTGCGCGTTGTTTCGACAAAAGGCGTCACGCGAAATCCAGGACGAAAGCGCATCACTCGTCCCCCCGGCGTAGGGCATGAATGATGCCGATCAACCGGATGCCTTCGGCGAGGCTTGCTGTCGATCGCGCCGCCTCGGCATAAATCGAGACCGGGTAATGCCCGACGAAGTGCGGATCACGCTCGATCCGCGAGCGCAGCGGCAGGAGGAGGCTCTCCAACTCGGCCAGGCTGAACAAGCCGAGCTCCGGTTCGCCGAGATCGGCGACGCCGAACAGTGTATCGCCATCCGCATCCAACTCACTGGCAAGCCAGAGGCCGGTGCCGACGGGATTGATGAATTTGATCACCGGTATGTGGTCGGTGTCGCGCTTGCGGCCGTTGGCGAGCAGTCGCTCGCGCAGTTCGTTTGTCAGCAACGAGGGGCGGGTTTCGCCCGCGTTCGCTCCGGTTTCATCGGACATGATGGTTCTCCGCGACGAGCGCCGGAAACCTCTTCTCCAGCCCATTCCCGTCACGGCCAAACCGGCCGCACTCTTCCTGTTCGCATCCGGGACGAAGCGGTGCCTTGACCCCACCTTTCCGATCAGCGTGTGATTGCTGATGTTGTTGCCGAACGAGGCTTCGACATATGACGATTACAGGGTTTAGACATGACAACTGTGCAGATGTGCCGTTGCAACGGATCGAGCCTTTCAAGGGAACAGGCCGTCGCCGCTGTCGGGCGACATGCACAATTGCCCCCACATAACGACATAAAGAACTGCTCTCCTAGTTTTAGAGAGGAGGCATAGATGTCGAATGCTATTTTAGTGAATCCTGCGTTGCCGAGAGGGGTGCGAGGAGATGCGATGCTTGAGCCTGACGAAGTAAATCGAAATCATACTTTCAGGTCCGTCCGCGCCGCCTAAAACCAGCGAGAAGAGCGGGGCTCGGTGATCGCGGCGGTGGCTTCGCTGGGAGAATTTCAAGCATTCAGCGATGGCGATCCCTTAGTGCGATCCGGTGTCTTTGAGAGGATAGAGATTTTCGAATGGCGACCGACGGCTGGAAATTGCTCGAAGTAATAGCTGGCGAAGACCGATAGGCCTGATGGACTGTCCGTTGTCAGTAAGGCAAATGGTCTGAGCGGCGCTGTATGGAAGCTCGATTAAGCGATGCGTCGGCGACGAAGAGCTGATGTCATTGGTGACGAAATGCTACAGTAGCTCCCCATGCGTCGAAAGACATTACCATAGTCATTCTCCGAAGCCATCGCCACCATTGAGGAAGTTGGCAGGGTCTCGTGCATGCAACGGAATAAGCGTAAACAGAAAGCCATGCACGCGGATGGAGGATCAGTTGCGCATGCGCAGCGGCCAGCGCGGCGGCGTGGCTCTTGAATGCGTGGATCGTCAGTCGTAGAGAATATTGACCTTGCCGATGAATAGGGGCTCGGTGGAGAAGAGAAAGCTCTTTTATCGATGGCGGTCGACGGCGCTGAAATCCGCAAATTTTCTGTGTCGAAATAAACGAAAAGCGAGACACGTTCTTCTCACGGCCTGAAACGCTACCGTACACGCGATCGTTAATGGATGGATTTGCTCAGATAGTCATTTGGAGGATCGAATTTTGACCGTTGCTTTAGTGGGAACATCCTCATTTGATCGGTTCTTCAATCTAGAGCGTGTCCGCTTTACTCGGGTTCATATCCGCACGATCTGAAGTAGTTTGCGCATTCTTGTGGTTCGAACAGCGTGACGATATGGCTGATGGAATTCCATAAGCCGT